>NZ_JBEZIQ010000046.1:0-13230 GCF_040651155.1 Kitasatospora sp. NPDC048545
TTAGGGGAAGATGTTTTGGCCGGGGGTGAGGGTGTGGGTGGGGTCGTGGTGGTTTTTGGTGGTGGTGAGGGTGGTCCATTGGGGGCCGTAGTGGGTTTGCCAGTCGGTGGGGGTCATGTGGGGGATGGCGCCGACGAGGTAGCGTTTTGCGCCGAGTTGGACGGCGCGGTTGTAGAGGTTGCGGTTGCGGGTGAGGGCGGGTGTGGGGTTGGTGTCGGGGTGGGGGAAGGCGAGGAGGTCGAAGAGGTAGGCGGTGGGTTCGTTGGGGGTGATGGCGAGGGGGTGGGTGATTTTGTTGGTGTGGAAGGGGTAGCAGAGGAGGAGGCCTTGGCCGATGTCGTCGGGGGTGAGTTGGGGGAGGGTTTCGGTGAGGAAGGTGTGGGTTTGGGTGGCGGGGAGGAAGAGGGAGAGCCAGGGTTTGGGGGCGTTCCAGTAGCCGAGGTTTTTGATGGTGTCGGCGAAGGTGTCGGCGCGGTAGGTGTATTCGCGGTAGGTGGTGTCGGTGATGGTGGTTTCGGTGGGGTTGGGGTTGAGGCCGGTGAGGAGGGGGGTGGGGTTGGGGGGTGTGGTGCCGTTGTAGTGGGCGACGGCTTCGATTTTGTAGCGGGGGGGTTGGTTGTTGGGTTGGATGAGGATTTCGCCGACTTGGGAGGGGAAGCGGCCGTCGTTGAGGAGGGTTTGTTGGTCGGTGAGGTAGGTGGTGAGGTTGTCGTAGTAGAGGGTGAAGACGAGGGCGCGTTCGGGGGCGGGGACGAGTTTGAGGGTGGCGCGGGTGATGATGCCGACTTGTCCGGCGCCGGCGAGGGCGGTGTGGAAGAGTTCGGTGTTTTGGGTGGGGGTGGCGGTGAGGATGCGGCCGGTGCCGGTGACGATGTCGATGGATTCGACGGTGTCGGCTTGGAGGCCGTGTTTGTGGACGGTGGAGCCGATGCCGCCGATGCTGATGGTGCCGCCGATGGAGAGGTGGAGGTAGTCGGTGAGGCAGGGGGGTGTGAGGCCTTGGGTGAGGGTGGCTTCGGTGAGTTGGGCCCAGGTGACGCCGGCGTCGACGGTGGCGTTGGTGGGGGTGATGGTGTGGATGCGGTTGAGGGCGCGGGCGTTGATGGCGATGCCGCCGGGGGCGCCGGCCTGGCCGTAGTTGGAGTGTGATTCGAGGTCGGTGCCGGTGCCGCTTTGGCCGTTCATGGCGACTTTGAGGTTGTGGCGGCGGGCGAAGTTGATGATGGTGGCGATGTCCTGGGGGCCGGCGGGGTTGAGGACGGCGTAGGGGGTGGTGGTGGTGAGGCGGCCGAAGTCCTGGGCGTAGGCGGTGCGGGTGGCGGGGTTGGTGGTGAGGGTGCCCTGGAGGGTGGGGACGGGGATGACGCGGCTGGTGGTGGGGTCGTCGGTGGTGGCCCAGGAGCGGGTGGTGGTGTTGTAGCCGATGACGGTGGCGGCGGCGCCGGTGAGTAGGGCGCGCCTGGAGAGTGCGGGTCGGTTCATTGCGGGTGGGTCTCCCTGGTCGGTGTGCGGGTGTCGGTGGTCGGTGTGCGGGGTGTCCTGCCCCGGCTGCCGTGGACGTCTTGGACGCCGTGGACGTCTTGGACGCTTTGGATGCCGTGGGCGGCTGGTCCGGCCGGGGCGGGGCCGGGTGTTCGGTGCGGTGACCCGGTCCGGTGGTTCGGTTCGGGTGGTTCGGTGGCTCGGGGGTTCGGCGCGGCCGCTGGGTCCGGTGGTCCGCTGGGTCCGGTGGTTCGGTGGTCCGGTGGGTCCGCTGGGTCCGGTGGTTCGGTGGCTCGGGGGTTCGGCGCGGCCGCTGGGTCCGGTGGTTCGGTGGTCCGGTGGGTTCGGTGGGTTCGGTGGGTCCGGTGGGTCCGGTGGTTCGGTTCGGGTGGTTCGGGGTGTGGGCTGGGGCCGGGGTCTGGGCTGGGGCGGTGGGGCGTGGTGGGGTGGTGGTGTGGGGTGGTGGTGCTGGGGTTGTGTGGGGGTGTGGGGGTGGCCCGCGGTCCCCTGGTGTGGTGGGGGCGGGCGTTGTGGGGGTGTTCGGTCGCCGTGGTGGTGTGGGTGGTGGCGGGTGAACGGGTGTGAAGTTGTGGGGTGTGGTTCGGGGGTGTGGCGGGTGGGGCTGGCCGGGCGCGGGGCCTGGTGTCCGGCGGTCCGGGGCCGGGTGTCCGGTGGGTTTCGGGGTGGTGGAGGGTGATGCGGTCCTGGGGTGTGGGCCTGAATCCGTCTGCGGTTTGTGCTCGTTGGCCTGCGGGGGCGGGGGCGGGGGCGGGGGCGGGGGCGGGGGGCGGGGTGTTGTGGGTGAGGCGTGGGCGGGTTTTCGGTTGTGGTCCGGGTGTTGGTGCGGGCGCGGGGTGGTGTGGTGGCCGGGTGCCTGGGTGTGGTGCGGGTGGCGGGCCTGTGGCGGGTGGGCGGGTGGCCGCGGGTTCGTGAGTGCGGTGGGTTGTTCGCCCGGGGTGGTGCGGGGTGGTGTTGTTCGGGGGGTGCCGGTTTGTTGGGCCGGCGGGCCGCCGCCCGGGGGGTCGGGCGGCGGGCCGTGGTGGTGCTCGGTGCCGTGGTGGTGCGGGTGGTGTGGGTGGGTGGTTCGGTGAGGCGTGTTCGTGAGCCTGTCCTGGTCCGCCCTGGTCCCTTTCCGTGCCTGCTGTGCTTCCCTGTTGTCCCTGTTGCCGCTGGTCTTCGGGCTGGCCTTTGTGCTGCCGGGGTTCCGGGTGTGTTGGTCCTGTGGCCTTCCGGGCTTTCCGGGGTTGTGGGTCCGGTACTTCCCGTGGCCTGTGGCCGGGTGCGTTCGTTGCCGTGTGGGCCTGGTGGCTTTTCCGGTCCGTGGTCCGCTGGTTCCGGGCCGGCCGTGGTCTGCGGCCTGTAACCCGAACCCGTAACCCGGTCCGAACCCGTGGCCCGTGACCCGGTCCGTGGCCCGGCCGGTGTCCCGTGGCCCGGCCCGTATCCCAGGCCCGGTCCGGCCCGGTCCGGAACCCGAACCCGTAACCCGGTCCGAACCCGTGGCCCGTGACCCGGTCGGTGGCCCGGCCGGTGTCCCGTGGCCCGGCTCGTATCCCAGGCCCGGTCCGGCCCGGTCCGGAACCCGAACCCGTAACCCGGTCCGAACCCGTGGCCCGTGACCTGGTCCGTGGCCTGGCCGGTGGCCGGTGGCCCGTGGCCCGTGGCCCGGTCCGTGGCCCAGGCCCGGTCCGTGGGCTTGTTGGGTTCCGGGCCGGCCGTGGGTCGCAGCCCGCAGCTCGGTCCGTAGCCTGTGGCCCGCAATGCGGCCCGTGGCCCGTGACCTGGTCGGTGGCCTGGCCGGTGTCCCGTGGCCCGGTCGGTGGCCCGTGGCCCGTAGCCCGTGGCCGGTCCGTGGGCTTGTTGGGTGCCTGGCCGGCCGTGGTCTCCGGTCCGTAGCCCAGTCCGTGGCCCGTGGCCCGGTGCGTGGTCCGTGGCCCGCTATGCGGCCCGTGGCCCGTGGCCCGATCCCGTGGCCCGTGACCCGGTCCGTGGGTTTGTCGGGTGCCGGGCCGGCTGTGGTCTCCGGTCCGTGGCCCGGGCCGTGGCCTGTGGCTCGGTCCGTGGGCTTGTCGGTGGCCCGGCCGGTGTCCCGTGGCCCGGCCGGTGTCCCGTGGCCGGTGTCCCGTGACCTGGTCCGTGGTCCGGTCCGTTGTCCGGCCTGTGTCCCGTAGCCGGTGGGTGGCCCGTGGCCCGGGGCCGGTCTGTGGGTTTGTCGGGTTCCGGGCGGGCCGTGGGTTCCGGTCGGTGGCCGGTGGCTGGGTGTGTGGTGTGGCCGGTGGTCCGCGGCGCTCGGTGGCTTGTGGCCTGGGGTGGGGGTGGGGGTGGGGGTTAGGGGGTGGTGTGGTTGGTGTGGGTGGTGGTCTGGTAGTTGGTGATGTCGAGGTGGCGGGTCTGGCGGTTGAAGCGCCAGGTGTAGGTGGGCCAGATCGAGGGGTTGTTGCCTTTGGTGTCGGTGTACCAGCTGGTGCAGCCGCCGGTGTTCCAGACGGTGTTCTTGAGGCGGTTCTGGAGGGTGGTGTTGTAGGTCTTCTGGGCTTCTTCGCGGACTTCGAGGGTGGTGAGGTGGTGGGTGTCGAGGGTTTTGAGTGCGGCGAGGATGTAGGTGATCTGGGCTTCGATCATGACGGTCTGGGAGGAGTGGCCGAGGGTGGTGTTGGGTCCCAGGATCATGAAGAGGTTGGGGAAGCCGTGGATGGTGGTGCCGCGGTGGGCGGTCATGCCGGTGGTGTGCCAGGTGTCGGCGAGGGTGGTGCCGTCGCGGCCGTGGATGAGGCGGGCGACGGGGCGGTCGGTGGCGGTGAAGCCGGTGGCGAGGATGATGGTGTCGATGTCGCGTCGGGTGCCGTCGGCGGTGGTGATGTGGGTGGGGCCGATGGCGGTGATGGTGTCGGAGACGATGTCGACGTTGGGTTGCTGGATGGCGGGGTACCAGGTGTTGGAGAAGAGGAGGCGTTTGCAGCCGACGGTGTAGTCGGGGGTCAGGCGTTGGCGCAGGGCGGGGTCTTTGACGCTTTTCTTGAGGTGGCCGGCGGCCATGTTCTTCATGCCGGTGGTGCGGGAGGGGCGGGACATGAAGAACGCGACGATTTCGCGGCCGTGTTTGTTGAAGGTGCGGCGGAAGCGCTGGTAGCCGGGCAGGTGGCGCAGCATCCAGGTGTGGCGGGTGGTGTTGGGCTTGTCGGGTTTGGCGGCGACCCAGGGGGGTGTGCGCTGGTAGAGGTCGAGGTGGGCGACCTGGGGCTGGATCTTGGGGACGAACTGGATGGCGGAGGCGCCGGTGCCGATGACGGCGATGTTGCGGCCGGTGAGGTCGTGGTCGTGGCGCCAGCGGGAGGAGTGGAAGACGGTGCCGGTGAAGGTGTCGAGGCCGGGCAGGTCGGGCATGGCGGGGTCGGAGAGGTAGCCGGTGCCGGTGACGAGGACCTGGGCGGTGTAGCGGCCGTGGCTGGTGTGGAGTTTCCAGTGGTGGTGGGTGTCGTCCCAGCGGGCGTCGAGGAGTTCGTGGCCGTAGCGCAGGTGGGGGTCGACGCCGTGGCGGGTGGCGCAGTCCTTGAGGTAGGCGTGGACTTCGGCCTGGGTGGCGAAGGTGGATTTCCACTCGGGGTTGCGGGCGAAGGAGAAGGAGTAGAGGTGGGCCTGGACGTCGCAGGCGCAGCCGGGGTAGGTGTTGTCGCGCCAGGTGCCGCCGAGGTCGGTGGCGCGTTCGAAGACGAGGAAGTCGTCGATGCCGGCACGCAGGAGGTTGACGGCGGTGCCCAGGCCGGAGATGCCGGCGCCGATGACGGCGACTTTGAGGTGGCGTACGGCGAGGTCGCCGGTGCCGGCGGCGGCGGTGGTGGTGCCGGTGCCGGCGGCGGTGGTGGTGCCGGTGGCGGCCGTGGTGGGGGTGGCCGTGGTGGTGGGGGTGGTGGGGGTGGCCCCCGCCGCCGGGGCGGGGGCGGTGGTGGCCGTGGTGGCCTTGGCGCCGGGGGCGGTGCCGGTGGTGCGGTCGGGGGCGGGGGTGGTGGTCATGGCGTCGGTGTCCTCTTCTGCGGTGGCTGAGGGGTCCTGTGTGCCGGTGGGTCAGGCGCGGCGGGTGAGGGTGACGCGGAAGTTGTTGAAGATGTGGTCTTCGAGGGTGTAGGCGAAGATGTCGAGGTAGCGCTCGAAGCGGGCGACGGTGGTTTCGTCGGTCATGGTGACGGCTTCGTCGCGGCGGGCGGCGAGGAGTTCGAGCCAGGCGCGGCAGGCGCGGGCGAACGACTCGGGCTCGTTGCGGATCTCGGTGACCTCGAAGAGGCCGTCGAGGCCGGAGGCGAGTTCGGGCAGGCGCGGGATGTGGCAGCCCTCGAACTCCTCGCGCTGGAGGAACTTCAGGTCGTCCAGGAGCTGGCGGCGCAGCGGGGGGTTCTCGACGGTCATGGTGTGCAGGACGAAGCGGGCGCCGGGCTTGAGGAGGGAGTGGATCTGCTTGAAGAAGACGCGGTAGCGCTGGGTGCGCTCCTTGGGGGTGAGGGAGGAGAGCACGAAGTGTTCGAGGGCGTTGATGCAGAACGCGGCGTCGTAGGCGTCCTCGCCCTCGGCGAGGCGGTGGTCCTCCCAGCTTTCGACGCGGGCTTCGATGGCGGGGTTGCCCAGGGCGTGGACGAAGTCGGACTGGGTGCGGGAGAGGGTGACGCCGACGGCGCGCTTGACGCCGTGGACGGTGGTGAGGCGGTTGAGCATGGTGCCCCAGCCGCAGCCGACGTCCAGGACCTTGGCGGTGCCGGCGGCGCGGGCCAGGTCGGTGAAGGCGTCGAGCTTGCGTTCCTGGGCCTCGTCCAGGACGGCGACGAGGTCTTCGCCGTCCTCCCAGTAGCCGCCGGAGTACATCATGGTCGGGCCCAGGATGAGCCGGTAGAGCTCGTTGGGGACCTCGTAGTGGTGGCGGATGGCCTCGACGTCGGGGTTGATGGAGCGGGCTTCGACGGTGGTCATGGGATGGGGCCCCTCGGTGGTGGTGGAATGGGAATCGGACCGGGCAGTGGGCGTGCGCGTGGTGTGCCACGCGCGGGTGCCGGCGGTGCGGGCTGTGCGGGTACGGCGGGTACGGCGGGTGGCGGTGGTGCGGTGTGCGGGCGGTGGCCTGGCGGGCCGGCCGCGGTGTGCGGGCACCGGCCCGTAGGTGCGGTGCGGGGCGGGGCCGTGCGGGGCCGCCTCCGGTGAGGGGCGGCTCGTGCTCGGCCGTGCCGTGCCGCGCGGTGCGGTGCCGGTGCGTCCGGCCGCTCGCGTGTGGTGCCGTGATGCCGTGCCGTGATGCCGTGCCGTGCTGTGCTCGCGTGCCGTGATGCCGTGCCGTGATGCCGTGCCGTGCTGTGCTCGCGTGCCGTGATGCCGTGATGCCGTGCCGTGCTGTGGTCGTGTGCGGTGGTGGACCGCGGTGTGGTGCCGGCGGCGCGTGTGCGGCCCTGGGGCCGTACGAGTGCCGTGGGTCCGTGCTTGTTTGCGGTGCCGGTGCGTCCGGCCGCTCGCGTGCGGTGCCGTGATGCCGTGCCGTGCTGTGCTCGCGTGCCGTGATGCCGTGCCGTGCCGTGCTGTGCTCGTGTGCGGTGGTGGACCGCGGTGCGGTGCGGTGCGGTGTCGGTGACGTGCGCCCGGCCGCTCGCGTGTGGTGCCGTGATGCCGTGCCGTGTTCGCGTGCGGTGGTGGGCCGCGTTGTCGTGGCGTTGTGCCGGTGTGCGTGCGGGTGCGGTGTGTTGTGGGTCAGGTAAGCGTGTGTCTCGCAAGCGGTGCGCAAGGGGGCGGGGGTGTGGGGGGTTGCGGGGCGTTTGCGCGGGCGCGGGTTTCATGCGGTTCGACAAGACACGCGGCCCCCACGGCCGGGTCGCTTCCCTTTCGTTTCGCCGGCGGGGTGGTGCTTGTCCGGGCTTGTGCTGTTTCTCCTGTCCGTTCTTGTGTGCGGGGTGGGGGGCGGTGCGTCGTTCCCGTGTTCCCGGTTTTCCTGTCCGTCCGTCGTTGTTTCCTTCCGGTGTTCTCGTTGTGTGTTCCTGTGTTTTTCCGGTCCTCGTGGTGCCCGTGTGTCGGGTGTGACGGTGTGTGGGGCCGGTGGGGGCGCGGGGCGGGGTGTGGAGGGGGTGGCGGGGTGCGGGCCGGCCGGGGGCGGGGTGCGGGGGTCCGGGCGGGTTGCCGCCCGTGGCCGGCCGGGGCGGGGGGTTGCGGTCCTGGGGTGTCGTCCCGGGCCTTTGTCCGTGGGCCGGTTCGCCGGTCGCGGGTGGTCCGGCCGTTCCACCCCTGTTCGTTGTTCCCATTCGACGCGTTGACAGCCGCCCGCCCGGTGTTCCCGGGGCCGGGCGAGGAGAGGAAACGATCACCCATGTCGCAGATCCCCACCATCGAGGACCTGGCGCAGCAGCTGCAGGCGGTCTCCGGTGCGCACGAGATCGACGCGGACGCGGCGTTGCAGCACATCGCGGACGTGGACTCGCTGGACCTGATGGAGTGGCTGTACGGGTTCCAGAACCAGTACCCGCACATTCCGGCCGACGAGTCGCTGTTCGCGGACATCGACGACACCACGACGCTGCGGGTGGTGCACGAGCGGATCCTGGCGCTCGTCCCGGCCGAGGCCAACTGAGGCCCCGGGGCGGGGAGAGAGGGGGCGGGTGATGAGCGGTTTCGACGTCACCGGCTGGGGGATGTCGGTGCCCGAGCGGGTGGTGACCAGTGCCGAGCTCGCGCAGCGTTTCGGTGTCGACGAGCACTGGATCGTCTCGCGGTGCGGGATCCGTGAGCGCCGGGCGGTCGGGCCGGGGCAGACCACGGCGTCGATGGCGGTGGAGGCCGGGCGCCGGGCCCTTGAGCGGGCGGGCCTGACGGGTGCGGACATCGCGCACCTGATCGTGGCGACGGCCACTCCGGAGCAGCCCTCGCCGGCGACGTCGGCGTTCGTCCACGACGAGCTGGGCATCGCGGGCAGTGCGCACGACGTGAACTCCGAGTGTGCCGGTTTCGTGTATGCGCTGGTGACGGCGGCGGGTCTGCTGCGGATGGATCCGCGTCCGATCCTGGTGATCGGCTCGGACACGCACACCCAGACCGCGAACCCCGCCGACCGGGACCTGTCGATCCTGGTCGGTGACGGTGCGGGTGCGGTGGTCCTGGCGCCGGGTCCGGTGGACCGGATCCGGGCGTGGAACCTGGGTGCGGACGGCTCGTGCAAGAACAGCCTGAAGGTCCTGGCGGGCGGTTCGCGGATGCCCACCACGGCGCAGACGGTGGAGCAGGGCCTGCACTACGCGCAGATCAACGGCAACGAGATCTACCTCAATGCCGTGCGCTACACGGTGCGCACGATCCGCGAGACGCTGGAGCAGGCGAAGATCACCGCTGCGGACGTCGATCACGTCGTGCCGCACCAGGCGAACATCCGGATCATCAACTCGGTGCTCGCGCACACGGGGATTCCCGCGGACCGTCTGGTCACCAATCTGGAGCGGTACGGCAACACCGCTTCGGGGTCGATCCCGATCGCGTTGGCGGAGGCGCTGGACGCGGGGCGGATCAAGGACGGGGACACGGTGCTGCTGGCCGGTTTCGGTGCGGGCATGACGTGGGGTTCGGTCCTGATGACGTGGGGAGGGGCGCGGTGAGCGGCAAGGACGCCTTCGGGGTCCGTCCCGTGTCGCCGGTGGCGCTGGTCACCGGCGCGTCGGGGGGGCTGGGCAGTGAACTGGCGCTGGCCCTGGACGCGGCCGGGTGTCGTGTCGCGGTCCACTACAACAGTTCCCGCCAGGGGGCGGAGAAGACCTGCGCGCAGCTGGTCAACGACCACGTCATGGTCACCGGTGACGTCGCGGACTTCGAGGCGGTCACCGCGATGTACGGGCGGATCGGTGAGGCGCTGGGCCCGGTGGACGTGCTCGTCAACAACGGTGCCGTCCGCAAGGACGCGCTGATGGCGATGCAGGACCCGGCGCAGTGGCGGCAGGTGATCGACACCAACCTGGTGGGTTCCTTCCACACGGCGCGGGTGTGCGTGCCGGCGATGCTGCGGGCGCGCTGGGGCCGGATCGTCAACATCGTGTCCCCGTCCGCGCTGATCGCCACCGCCGGGCAGACCGCCTACTCCGCGTCCAAGGCCGGGCTGATCGGTCTGACCCGGACCCTGGCGGCGGAGTGCGGGCGCCGGGGGGTGACGGTCAACGCCCTCTCGCCCGGCTTCATGATCACGGGGATGACGGACACCCTGCCCGAGCACGTCATCGCCGGGATGCGCGACAAGGTCCCCGTGCCGCGTTTCGTCACCCCGCGCGAGGTCGCCCGCTCGATCACCCTGTTCCTCGACCAGGACTGCATGACCGGGCAGGTCATCAGCATCGACTCCGGCGCCTCCATCACCTGACCCCCGTCCCCGTCCCCGTCCCCGTCCCCGTCCCCGGCTCCGGGCCCCGTCCCCGGCTCCGGGCCCCGGCCCGCCCCCCGGGGGCCCGGGCCCGGGTCCGCCTCGCCCCCCGTTCCCGTCCCCTTCCCGGGGCCCGTGCGGGCCCGCGCCCGCGCGGGCCCGCCGCCGCCCCCGGGGGGTCCCGGGGACACCACGCCCCCGCCCCTCGGCCCACCGGCCGGGGTGCGGGGGCGCACCCGTTGCCCGGGGGCGGGGCGGGGTGGGGTGGGTCGGGGCGTGCCCGGTGCCCGGTGCCCGGGGTGCGGGGTGCGGGCCGGGGTGGGGCGGGGGCCGGTGCCGTCGCCGGCCGCGCGGCCGGTGGTGGGGCGCCGGGGTGAGGGGCGGGGGCCGGGGGGACTGCGGGCGTGCGGGCGGAACGGGGGCGCAGCGGGGGCGGAAATGCGGCGGCGGCCCCGCCGTGTGTCTTCCGGTCCCGGCCGGGGCCGGGAGGGGAGACGGCGGGGCCGCCGTGTGCACGCGCGCGGGTGGCGGCGCGTGGGGCGGGTCAGGCCAGGACGGCGAGCGCGGCCTCGTAGTCCGGCTCGTCGGCGATCTCGGCGACGAGCTCGGTGTGCAGGACGGTGTCGTTCTCGTCCAGGACGACCACGGCGCGCGCGGTCAGGCCCGCCAGCGGGCCGGAGTTGATGGCCACGCCGTAGGCGTCGTGGAACTCGCGTCCGCGCAGCGTGGACAGCGTCTTGACGTTGTCCAGGCCCTCGGCGCCGCAGAACCGGGCCTGCGCGAACGGCAGGTCGGCGGAGATGCACAGCACCACGGTGTTGTCCAGGGCACCGGCCTGGGCGTTGAAGGTGCGCACCGACGTCGCGCAGGTGGGGGTGTCGACACTGGGGAAGATGTTGAGGACCTTGCGCGCGCCCGCGAAGTCCTTCAGCGAGGTGTCCGCCAGCCCCGCGCCGACCAGCGTGAACGACGGAGCCCGGCTGCCCGAGACCGGCAGCGCGCCGCCGACCTCGACCGGGTTCCCCTTCAGCGTGACCTGAGCCATGAAAAGCCTCCTACCAGCGGTAT
This sequence comes from Kitasatospora sp. NPDC048545, assembly GCF_040651155.1. Taxonomy (NCBI): domain Bacteria; kingdom Bacillati; phylum Actinomycetota; class Actinomycetes; order Kitasatosporales; family Streptomycetaceae; genus Kitasatospora; species Kitasatospora sp. NPDC048545. Next base: position 10,910 of record NZ_JBEZIQ010000046.1, read on the forward strand.
ACGGGTGTGCAACGCCGCCGATCCTACTGCCCGCCCCCCACCCCGCCCACGGGGCGACCACCGGCCGGACACCCCGCCCGCCCGCGCGCCCGCGCCCACGAACACCCCGCCGCCCGGGGCGAAGACGGCCCCCTCGCGCGCCGGCCGCGCCCCGTAGGGCCCGCGCCCCTTCGTGTCCTGCGGGGCCCGTGGCGCTTCGGTCGTGTCCCGCGGGGCCTGCGCTCCTTCGGCTGTGTGCTGCAGGGCGCGTGGTGCTCCGCCGGTGTTCTGCGGGGCCTGCGCTCCTTCGGCTGTGTCCTGCGGGGCGCGTGGTGCTCCGCCGGTTTCCCGTCGCTCCCGTGGCGCTCCGGCTGCCGCCGACGGGGGTGTGGCGTCCGGCCCGGGGAGCGAACGCGCCCCGCGGCGGCCGGGCGGACCCGGGCCGCCGCGGGGCGGGTGGTGGCGGTGCGGCCGTCATGGTGCCGGCCGCGGGCCGGTGCTCAGTTGAAGACCAGGACGTCGGTGCGCATCGGCAGGGCGCTGCTCCAGCCGATGCTGATCTTGAACGTCACCACGCCGTTGCCGGGGGCGATGCTCGACACCTGGAACGGCGCGGCGCCGACGAACCGGACCCCGTTGGCGTTGATCTCGGAGGCCGTGATGACGACCGTCGAGTCCGGCCCGATGACGTTCCAGGGGATCTGGAGGTTGAAGGTCCCGTTGCCCGGGGTCCACGTCCACCACCCCCGCCACACGGCGCCGACGTTGCCGCCGATCGCCGCGAGGCCCTGGTCCTGGTCGGCGGGCTGTGAACTGTCCGCGATGCGCGGCACCCCGGAGGCGGAAGACTCGGCTGCGGCCATGACGGCTCCCCTCGCGACGGGAGAGCCCCCCACGAGCTCTCCGTACACTATGAGTGTCCATGCGTGAGCGCAGCGTAACAATCACTCGTGCGGGTGAACCTCCGGCGGGTCGCACCTCACCTGTCCCGTACGGCCCCGCCCGCCCTGTAGGGCCCCGCCCGTCCCGTGCGTCCACGCCCGCACCGCCCCGCCCCGCCCCGGGGCCCGCCGCCGGGGCCGTTCCCGGGCCGGGCCGTTCCCGTGTGTCGGGCGGGCCGTGACGTGCCCGGGGCGGGCAGTGACGGACGATGCCCTGACGGGGCAGACGCGGCGGGCCCCGCACGCGGCGGCCGGGCCCCGGGTCCGTCCCCGTCCGTCCCACCGGCCGGAGCCCAGGCCCAGGCCGGAGCCCAGGCCCAGGCCGGAGCCCAGGTCCAGGCCGGAGCCCAGGTCCAGGCCCAGGCCGGAGCCGAAACCGAACGCCGGGCCGTCCGGGCGCGCCGCCGCCCCGGCCGCCGTCCCGGGCCCGTACACCGGAGGAGAGAGCCCCCGTGAGGATCAACCTGACCAGCGTCTTCGTCGACGACCAGGACAAAGCCCTGCGCTTCTACACCCAGGTGCTGGGATTCGTGAAGAAGACCGAGGTCCCCCTCGGCGGGCACAGCTGGCTGACCGTCGTCTCGCCCGAGCAGCCCGAGGGCACCGAACTGCTGCTGGAACCCGACCACCACCCCGCGGCCAAGGCCTACGTGGCGGCGCTGGCCGCCGACGGGATCCCGGCCACCTCCTTCGCCGTGGACGACGTGCACGGCGAGTACGAGCGGCTGCGCGCGCTGGGGGTGCGCTTCACCCGGGAACCGACGGCACTGGGACCGGTGACCATCGCCGTCCTGGACGACACCTGCGGCAACCTCATCCAGATCGCCCAGTACCACTGAAGGGCCGTCACCGCAGCCGCAGCCTGGGCGGGGCGGGCAGGGGTGATGTGCGACGGCGCCTCGGCAGGGCCCGCGGGTCCCGCCGAGACGGGCGGCCGGGCCGCGCCCCCGGCCGGAGCCGGCGCAGGCGGGCGTCAGGCGGCCGTGCGGACCGGGTGGGCCGGGTGGGCCGGTGCCGCGTGATCCCGGGCGAGACGGGGCCGTGCCCGGCCGGCGCCGCCGGGCACGGCATGTCCGAGGCAGCGGCGGCCCGGCCGGTGACGGCGTGGCCGGGCCGGGTGCGCGGGCGCCCCGGCCCGGCCCTCGGGACCCGGAGCGCTTCCGGGAACGGCTCCCGGCAGGTGCGGCCGTCGGTGCCGCCGCCCGCCGGCACGAAACCCGGTGGCCGGCCGGTCCGCCACGGGGGCCGGCCAAGGGCGTGATCACCCGCCTCGTCCCGGTCCCGGACCCCCCTTGCGCCGCCCATGGCATACCGGCGCGCCCACGCGGTCGCGGGGCCGGCGAAGGGTGCGGCCCTGGCGCCCTCGCCCGCCAGGGAAAGACGTCAACCGGAGCACCCCTG
>NZ_JBEZIQ010000046.1:13330-19408 GCF_040651155.1 Kitasatospora sp. NPDC048545
CCGCCGTGCCGCCGTGCCGCCGTGCCGCCGTGCCGCCGTGCCGCCGTGCCGCCGTGCCGCCGTGCCGCCGTGCCGCCGTGCCGCCGTGCCGCCGTGCCGCCGTCAGCGTTGCTGTTGCTGCCAGTGCCGGTGTCGTGCGGGTACGGGCGCCGGCCGGGGCGGGAACGCCTGCCGGGCCCGGCTCGGGATCCGCAGCGGCGTGGCCGCCCCGCACCGCCCGCCCCGCACCGCCCGCAGCCCCGCCCCGCCCGCAGCCCCGCCCCGTCGGCAGCCCGTCCCCGGGCCGCCGTGCCGCATGGCCGCCGGCGTGTCGAACCCGGCTGCGCCGCATGCCGGATGACGGGGCGGCGGGAAGGCGTGACGGACCTGCACCGGCTGCACCGGCCCCCCTGGAACGGGCACCCGGGAGGGGGAGGCGCATCCCGCCCGTGAGACCATCGCCCGGTGCGCCGACTCACCGTCCTGGGAACCAGTGCCGCCTACCCCGAAGCGGGCCGCGCCGCCAGCGGTTTCCTCCTCGAGTACGACGGGTACCGCCTCGTCCTCGACCTCGGCTACGCCACGTTCCCCCGCCTGCTCGGCCACACCCCGGCCGCCGGCCCGGACGCCGTCGTCATCACCCATGAACACCCCGACCACTGCGCCGATCTCAGCGCTCTGGCCCGCGCCCGCTACTTCGCCGGTCCCCGCCCGCCGCTGCTGCCCCTGTACTGCACGCCGGGCGTCGTGACCCGCGTCCAGGCGATGGAACCCAGCGAAGACCTCCGAGACGTCTTCGACATCCACCTCCTGCCCGCCGGCGCCGGTACCACCCACCGCCTGGGCCCGCTGCTTCTGGAGAGCGTGCCGCTGCCCCATCACGTCCCGCACGCGGGCGTGCGTCTGAGCGCTCCGGGCCTGACCCTCGCCTACAGCGGTGACGCGGGCCCCGGCCCGGCCCTGGAGCGTCTGGCCGCCGGTGCCGACCTGTTCGTCGCGGGCGTCACCGTGTGCGGCACCGGGCCGGGCGACCCGTATCTGCTCAGTGCCGCCCAGGCCGGGCGGTGGGCCCGGCGTGCGGGTGCCGCCCGGTTGCTGCTCACCCACTTCTGGCCCGGCACCGACCGCACCGTCGCGCTCGCCGAGGCCCGCCACACCTTCGCGGGCGACGTCACGGCCGCCGAGGAGGACCAGCACCTGCCCCTGTGACCGGCCCCCGCGCCCCGGCCGGCAGAACACGACGCCCCGTTCGCCGCCCCGGTCGCCCGCGTGGGCGCCCGCGCGGGCGTGCACGGGACGTCGGGCCGGCCGACTTCCCGCGTGGGGAGGAACGAGGCGGGCCGGTGCAGGGGTGGTGGTCAGGTGTGGTGGTCGAGCAGGGCCTGCAGGTAGTCCTCCAGACGGCGGGTCAGCAGGGCCGGGGTCAGGTCGGTGCGGCCCAGGTCGCGCCAGGGGACGGCGACCTTCTCGGCGTCCGGGGCGAAGGCGAGGGCGTCCAGCAGCCGCCAGTACAGGTGGCCGGTGCCCTCGTCGAGGACGCCGCCGGCCTCGCGGTAGCGGTCGGCGAAGGCCAGGCCGGCGGCGGGGCCGTGGAGCAGGGCCAGGGCGGTGGCGCAGTGGGCGACGTCCAGGTCGGCCGGGCCCCAGGAGGTCTCCACCCAGTCGACGACCCCGCTGACGGCCAGGCTCGCGCCGCTGCCGGTGAACAGCACGTTGCCGGGGTGGAAGTCGCGGTGCAGGAAGCACGGGCGGTGCGCGGGCGCCTCGCGGCGGATCCCCGCCACCGCCCGCGCCCACAGTGCGGGGCGCTTCGTGCGCTGGGGGACGCGCACGATGTCGGGCGCGGTCCACGCCTGCCAGGCGCGCGGACGCGACCGCTCGTCGACCTTCAGGGCGTGGACGGCGGCGAGCTGGGCGGCCAGCAGGTCCGCGCGCCGGCCGGTGTCCGCGTCCTCGGCCAGGCGCACCCCGCCGGGCAGGTGCGTCATCACCAGGGACGGGTGGTCGCAGGCCGCGCCGTGCTCGTCGAGGGCGCGCAGGCGCGCGGCCGGCACGCCACCGCCCTCCAGCAGCCCCAGCACGCGGGCCTCGCGCGCCAGCAGGGCCGGGGCGTGACGGCGGTAGAACGGGGTGACGAAGGAACGCAGCACCAGCGCGTACCGGCCGCGGCCGTCCGGGCGTTCGACGTCCAGGCGACGCATCCGCGAGGTCCATCCGCCCTTGAGCGCCGTCACCGCCGTGATCCGCTCGCCGGGCGCGAGCGCGCCCTCGGCCCACCGCAGGGTCGCGGCCCAGTCCCGCCCGCCACCCACAGCGGACCCGTCCCCGGACCTGTTCCCGCCGGACCTGTTCCGGTCCCCGCCGTCCCCGCTGTCCCCGTTCCCGATCACGGACCGACAGCCTACGCCCCGCCCCCGCCCCCGCCCCCGCCCCCGGTCCCGGCCTGCCCGTCACCGCGGCCCGCCCGGCGCGGGCTTCGTGACGGATGCTCAACTTCGGTGCGAGGACGGCCCGCAGGCCACTGTCCCGATGCCGTCGAGGTGTGACGGGCGGGCCGCGCCCGCCCGGGTGGGGCCCCCGGGCCCGGCACCGCCGGCCCGACGCCGGCCGCACGGGGGAGCCGTGCCGTGCCCGGGACCGTCGTCTTCGAGACCACCGGGGGCCCCGAGGTCCTGACCGCGTGCGAGAGCCCCCGGCGCCCGTCCGGGCCCGGTGAACCGCGCCTGCGCGCCGCCGGCCCCGGCCTCGACCACGCCGAGGCGCTCCTGTCGCCGTGCAGCCTGCCGGGTCGGCGCCGCCTCGGGCCTCGCCGTGGGCGGATCGGCGGGATGGCGTCGACGAGCGGGATCAGGGCCTGGCCGTCGTGGACGTTGGCCCCGGAGACCGCGAGCGACAGGGGCCGACCGGTGCGTTCGGCGAGCAGATCGATCTTCGACCCGAACGTGCCCCGACCGACAGGATTCGGACCTGCCGGCTCCCCCTTTCCCAGGGTCCGCATGGTCACCGAGTCGACCGCACGCCTCGACCGGGCCGGCTCGCCCCGCGCGCCGAGCTCGTCCGGGACGACCCGGTGGAGCCCGGCCGGCACCCCGGCCCTGCTCCACCCGGTGAAACGCCGGTGGGCGGTCGGCCCGGACGGACCGGAACACGGCGGCGGCCGGGCCCGCGTGCACCCCGACGCCGCGACGAACACGACCGCCGCCGCCACCTCGCGATCCCCGCAGCGGCGCCGCCCGCCGCCCTGGGGCCGGGCGGCGCCGCCGGCACCACCAGCCGGAACAGCTCCCACGACTCGTCCGGTACCAGGCGCTCCACGATCGTCACGGGAGCAGCCTGCAAGCCCGGACGAGATGCCTTCGAAGTCACCCGCGACGACGAACGCCCGTGCCGCGCCCTCGCCTTCGCCCCCGCCGGCCCGGCCGACGGCACCCTCGCCCCCCCGCCGACCGCGTCCCGGTGGGCCTCGACACCATCGCCGAGGCCCACCGCTGCCCGGAGAGCGGTACCCGGACCGGTGAGATCGTCCTCACCGGCACCGGCTGACCGGGGCCGTCACCGACCGACCGGCCGTCACCGGACGTGATCGGCCGTCACGTCGGCCGGGACGGGGCGCCCGCGCGCACCTCCGCGTCCGCCGCGGCCACCACCGCCGACAACAGCCCCGGGAAACGGCGCTCCAGCTCCTCGCTGCGCAGCGCGTTCATCTTGGTCGTACCCACGTAGTACTGGCGCAGCAGCCCCGCCTCGCGCAGCACACTGAAGTGGTGGCTGGAGGTCGAACGCCCCACCGGCAAGTCGAAGGAACCGCAACTCAGGTCGGCCATCGAGTGCGCCAGCGTGCGCACCACCGACCTGCGGGCCGGATCAGAGAGCGCCTCCAGCACCTGCTGGACGCTCACGTCCTCCACGCCAGGGTGCTCGATCATTCGCGCCGCCACGCGTGCCCGTCCCACACCCACCACCCCTTCCCAACGCTCGACCCCCGTCCGTCCAATGGTCAAAAACCGCGCCGCGTGCGCGACTTCACGCCCCGACGCTACTACGCCCGACCCATCTGCCACGCCCACCGCAACACCTCCGCAACACGCCCACGGAGATCGCGCGACACCGCCGCGAGGCCCCGCGCCCGTCGGCACGGGCCCCGGAGGCAAGGGCGCGGGGCAGCGGCGCAGGACGGGGGAGAGGGACCGGGCGGGCGCGGGACGGCCCCGCCCGGCGGGGCGCGGCAAACCGCCGGGGCGCCGTAGGTCAGGACGGTGCGCCCGCCGACGCGGGAACGGACGGTCGCGGTCGCCGGGCCGTGGCAGGCACGCCGGGGTCGGGGCACGGGCGCGGGGCCGTGGCAGGGACGCCGGGGCGGGGGAGAGGGGGCGGCGGGTGCGGGCCCGCCCCGGGCCGGTGTCGCGGATGCGGGTGGGGGCGGATACGGGTGGGCGGATACGGGTGGGCGGTTGCGGTGCGAGGGGAGGTGCGCCATGCGGGAGCGCCGTGCGCGGCGGGGTTCCGCGTGCCCCCGCCGCGGACGGCGGGGGCACGGGGATGCGGGGCCGCCGGGGCGGGGGGTGCCGGCGGGGGAGAGCGGGGTGACGCGGGACGCGCGCGGACGGGGAGAGGTGCGCGGCCCGGTCCGTTCCGGCCGCAGCGCCGTGGGGTGCGCCGGGGGCCGGCCGGAACGCCGGGCAAACGGGTCAGGCGGCGCGGGCCGGGGCCGGCGCCGGGCGGGGCAGGCGGGTCAGGGCGAGGGGTTCGAAGATCCCCATCAGCACCGGGTCCACCGGGCGCACCGCCGCCGGCGCGGGCGGCGCGGGGGTGGGGGTGCGCAGCAGGGCGAGGTAGAGCTCCTGGGTCTCGGCGGCCGGGTCGATGCCCAGTTCCTCGGCCAGGACCTGGCGCAGCTGCTGGTAGCAGCGCAGCGCCTCGGCGCGGTTGCCGGAGGAGGCGAGGGCCTCCATGCGGCAGCGGTAGGCGCTCTCGCGGAACGGGGCGCGGCGCACCGCCTCGTCGGCCCAGCGCAGCGCGTGGTGTTCCTCGCCGAGGGCGGAGGCCGCCAGGCTGGCGGTCTCCAGTGCGCTGATGCGCAGTTCCTCCACGTGTTCGCGCACCCCCTGGGCCCATTCGCCCTCGTGGTCGGGCAGGAACGAGCCGCGCAGGTTGGCCAGTGCCCCGGCGGCCAGCTGCTGGGCGACGGCGTGGCCGCCGCAGGCCAGCGCCTCGCCGGCCTCGCCCACGGCCGACGCCGCGGCCTCCAGGTCCACCGCCGCGTCGGCCGGCAGGCGCAGCACGTAGCGGCCGCCCTGCGCGATCAGAGGCGTGGCGCCGGGGCCCTGGCCGGGGTCGGTGACGAAGGCCCGCACCCGGCTGACCACGCTGCGCAGCGCGGAGGCCCAGGTGTCGGGCAGGCCGTCGGGCCAGATGGTGTCGGCCAGTTGGTCGCGGCTGGTGCCGCCGGAGCGTTCCAGGACCAGGCGGGCGAACGCCACCTGGGCCTGGGCGCTGGACAGGTGCTGCGGGGCACCGTCCTCGTGTTCGATCGCCACCAGACCGGTGAGGCGGATCAGCATCGCCGCGCCCCCGATCTGCCGGACGGACTGTCTTCCCTGAAGCCGTTCAACGTTGCTCCAACCCCCTTGAGCCAAAGCGGAAGTGACGGCCCGTGCCGGCCGTCGGCATGGGAAACCCGGAACAGAACAATTTCTCGCCGCCGACCAGCCGTTCGGTTTTCGGCGGATTTCGACCATACATTCGCCGCGAGGCGCGGTGTCAACACCGGTCGCGAAAACATACCCGCCGGCCGGTCGATGCGTCGTGGGCGCAGTGTTTTCCCACGTCAGAGCGTCATCGCAGGCCGGGGGAGCGGCTATTGCGGACGCCTTGCGCATCCTGCCGTAGAAATGTAGCCATCCTTGAGCACCCCGCGTGAAGGCTTCGAGAAAGACCGCCCGCAGCCGCCCCGGACCGCCCCCGCGCCCACCCCGTACCGCACCGCACCGGAAAACAGCCGGAATCCGGCCGGAGCACAACCGGACGGAAACCGGAAACAAACCGGAAGCGAAAAGCCGCGCCGCCCGCAGAACACCGCGCCACCCGAAAACGCCGCGC
>NZ_JBEZIQ010000046.1:19505-79403 GCF_040651155.1 Kitasatospora sp. NPDC048545
CGCCGCCCGCAGAACACCGCGCCACCCGAAAACGCTGCGCCGCCCGCAGAACACCGCGCCACCCGAAAACACCGCGCCGCCCGCAGAACACCGCGCCGCCCGAAAACGCCGCGCCGCCCGCAGAACACCGCGCCACCCGAAAACGCTGCGCCGCCCGCAGAACACCGCGCCACCCGAAAACACCGCGCCGCCCGCAGAACACCGCGTCACCCGCCCACCCCGCGAAAGGCCGCGGCACCCCGCGCACGCCGCGGAAAAGCCGCGAAGCCCTGGAAACCGTGAAGCCGTGAAGGAGAAACGCCCGTGAACGCCACCGGAGCATGGGACCGCCTGGAGCCGAAGCTCGCCGCAACGAACGCCCGGGTGGCCGCACTGGAGTCCGACCCCTCCCGGCGCAACAGCTTCGTCGCCTACACCATGGAACGCGACAGCGCCTACTGCGACCTCGACGGCGAACGCCTGCTCATGATGTCCGGCTACAGCTACCTCGGCCTGGCCGGCGACGAGCGCGTGGTCGCCGCCGCCAAGGCCGCCGTCGACGTCTACGGCACCGGCAACCACGGCGTGCGCGCCCTGGCCGGCACCATCCCGCTGCACGAGGAACTGGAAGCCGAGGTCGCCCGCTTCGCCCAGCGCGAGCGCGCCCTGGTCTTCGGCTCCGGCTACGCCGCCAACGTCGGCACCGTCGGCGCCCTGGTCGGCCAGGGCGACACCGTCCTGATCGACAAGTACGACCACGCCTCCATCGTCGACGGCTGCCGCCTGTCCGGCGCCACCGTCACCCGCTTCCGCCACAACGACGTCGACCACCTGGAGCGCCGCCTCAAGGCCGCCTCCCCCACCGGCGTGCGCCTGGTCATCGTCGACAGCGTCTACTCCATGGACGGCGACATCGCCCCGCTGCCCGAACTGCGCGAGGTCTGCGACCGCTACGACGCCCTGCTCATGGTCGACGAGGCCCACGCCCTGGGCGTCATCGGCGCCACCGGCGGCGGCATCGAGGAGCACTTCGACCACAAGGTCCGCGTCGACGTCAAGCTCGGCACCCTCTCCAAGGCCATCCCCTCCATGGGCGGCTGGATCGCCGGCAGCCACGACCTCATCGGCCACCTGCGCTACGCCGCCCGCCCGTTCCTGTTCTCCGCCGCCCTGGGCCCCGCCCAGACCGGCGCCGCACTGGAGTCCCTGCGGATCCTGCGCCGCGAACCCGAACGCGTCACCCACACCCAGGTCCAGGCCCAGCGCCTGCGCACCCGCCTCAACGACGCCGGCATCTCCACCATGGACTCCACCACCGCCGTGCTGCCCGTCATCGCCGGCAGCGACGACGCCGCCTACGACTACGCCACCGCCTGCCGCAAGGCCGGCGTGATCGGCCTGCCCGTCGTCACCCCCGCCGTGCCCAACGACCTGGCCCGCCTGCGCATCGCGGTCACCGCCCGCCACACCGCGGCCGACATCGACTTCGCCGCCGACGCGTTCCTGACCGCCGCCGCCCAGACCGGCCTGATCTGAGACCCGGCCCGCCCCCGGCCCGGAGAGGAGAGGAAGCCATGGCCCCGCACACCCGCCCGCCGATCGCCGTCACCGGCCTCGGCGTGGTCAGCCCCGCCGGCCACACCGTCCAGGAGTTCTGGCACACCGTCGCCTCCGGGCGCTCCACCGCCACCACCCTGAGCGACCCGGCCCTGGCCCGCCACCGGGTCCGCCTGGGCTGCCCCGTGGCCCCGCTGCCCGCCGACGGACCGGTCCCCGCCAAGGACGCCCGCCGCCTCGACCCGTTCGCCCACTACGCCACCCTGGCCGCCCTCGCCGCCCACCACGACGCCGGCAGCCCCGAACCCGGCCCCGGGCGCAGCGCGATCGTCGTCGGCAACGCCGTCGGCGGACGCACCACCAGCGACCGCGAATCGGCCCTGTACACCGAGCACGGGCCGCTGCGGGTCTCCCCGCTGATGCCCCTGGTCACCATGCCCAACGCCGCCGCCGCACAGATCGCCATGCGCCTGCAGTGGAGCGGACCGGCCCTGACCATCGCCACCACCTGCGCCTCCAGCGCCGACGCCATCGGCCACGCCGCCCTGCTGCTGGAGAGCGGACGCGCGGACGTCGTCGTCGCCGGCGGCTGCGAGGCCACCCTCACCCCGGTCACCCTCGCCGCGTTCGGCAACCTCGGCGCGCACTCCCTGCGCAACGACGACCCCGCCCGCGCCTCGCGTCCCTTCGACACCGACCGCGACGGCTTCGTCATGGGCGAGGGCGCCGGCTTCCTCGTCCTGGAACGCCTGGACGACGCCCGCGCCCGCGCCCGCACCCCCTACGCGCTGCTCGCCGGGTACGGCTCCAGCTCGGACGCCTACCACCTGTCCAACCCGCGCCCCGACGGCGCCGGCGCCGTCGCCGCGATGCGCGCCGCCCTGGCCGACGCCGGCCTGAGCCCCGCCGACATCGCCCACGTCAACGCCCACGGCACCTCCACCGTGCACAACGACCGCGCCGAAGCCGCCGCCCTGGCCACCGTGTTCGGCCCCCACGGCGTGCCGGTCACCTCCACCAAGGGCGCCATCGGCCACCTGATCGGCGCCGCCGGCGCCGTCGAGCTGATCGCCGCCATCGAGGCCATGAACACCCGCACCGTCCCTCCCACCGCCAACCACGAGAAGACCGAAGAGGGCCTGGACCTCGACGTCGTCCACACCGCCGCCCGCCCCATCCCAAGCGGCGCCGCGCTGTCCAACTCGTTCGGCTTCGGCGGCCACAACTCGACCCTGGTGGTGACCCCGCTATGACCACGACCTCCCCCTACCTCCGGCGCACCCGGCTGACCGTCACCGACCGCGACCTGGCCGCCTACCGCGCCGCCGCCCGCACCGGCCTGCCCGCCGCCGCCACCGCGGGCGCCAGCCCCGCGCACCCCTTCGTCGCCGCCCACGCCCTGGCCCAGCACACCGTCACCGCCCTGACCGCCGGCGACGACGGCTTCACCGGCGTGGTCCACCTCGCCCAGGAGATCCACACCCACACCCCCCCGACCCCGGGCGACCTCGACGTCACCGTCGAGGTCACCGCCGCCCGCCGCGAGGCCCGCGGCACCCGCCTGGCCCTCACCACCCGCCTCACCGACACCACCACCGCCCGCCCGGTCGCCGACCTGCACACCTCCGCCCTCCTGGTCGGCGCCACCGGCACCGAACCCCACGGCACCCTGGCCCCCGCCGCCCACCCCGGCACCACCCCCGACGGCCCACCGCTCACCCTCACCCACACCCTGAGCACCGCCGACACCACCGCCTACGCCCACGCCTCCGGCGACCTCAACCCGATCCACCTCGACGACGACGCCGCCCGCGCAGCCGGCTTCCCCGCCACCATCGCCCACGGCATGCACCTGCTCGCCCTGGCCGCCGAGGAGATCACCGACCGCCACGCCGCCGGCGACCCCGCCCGCATCGCCGCCCTCGGCGCCCGCTTCGCCGCCCCCACCCGCCCCGGCACCGAGCTGCGCCTGACCCTGCAGCCCCACGACGCGGGCACGGTGGTGCGCTTCACCGTCGCCACCGACGCGGGCACCGCCGTCAAGGCCGGCTGGGCGCGGATCGCCCCGGCGGGGGAGTGAACCCGATGACCACCACCCCCACCACCACCCCCGCCGCGACCCCCGCCCCCGCCGCCGGGACCGGTGCGGGCGCCGCGGCGGCCCCGGCGCCGCTGCCGCTGCCCGACGCGTTCACCGCCCACGCCCGCACCCACCCGCACGCCCCCGCCCTGCTGTGGCACGAACGCACCGTCACCTACGGCGAGCTCGCCGCCCTCGCCGACGCCGAACGCGCGCGCCTGAGCGCCCTGGACCTCGCCCCGGGCGAACCGGTGGGCCTGCTCGCCGTCAAGTCACCCGAGGCGATCGCCCTGGTCCTGGCCTGCCTCACCGAACGCCGCCCCTTCCTGCTGCCCTCCCCGCAGCTCGCCCCGGCCCTGCTGGCCGCCCTGTTCGCCCAGGCCGGCGCCCGCCGCCTGCTCGCCCCCCTCGGCCAGGACGCCCCCGCCCTGCCCGCCCTCGCCCGCCCCGCCCCGGTGCCCACCCTGGCGGCCGGCACCTCGTTCATGCTCACCACCTCCGGCTCCACCGACCTGCCCAAGATCGTCCCCCTCGCACAGAGCGCCGTCGACCGCTTCACCGCCTGGGCCCACGACACCTTCGACCTCGGCCCCGGCCGCGTCGTCGCCAACTACGCGCCGCTCAACTTCGACCTCGCCCTGCTCGACGTGTGGGCCACCCTCGCCGCCGGCGGCACCTGCCTGCTCATCGACCCCGCCCACGCCCTCAACGCCCGCCACCTGCTCACCCAGCTCACCCGCCACCGCCCGCACGTCCTGCAGGCCGTCCCCCTCGCCTACGCCCTGCTCGTCCAGGCCGCCGGCACCACCGTCCTGGACAGCGTCGAACACGCCGCGTTCACCGGCGACGCCATCGACGCCCGCACCCTGGCCGCCCTGCCCGCCCTGCTGCCCGCAGCCCGCCTCTACAACATCTACGGCTGCACCGAGACCAACGACAGCTTCCTGCACCGCCTGGACCGCCTGGACGCCGCCGCCGCCCTGCCCGTGCCCATCGGCGCGCCCCTGCCCGGCGTGCGCACCCTCATCGCCACCCCCGACGGCACCCCCGTCGAAGGCCCCGGCAGCGGCGAACTCTACGTCTCCACCCCCTTCCAGGCCGCCGGCTACCTCGACCGCTCCCGCGACACCGGCCGCTTCACCACCCAGCCCGAAGGCGCCGGCCCCGGACGGCGCTGGTTCCGCACCGGCGACCTCGTCACCCGCGACGACACCGGCCGCGTCCACCTCACCGGCCGCTCCGACTTCCAGGTCAAGGTCCGCGGCGTCGCCGTCAACACCGCCGAAGTCGAACGCGTCCTGCTCGCCCACCCCGAGGTCCTCGAAGCCGCCGTCGCCGCCGCGAGCGACCCGCTCACCGGCAAACGCCTGCACGCCGCCGTCCGGCGCACCCCCGGCTCCGCCCTCAACACCCTCACCCTGCGCGAACACCTCGCCCGCAACCTGCCGCGCGCCGCCGTCCCCGAGAAACTCGCCATCCACGACGAGCCCCTCGCCAAGACCGCCACCGGCAAGGTCGACCGCAAGGCCGTCCTCCCCACCCCCTGACCACCACCCCCCCTTTCCCAACCGAATCCGAACCCACTACCGACACAAGGGAGTTGCCGCCATGAGCAACATCACCCAGATCAAGCGCTTCCTCATCGAGGAATTCCTGCCCGACGTCACCCCCGACCAGCTCGCCGACGACCACGACCTCCTCTCCGACGGCGTCATCGACAGCCTCGGCGTCCTCAAACTCATCGCCTGGGTCGAGGACCACTTCAACCTGCCCGTCGACGACACCGACCTGGACCCCAACAACTTCCGCTCCGTCACCGCCATCGACGCCTTCATCACCGAGCGCCGCACCGCGGCCACCGCCACGGTCGGCGGCTGACCCATGCACCCGGCCCTCACCGCACTCCTCGCCGGCCGCCCGGTCCCCCTGGACGCCTGGCGCTCGTGGTGGGACCAGCTGGAGCAACGCACCCTGGGCCCGGCCCGCGACAGCGACCGGGCCCAGGCGGCGGCCCTGCTGGCCAGCCTCACCACCCGCCTGCCCGACCCCGCCACCCTCGCCGCCCTCACCACCTCCCTCACCGAACGCGCCCCCGACCCCGGCCCCGCCCACCCGGCCAGCGTCAACATCGTCGGCACCGGCGGCGGACCCGCCACCTTCAACCTCTCCACCGCCGCCGCCCTCACCGCCGCCGCCATCGGCATCCCCGTCGTCAAGACCGGCTCCCGCGCCTACACCAGCGCCGCCGGCTCCGTCGACCTCCTCGAACGCCTCGGCATCACCCTCACCTCCGGCCACACCGCCACCGCCGACCACCTCGCCCGCCACGGCATCGCCTTCGCCGGCCCCCACGTCTACCCCCCGGCCCTCACCCGCCTGGCCCGCGTCCTCTACCCCCTCACCCTCAAACCCTTCGGCGCCTTCCTCAACACCCTCGGCCCCCTGCTCGCCACCGTCCCCGTCACCGCCCAGCTCACCGGCGCCTCCGCCGCCGCCCCCCTGGACGCCCTGCGCCACCTCGCCCCCCGCGTGCACGGACGCACCGTGTGGCTGGCCCACAACGACGCCGGCGCCGACGAACTCCTGCCCTTCACCGACAACACCCTCCACACCCCCGACGGCGCCATCCACCTGCCCGCCGGCTCCGTCGCCCCCGCCACCGGCACCCTCGCCGACCTCGCACCCCACCCCGACGACCTCACCGGCCACTTCCTGCGCGCCCTGGCCGGACAGGCCGGCGACACCGCCACCCACACCATCGCGCTCAACGCCGCCGCCCTCGCCCTCGCCTCCGGCCGCCACACCCGCTGGCACACCGCCTACACCACCGCCCTGGACGCCCTCACCGACGGCGCCCCCCGCTCCCTCGCCGAACGCCTCGGCGCCCGCCCCCGGGAGGCAGCAGGTGTCTGACCCCCTCTTCCCCCCGGGCGCCCCCGGACTCGCGGTCTTCCTCAACGCCGGCGACCCCGCCGGCCGCCTGGCCGACCTCGCCCACCTCCTCGACACCCAGCACGTGGACGTCCTCGAACTCGCCGTCCCCTTCCCCGACTCACCCACCGACGGCCCCGTCATCCGCCGCTCCGCCGCCCGCGCCCTCGACGCCGGCACCACCCTGGACACCGTCCTCGCCGAACTCGCCGACCTCACACCGAAACTGACCCACCTCAAGGTCGTCCTGCTCGCCGACTGGAGCCACAGCCTGCGCCACCGCGACCCCGCCGCCACCGCACGCGCCGTCGCCGACGCCGGAGCCCGCGCCCTGCTCGTCCACGCCCTGCCCCCCCGCGCACGCCCCGCCTGGCAGCACGCCCTGCGCGACGAAGGCCTCCCCCAGGTCACCACCTGCTACCCCACCTCCACCCCCGAGGTCCTCACCGCCGCCGCCCACGGCGCAGCAGGCGCCTACGTCTACCTCGTCGCCCACTACGGCCGCTCCGGCACCACCCCCACAGGCGGCCACCGCGCACTCGCCGACACCGTCACCGCGCTGCGCACCGCCGCCCCCACGACCCCCGTCGCCGTCGGCTTCGGCGTCCGGACCGCCGCCGACCTGGCCGCCGTCGCCGACAGCGGCGCCGACGCGGCGATCATCGGCTCCGCCGCCGTCGCCCGCCTCGAACACGCCCGCACCGAAGGCCTCGACCCCGTCGAGGAACTGCGCGCCTACCTCACCGACCTCCGCCCCACCCGTCCCCCACACCCGGACGCACCCGGCGGACGCACCACCGCCGGCACCGCCGGCACCACCCGCACCGCCAGCACTGCCGGCACTGCCAGTGCTGCCACCCTCACCCCCGCCAGCACCACCACCCGAGAGGACCACACCGCATGCTGATCCGCGACATCGCCGACGTGAAGACCGTCGAGTGGGGCAACGGCCTGTCCCGCCGCTTCCTGGTGGCCGGCGACGGCCTCGGCTACAGCCTCACCGACACCATCGTCAACGCCGGCACCAAGTCCCGCCTGGAGTACCGCAACCACCTCGAGGCCTGCTACTGCATCGCCGGCTCCGGCGAGGTCATCGACATGGACGGCACCTCCCACCCCATCACCCCCGGGCGCCTCTACGCCCTCGACCAGCACGACGCCCACTACCTCGTCGCCGGCCCCGACGAGGACCTGCGCCTGGTCTGCGTCTTCTCCCCGGCCCTGCGCGGCGACGAGGTCCACCAGCTCGACGCGCACTCCTCCTCCGCCTACTAAAGGCCCCCGCGGCCCCCGGGGCCCGTCCCCCCGACCCCCTGCCGCCGCCCCACGGGGCGAGACCGGGGGCCGACGACGGGCCCGGGCGAGACCTTCTGTTCAGACGAGCGCCGGCGACCCAACGCCGGCCTGCCACCCCGGGCCCCACACCGGCGGGCCCGGGAGGAAGGCGGCAACACCGTGATCCGCTGGAACGCCGACCAGACGGCCCTGCGCGAAGGCCTGGCCCGCTTCGGCGACGACCTGAGCGCCGGCCACATCGAAGGCGACGAACAGGCCGCCTTCTCCCACGACAAGTGGCGCCTGATCCAGAAGACCGGCATCCTCTCCCTGCCCTTCGACGAACGCTACGGCGGCCTCGGCCAGTCCCTGCTCACCACCATGTACGTCCTCGAAGGCCTCGGACAGACCTGCCGCGACGGCGGCCTCAACTTCTCCGTCACCACCTCCATCGCCTCCACCGGCGTCCCCCTGCAGGCCTTCGGCTCACCCGCCCTCAAAGAGACCTACCTGCCCCGCATCGCCTCCGGCGACGCCATCGGCGCCCACGCCATCACCGAGTCCGAAGGCGGCTCCGACGCCATGCAGATGCGCACCCGCGCGGTGCGCGACGGCGACGACTTCATCCTCACCGGCGCCAAGACCTTCGTCTCCAACGGCCCCGTCGCCGACGTCATCGTCGTCTACGCCCGCACCCACCCCCAGGGCGGCGCACTGGGCGTCACCGCCTTCCTCCTCGACGCCGACATGCCCGGCCTGACCACCGGCAACCCCATCAAGAAGATGGGACTGCGCACCTCCCCGCTGTCCGAACTCTTCCTCGACGGCGTGCGCGTGCCCAAGAACCGCGTCCTGGGCCGCGTCGGCGGCGGCTTCATGGTCCTCGACCACGTCATGAAACGCGAGATCCTCTACTCCTTCATCGTCAACACCGGCGAGATGCAGCACCGACTGGCCCGCTGCCTGGACTACGCCAAGACCCGCGTCTCCTTCGGCAAACCCATCGGCTCCTACCAGTCCGTCGCCAACAAGATCGTCGACACCAAGATCCGCCTAGAGACCGCCCGCAAGTGGCTCTACGACACCGCCCAGCGCCTCGAAGCCGGCGACAACGTCACCGTCGACATGGCCATCGCCAAACTCCTCACCAGCGAATCCAACCTCGCCACCTCCCTCGCCGCCGTCCAGGTCTTCGGCGGCAACGGCTACATGTCCGAATACGGACTGGAGAAGGACGTGCGCAACGCCGTCGCCGGCACCATCTACTCCGGCAGCAACGAGATCCAGTACAACCGCATCGCCGCCATGCTCGGACTGGGCAAATGACCGCCCCCGCCCTCGCCCCGGCCCCCGTGCGCCCCGGCCACCTCAAGGTCTGCGGCGCCCGCACCCGCGCCGACCTCACCCTGCTCGCCGACACCGGCCCCACCCTCGTCGGCCTGTGGCACGGCGTCCCCGGCGGCCCCGCCGACCTCGACCCCGACCACCTCGCCGACCTCGCCGCCACCGCCATCCGCCTGGGCCTCGAACCCGTCCTCGTCACCTTCCTCGACGACGCCGACCACCTCGCCCGCCTCGCCCGCGCCACCGGCATCCGCTGGATCCAGCTCCACGCCTACCAGAGCCCCGCCCTCGTCGCCGACCTGCGCGAACGACTGCCCTACGCCGTCCTCGTCAAAGTCCTCCACATCTCCCGCGGACGCTGCCTCGAACGCGCCTTCACCCGCGCCTTCGAACGCGCCGGATGCGACCTGTTCCTCCTCGACACCGTCACCGACGACGGCCGCGTCGGCTCCACCGGCCAGGCCCTGGACCCCGACCACGTCCACGCCCTGCTGCCCCGCCTCACCATCCCCTTCCTCCTCGCCGGCGGCCTCAACACCGCCAACCGCGCCACCTACCGCACCGTCACCGACCACCCCCTCTACGCCGGCGCCGACATCGACACCGCCGCCCGCGACCGCACCGGCCGCTTCACCCACGACGCCGTCACCGCCCTCACCCGCGCCTGGCACCCGCGCCTCCAGGAGGCCGCCGTATGAACGAGCGAAGCGAGACCACCACCGCAACGCCCGCCCGCAACCGGGCCGGCACGAGCTTCGCCGACGCCCTCCTCGCCGCCCGCCGCCCCCTCGTCATGGAAGTCAAACTCCGCGACCCCCACGGCAACGACCTCCTCGGCGAACGCACCGTCACCGACCTCGTCACCCGCTACGAACAGGCCGGCGCCCCCTGCCTGTCCGTCGTCACCGGCCGCTGGTTCGGCGGCACCACCCGCCTCCTGCGCGACGTCACCGCCGCCACCACCCTGCCCGTCCTCCAGAAGGACTTCCTCACCCGCCCCGCCCAACTCGAAGCCGCCCACGCCATGGGCGCCTCCGCCGTCCTGCTCACCGCCGCCCTCCTGCCCGCCACCTCCCTCACCCGCCTGATCACCCACGCCCTCGGCCTCGGCCTCACCCCCTTCGTCGAAATCACCGACGAACGCGAACTCGACGCCCTGCCCCGCCCCCAGGACTGCGTCATCGCCGTCAACAACAAGGACATCCGCACCCGCGAACGCGACCCCGGCGACCTCCGACGCAGCCTGCGCCTGCTGCCCGCCGTCCGCGCCGCCGGCTGCCGCGCCCCCGTCTCCGCCTCCGCCATCACCGACCCCCACACCGCCGCCCGCCTCCTGGACGCCGGCTACGCAGGACTCCTCGTCGGCACCGCCCTCATGCGCACCACCGACATCGACACCTGGCTCACCACCCTCGACACCGCCCGCACCGGCGTCGCCGCATGACCACCACCCGCACCGGAGCCGCCGCATGACCACCACCCCGCTGCGCACCCGCACCCGCTCCCTCGTCCTGGACGCCGACGGCATCCCCATCTCCGCCCTCGTCGCCGAACCCGAACACGGCGACCCCAAAGCCGTCATCCTCGCCATCCACGGCCGCGGCATGCGCGCCGCCTACTTCGACGGCCCCGCCCACCCCGACACCAGCCTGCTCACCCTCGCCGCCGACCTCGGCTACACCGTGCTGGCCGTCGACCGCCCCGGCCACGGCGCCTCCGCCCACCGCCTGCCCCACGGCCACCTCATCGCCGACCAGGCCACCACCCTGCACGCCGCCCTCACCGACTACGCCCGCGCCCACCCCGTCGGCGCCGGCGTCCAGCTCCTCGCCCACTCCTTCGGCGGCAAGATCGCCCTCCACCTCGCCGCCCACTGGCCCCACGACCCCCGCCTGCCCCTGCTCGGCGCCGACATCAACGGCCTCGCCCAGCACTACGCCCCCGGAGCCTGGGACCGCCCCGACGACCTCGCCGGCGGCGGCCGCCTCAACTGGGGCCCCCTCGGCCTCTACCCACCCGGCACCTTCCACGCCGCCCGCGCCCTGCTCACCCCCGTCCCCGCCCTCGAAGCCCGCGAACTCGCCACCTGGCCCGCCCGCTACGCCGCCCTCGCCGCCCGCGTCCGCGTCCCGGTGCGCCTGACCCTCGCCGAGCACGAACACTGGTGGCGCCTGGACACCGCCCACCGCACCGCGCTCACCGCCGCCTTCGCCCCCGGCCTGGCCCACCTGGTCACCGCCCACGGCGCCGGCCACAACCTCTCCCTCGGCCACGCCGCCCGCCCCTACCACCTGCGCGCCCTCGCCTTCACCGACGACTGCCGCACCCGCCCCACCACCGTGGCCACCGCCACCGCGCAGCCCGCACTGGCCGCCGCCCGCTGACCGGAACACCCGCCACACCGCACACGCCACCCGGCACAGGACGCCACAGCCCCCGCCGCCCCCGGGGCAGGGACGGCGGGGCCCCCTCGCCGTACGGACTCCCGCCCCGCGGACCCGCCCCCGCGCGCGGCACCGGCCCGCCCGGCGGCGAGCCGACGCCGGACCGAGGGCGGCGCGGGGGCGGGGCGACGGCGACGGCGACGGGCGGACGGGCGGACAGAACCCCGTTCCACCCGCCGCACAGCCCCGCACAGCCCCGGCCCCGACCCGCCCCCTGCGCCCCGTTCCGTCCGGTCGGCGCCGCACCGTCACCCCCTCGCGCCGCCGCCCGCAGCCCCCGGCCCGGCCCCGACCCGCGTGCCTCCCGGCCCGTCCACGCCCCGCTGCACCGTCACCCGCCGGCGCGCCGCCAGGGCACCAGCCGCCCATGCCGCCGCCGGCGCCCTCGCCCGCGGCCCCGGCCCGCCCCGCTGCACCGTCACCCGCCCCGTGCCGCCAGGGCACCCGCCGCCCATGCCGCCGCCGGCGCCCTCGCCCGCGGCCCCGCCCCCGCCGCGCCTTCCCCTCCCGGGGTGGGGGAGGTGTGCGCCGAGTGGATCCCACCGCTGGTGGGCGACCGCGCGCCACCACAGGCTGGGCCCCGGTGGTGCCCGTTCCGACCCTGCGACGGCGAACGGCGCCGCGCGGGGCCGTCCCGACCGGGCCGGCCGGGGGCGTGAGGAGACGGGATCACACGATGGAACAGGACACCGGCCCCGGCTGCCCGCAGCCCTCCCACGGCGGCGCCCCGCCCCGAAGACACCCGCGCACCCGCTGCGCCCGCCGGCGCTCCCGCTGCGCCCGCACCGCGACCGCGCTGGCCGCGGCCGCCGTGGCCCTCCTCGGCGCCCTCGCCCCCGCGCCGGTCCGCGCCACGGCCGCACCGGCCGGTGAGAACGGGTCGGGAACCCGGCCGCACTTCGCGCCGGGCCCCTGCCCGCAGACCCCCGAGCCGGTCCCCGGACACTGCGGCACGCTGGAGGTACCCGAGAACCGCGCCCACCCGCACGGACGGACCGTCCGCCTGGCCGTCGCGATCGTCCCGGCCGCCTCCGCGACGCCCGCCGCGGACCCGGTGGTGTTCATGGAAGGCGGCCCCGGCGGCGACGCCTTCGGCAACATCCCGTTCCTGACCGCCGCCGGCGTGAACCGCGACCACGACCTGATCGTCATGGCCCAGCGCGGAACCCTCCACTCCGAGCCGAACCTCGCCTGCCCGGAGATCGACCGCTTCTACGCCCAGGCCGTGGGACTGCCCCTCGACGCGCCCTCGACCGGAGAACTCCTGGTACGCGCGACCACGCAGTGCCGCGACCGGCTCAGAGCCGGCGGAACCGACCTGAGCGCCTACAACACCACCGAGAACGCCGCCGACTTCGCCGACCTGCGCACGGCCCTGCACATCGACCACTGGAACGTCTACGGCTACTCCTACGGCACCGACCTGGCCCTCACCCACCTGCGCCTGCACCCCCGGGGAATCCGCTCGGTGGCGATCGACTCGGTCGTACCCCCGCCCGTCGTGAACCTGCCGTGGACCTGGGACAGCTTCCGGGAGGGCATCGACGCGGTCTTCGCGGCGTGCGAGGCCCAGCCCGCCTGCAGGGACCGCTACCCCGACCTCCCGCAGACACTCACCCGACAGGTCCGGCGTCTGGAGGAACACCCCCTGACCCTGACCGCCCGGCCGCCGGGCGGCACGACCCCGGTCACGGTCGTCCTCGACGGCGGCGCACTGGTGGACCTGGTGGTCGCCAAGGCCGTCCCGTTCGCCGACCTCCCCGCGGCACTCGACGAACTCGCCCACGGGAACCCGCAGCGCTTCGCCCAGGCCCGCGCCGCCGGCGCGACCCAGGCCGTAGGCGAATTCGCCTACGGCCTCAAGGAGTCCGTGGCCTGCAGCGAGTGGGTGCCCGGCTACTCCCGCGCCGACCTGCTGGCGGCGGGGCGCCGCAACTTCCCCGGCTGGCCCGACACCGTCCTGGCCCAGGCACCACAACTGCCCTTCCAGTACGACGTGTGCCACATCTGGAACGTCCCCGACCGCACCGCCGTCCAGCGCGTGACCACCGTCAGCGACGTGCCGGCCCTCGTCCTGTCCGGAACCTTCGACTCCAAGACCGGCGCCGGCTGGGGCCGGTACGCCGCCCGCACACTGTCCCGCTCGACCGCCGTACTGATCCCGGGAATCGGCCACTGGGTGGTCCCCCAGTCGTCCTGCGCACAGAGCATCCTGGCCTCCTTCCTCGCCCACCCGACCGCACCCGACACCGCCTGCGCGGCCGACCTCGTGCCCGCCCCGTTCACCATCACCCCCGAAACGGAAACCGCGTGATGTCCATGCACCCGCCCCACCACCGCACCACGCCACGGCTGCGCACCGCACCACGGCTGCGCACCGTGCGACGGCTGCGCACCGCGTTGGCCGGGGCCGCGGCCGGGCTCCTCGTCGTCGGCCTCGCCGCGCTGCCCGCCCGGGCCGGGGCCGGCACCCCGGCGACCCCGGGCGCCCGCACGCCGCTGGGCACGCGCGCCCACACCACGGGCCGCGCCCACTTCGAGCCGGGCCCCTGCCCGCGCACGGCCGACCCCGCGCCCCCGATCGAGGGCGCCCGCTGCGGAACGCTCACCGTGCCCGAGAACCGCGCCCGGCACGACGGGCGCACGATCACCCTCGGAGTCGAGATCGTGCCGGCCGCCACCCCCCGGCCCGCGCCCGACCCGATCGTGTGGTTCGCCGGCGGCCCCGGCGACGACGCCGTCTCCGAGATCCAGCTGGCGCTGGGCGGCGGCCTCAACCGCGACCGGGACGTCATCTTCATGTCCCAGCGGGGCACCTACTCGGCCGACCCGGCACTGACCTGCCCCGACATCGACCAGTTCAACGCCGACGCCCTCGACCTCGTCTACGGCGCACCGTCCACCGGGCGCCTGCACGTGCGCCAGACCCGCGCCTGCCGGGACGCGCTGGCGGGCCGCGGGGCCGACCTCGCCGCCTACGACACCACGGAGAGCGCCGCCGACTACGCCGACCTGCGCGAAGCGCTGTGCATCGAGCAGTGGAACGTGTTCGGCATCTCCTACGGCACCGACCTGGCCCTGCTCTACCTGCGCGAGCACCCGCAGGGCATCCGGTCGGTCGGCATCGACGGCGTCCTGCCGCCGTCGCTGGCGAGCGGCGCCGTGACCTGGACGGCCGCACGGGAGGGCTTCGACGGCATCTTCCGGGCCTGCGCGCAGCAGAGCGCCTGCAACGACCGCTACCCGGACCTGAAGGCCGTCTTCGAACGCCTCGTCGGCGAACTCGAAGCCCGGCCGGTCACCACCACCGTCACCGTCCCGGGCCACCCGGACCCGGTGGAGGTGGTGCTGGACGGCGGCGTGCTGGTGAACTGGCTGACCTTCGCCAGCCACCTGGCGGCCGGCGTGCCCCGCTCCATCGACGAACTGGCCCACGGCAACCCGCAGCGCATCGCCGAGCAGTGGGCGGGCGGCAAACTCAGCCCGCAGGCCATCGGCCGGCTCTCCCACGGCCTCGCCTACGGCGTCTTCTGCCGCGAGTGGACACCGTTCGAGAGCGAGGAGGAGGTGACCGAGGCCGGGCGGCGCGCGTTCCCGTCGTTCCCCGACTCGGTGCTGGCCAACGCCCCCGGGCTCGCCTGGCTCCACGCGGACTGCCGCGCCTGGGACGTGCCCGCCGCACCGTCCTCGGTCCGGGACGTGACCCGCAGCGACATCCCCTCCCTCGTCCTGTCCGGCGGGTTCGACGCCCAGACCGCCCCGAGCAACGGCCCCTACGCCGCCCGCACCCTGAGCCGCTCCACCGAGGTCACGGTCCCCTACGTCGCCCACGTGGTCTTCGCCGACTCCCCGTGCGCGCAGTCGATCACCCGCTCGTTCTTCGACACCCCGACCGCCCCGGACACGGGCTGCCTCGCGGGCCTGCAGCCGCCCGAGTTCGAGATCGCCCCGTGACGCCGGACCCGGCCTCACGGTGAGGCCGGGTCCTTCGGGGGTGGGGGTCGGGCTGCGGCAGGGGGTGGGCGCCGGCGGGGCGGGCCGGCGGCGGTCCGCCCCGCCGGCGGTGTGTCAGAAGGGCTTGGTCGGCAGGTACTTGCCGTCCAGGGTGATGACGGCGCGCTCGCCGCCCTCGGGGTCGGCGACCTTCTTCACGTCGAGCCGGAAGTTGATCGCGGAGATGATGCCGTCGCCGAACTCCTCGTGGACCAGCGCCTTGAGGGTGGTGCCGTAGACCTGGAGCATCTCGTAGAAGCGGTAGATGGTCGGGTCGGTGGGGACGGCGCCGGGAATCGAGCCGCGGGTGGGGATGGTCTGCAGCAGCAGCGCCGCGTCCTCGTCCAGGCCCAGCAGGGCGGCGACGGCCTCGGCGGCCGGCTTCGGCAGCGGGTGCTGGCCGAGGACGGCGGCGGTGGTGAAGGCCACCGACAGGCCGGAGGCGTCGGCGATCTGCTGCCAGGACAGGTCCTTGCGCGTCTTGGCGTCGACGGCGGCGACGGCGAGGGCCTGGCGGGCGGCGGGGTCGAACTGGGCGTGCACCATGGCGGTACGTCCTTGTCTCTCGGTGAAGGGGGCAGGGGTGCGGGGGAGCGGGGACGGTCAGGCGGCGAGCGCGGGGCCGGCCGCGGTCAGCTCCTCGACGGCGCCGGTGGCGATGTCGAAGACCCAGCCGTGCAGGGCGACCTCGCCGCGCGCCAGGGCGCGGGCGACCGGGGGGTGGGTGGCCAGGTTCGCCAGCTGCGCGAGCACGTTGTGCCGCACCAGGTCCGCGACCTCGGCGCTGCCGACGTCGTCGCCGCCGGTGGCGCTGCGGGCCGAGGAGGCGTCCGCGTGCCGCAGCCAGGCCGCGACCGCCGGGGTGCCGGTGAGGTCGTGGCCCCGGGCCAGCGCGGTCATCGCCCCGCACGCGGAGTGCCCGCAGACCACGATGTCCCGCACGCCCAGCGCGGCGACGGCGTACTCGATGCTCGCCGCCACCCCGTCGGCCCCGGGGGTGTGGGCCGGCACGAGGTTGCCGGCGGTACGGATGACGAACAGCTCGCCCGGCTCGGCGCCGGTGATCAGCTCCGGGACGACCCGGGCGTCGGAGCAGCCGATGAACAGCGTGCGCGGCGCGTGGTGGCCGGCCAGGCGGGAGAACAGCTCCGCCCGGGCGGGGAAGACATCCTGCCGGAACCGGGTGACGCCCCGGGTGAGGTCGGTGAAGTCCTGCACGGGTCACTTCCTTCGGTGGTGGCCGGCCCCTGCGGGCTGGTGAGATCCACCATGCATGACCTGCTCCTATAGTGTCCAAGAGCCGTCAACCATGGAACCGATCGATACCATCTATAGTCGGGTTCATGGCCGCCCCCGAACTGCGTCACCTGCGCTACCTGCTCGCCGTCGCCGACCACGGCAACTTCACCCGCGCAGCCGAGGAACTGCACATCTCCCAGCCCACGCTCTCCCAGCAGATCAAACAGCTGGAGAAGACCCTGGACGTCCAGCTCCTCGACCGCACCGGGCGCACCGTCCGCCTCACCGACGCCGGCGCCGTCTACACCGACCACGCCCGGCGCGCCCTGCGCGACCTCGCCGCCGCCGAACGCGCCGTCCACGACGTCCAGGACCTCACCCGCGGCCGGCTGCGCCTGGCGGTCACCCCCACCTTCACCGCCTACCTCGTCGGCCCGCTCGCCGCCGAACTCCACACCCGCCACCCCGGCATCACCCTGACCGTGCGCGAGACCACCCAGGACCGCATCGAAACCGGCCTGCTCACCGACGAGTTCGACCTCGGCATCGCCTTCCGCGGCCCCCACCCGCCGGGCATCGACGCCACCGCCCTGTTCACCGAGACCCTCACCCTGGTCACCGCCACCCCCCACCCGGCCGCCGCCGGCCCGCTCCCCGTACGGGACCTCGCCGAGCGCCCGCTCGCCCTGCTCGGCGGCGACTTCGCCACCCGGGGCCACATCGACGCCTACCTCGCCCGGCACCGCGTCAGCCCGCGCATCGCCGTCGAGGCCACCTCCGTCCAGGCCCTCACCGAGATCGTCCGGCGCACCCCGCTCGCCACCGTCCTGCCCGACGCCGTCACCCACGACCGCCCCGGCCTCGCCACCGTCCCCCTCGACCCGCCCCCGCCCACCCGCACCGTCACCCTCCTGCGCCGCACCGACGCCTACCGCAGCGCCGCCGCCCGCGCCTTCACCGACCTCACCCACCACCTCGTCCGCACCCGCGGATACCCCCCGGCGCCCTGACCCTCCCCGCCGCCGGGAAACGGCCGGCGCGGGCAAAAGGTTCACCCGGAAGTCGGACAACTCCCTTGCGAGCAAGGAGAGATGCCTTTCACGGCGCGATCGGTCCGCATGCGGACCGATCGCGGGGCCAGAAGTTGATCAAGTGTCATCCGCTGCGCAAGGATGGGGGCCGAAGCCCGGCGCGAACGAGCGCCGGCCGTCCGTCACGGCCCGGCCGTCCCCCCCGCCCGCCCCGCCCCCGGAGGTATCCGTGAAGAAGACCACGACCGCGCTCGCCACCCTCGCCCTGGCCGCCACCGCCGTCCTGACCGCCACCCCCGCGCAGGCCGGCGACCTCCCCCTGGTCTGCACCAGCAAGCACGGCTTCGACAACGGCAGCTTCTACTGCGGCGGCGCCTACGGCGACGGCGAGAGCCTCTGGCCGCTGAACAGCGGCGACTGGGTGGACTTCGTGATCGGCCTCGACCACGCCGTCTGGTTCCGCACCACCAAGAGCGGCTGGAACTCGCTGGGCGGTTACTTCACCGGCAAGGTGACGTTCACCAAGAAGCTCAACGACCTCAACTTCACCATCAACGCCCTCGGTTCCGACGGCGTGACGACGTGGTCCCGCGACCGCACCCACAAGGGCTTCGTCACCGACTGGTACGTCAAGAGCTGAGACCCTGACGTCCTGCGGCCCTGCGGGCGGGCGGCGCCGGGACCGGAAATCCGGTCGGCGGCCGGCGCGCCTTCCTGGCAGTGTGGGGGCATGGCCACCTCCGACGACCAACAACTCAACGCGGCCCTGCGGGACGCCGACTCCCCGTCCTGGGCCGTGCGCGCCGCGGCCGGGCGCCGGCTCGCGGCCTCGGAGCGGATCGGCGAGGCGGCGGACGTCCTGCACCGCCTCCTCCTGGACACCCAGGACACCGCCGTCACCCAGGAGACCGCCGAGGCCCTCCTCGAACGCCGGGACACCGCCGGCCTGCGCTGCGTCCTGCTGGCCGTCAGCCGTGCGGCCGAGACGTGGACGGCGGACGAGATCTGGGCGGCCCTGGACTGCAACCCCGACTGGATGACGACCGAAGGCGCCGACGGGCTCATCGCGCGGCTGCACGCGCTGGCGGTGGACGAGGACGAGGGAGTCCGCGAGGAAGCCCGAGGGATCCTCGCCGGGCTCCGGCCGCGCGAGCAGTGGGCACGGGAACCGGAAACAGGTACCCAGTGACCGGACACACCGCCCGGAGCCCGGCAGCCCCGAGCGCCGCCGCCCGGGGAAGGGGCGGCGGCGCACAGGCGGCCTCAGATGGCGCCGAACCCGCCGGTCCGCACGGCGGTGACGAAGGACTGCCAGGCACGGGAGGGGGGTCTTGTGCTCGCGGAGATGGCAGAACCGGGGAGAAGCGGGGCGGGATGGACCGGGAGTCCGGTGGTCGGCCGAGGAAGGTGCTTTCGGAGGCCCAGGTGCGGTCCTTCGAGAGCCGGTACGGCGTGACCCTCCCCGAGGACTACCGAACGTTCCTGACGAGCGTCGGCGACGGCGGCCCGGGTCCCTACCACGGTATTTGGCGGCTGAGCAGGTCGTACGGACCCAGGGACGAGACCTGGTGGCCCGGGTACCTCGCCACGCCGTTCCCGTTCACGCGGGCGGTGGGCCCGGATGACCTCGGCGACGACTACGACGAGGACGGGCTCGTACCCGGTTCAATGATCATCTCGGACATGGGCTGCGGCGCGTTCGTACGGCTGGTGGTCACCGGAGCCGCCGGCGGCCAGGTCTGGTTCGACACCCTCGGGGTGGACGACAGGTTGACCCCTGGCCCGGCCTTCGGGGACTGGTACGGAGCGTGGGCCGCCGGCGGGCCCCAGGCCGATACGGCGTGAACGAATCACCGCTCAAGCCCCACCGGGTCGACGGAGGCGTTGCCGGTCATCGGCGGTTCCTCCTGATCGGCCGGGTGGAGCGGGAAGCCGGCAGGGCCGACTTCCCACGACGCTTCCCCGGGGCCAGAGTTACTACCCCTGAGTGCGCTGCGCGGGCGGCGGGAGGCCGGGCTCGTAGGAGGGGTGTGCCGAGAGGGCGCCGCCGCCCCGGGCCGGGTCGGCGGCGCCCAAACAACCTCAGGCGGTGCCGAATTCGCCGGTGCGGATGGCGGTGACGAAGGACTGCCAGGCGGAGGAGGGGAAGACAAGCGCCGGGCCGCTCGGGTCCTTGGAGTCACGGACCGGGACGATGCCGGTGAAGCCGTCTGCCACCTCGACGCACTGGCCACCGCTACCGCTGTACGTGCTCTTGCGCCAGGAAGCGTGGGTCAGGTTGACATCCATTCGAGGTCCCTCCGTACCGAGCGGATCATAGCTACTGAGTCGGCCTGATTCATGGCCTCGACCAGCAGCTGATCGTAGTCCCTGGCCAGGGACGAGATCGACTCGGTATCACGGTCCAGGTAGCCGCGTTGCTCGGTCTCGCAGTAAGCGAGCACCTTGCGTCCTGGCATCTCCAACATGGTCACTGCGCGCGTGAACGGTCGGCTCGCGCCGAGCGAGTACGGGGCAACCTGAATGAAGAAGCCTGGCTGGTCGGCCAGCCGTTCGAGGTGGAGCAGTTGCTCGACCATCACCTTTCGGTCGCCGATGGTCCTCCTGAGGCAGCATTCGTCCAACACTGCATGGACGACGGGTGAAGGCGTGCGGTGGAGGGTCTGCTGTCGTGTGAGGAGGTAGCTGATGCGCTCCTCGGCTTGTTCTGGTGTGGCAGTGCCGCGTTTGATGTTCCCCTGCTCCCAGGCCGTTGCGTAGGCCTTGGTTTGCAGAAGACCGTGAATGACGTTGATCTCGAAGAGCTTGATCTTCTCCGCGCTGTTCTCGTAGTTGGCGTACTCGGGGAAGCCTGGCACCAGCGCCGTGTGCTTGTGTTGCCACCACATCAGCATCAAAGTCCCGCCCGTTTCCAGGACTTCGTCGGCCTTGGTAGCAAACTTTTCACTCGGGGGACGGCGCGCAAGTTCGACGAACGAGACGTAGGACGCGCTGACCCCGCACTTGCGGGCGAGCTGGTGCTGCAGGAGACCCTTCGCCCTGCGTGAGTTGCGGAGTTGGACCGCGAAGGGGGCCCAGGGGCCGGATGCCGGGTCGATTTCCTTGATGTTCACCATGGCCGCTCCAAAACAACGTGCCCGCTGGGTCAAGTCGTTTGACGCTTCCGATGCTAGGTGACGCTGGGCCACGATGTGCACGGAACGTGAAACATCGATCGCGGAGGGTTCTCCCATGACTCCTGACCAGGTTCCTCGCTCGCACGGGTACGGGGTGCGCCTCGATCCGGAGACCCGTCGCTTCCGGGTCCGTAACGAGATGACGGGGGAGTGGCTGCGCGAACCCGGCGGTGAGATCGCCTCGTTCACCTTCTTCGACGACGCCTACAACGCGTGGCGCCAGTTCGAGGTCCACAAGCGGCCGGGGGAGTGAGCGTGTCCTCCATCCTCTCCCGTGCCACGGCCGAGCAGCGCCGGCAGGCCGCCTCCGTCGTGGAGGACCTGCTGTCCGTGCTGGCCCTGGGTGGGGTGAAGTTGCCCTCCATCGCCGTCGATTGGGAGTACGGCCGGGGCACGGGCAACTACCTGGTCGACCTGGGCTCGGCCCGGCCGCTCGAACTGCTGCGTCTCCTGGACCTGTTGCGCAAGGGGCTGCGGTACGAGCGCCTGACGCACGACGACTGAACTCCTGGCCCGTCTGCTGTGGTGGGCGGGCTGTTCTCTCGTGCTCCTCCCCGTGATCAGGAAGTGAACTGCCCCGATGCGCGACCCCCGCCTCCTCGCCAAGCCGCCGGTGTGCCGGCTGGGCTGTCTCGTCCTCGTGCGCAACCGGCGCGGGGACGTCCTGCTGGTCGACCCCGACTACATGGACGGCATGATCCTTCCCGGTGGCGCCGCGAAGCCCAACGAGCCGCCGCACGTCGCGGCGGCGAGGCACCTGCACGCCGAGACCGGCCTGCACCTGCGCCTGAGCGGCGTCGTCGCGGTCGACTTCACCCCCGCCGACCGCTACCTGGAACGCCTCAACCTCGTCTTCGACGGCGGCACCGTGCGCGACGACGCCCGCCTGAGCGTCCCGCCGCAGCACCGCAGCGGCCTGCTCGGCGCCCGCTTCGTCCCCGTGCACGACCTCCCGCACCGCACGGCCCCCGCCCAGTTCGCCCGCATCACCGAGGCGTTGGCCGGCTGCGCCCTGCCCGTCCTCCTGCACGGCCAGCGCGCGGCCTGAACCTCCGCACCCTCGACGGATACCTCTCACTGAGAGCTAAAATGGGGGTGTGACCGCGACGGAGCCCGCACCACCGCTCGATGCCGCGCCGGCCGACGAGTTCTCCGCCCTGCTCGTCGGGATCCAGCGCCTGGTCCGCCGCCGCCTGCGCCGGGCGACGGCCGAACCCCGGCTGCGCGGCGCGCAGGTCGAACTGCTGCGCCTGGCCATGGACAGCCCCGGCCTGCGGGTCTCCGAGGCCGCCGAGGAGCTGTGCCTGGCCGGGAACTCGGTGTCCACCCTGGTCAACCAGCTCGTCGCCCAGAACCTGCTGCGCCGCGAGGTCGACCCCGCCGACCGCCGCGCCGCGCTGCTGTACGTCACGGACGCGGCCGTGGAGCGGATCGAGGCCTGGCGCCGGCGCCGCCGCGTGCTGATGGAGGAGATCGTCGACGGCCTGCCCGCCGACCAGCGCGACGCCCTCGCCCGGGCCCTGCCCGCGCTGCGCTCCGTCGCCCAGGGCCTGCGCGACCTGCCGGACCTCGGCCTGCGCGACCTGCCGGACCTCCCCGACCTCCCAGACCTGCCCGACCGCCCCGACCTGGCCGACCTGCCCGGGGAGGGGCGATGAGCGAGGCGCAGCCCGAGGCCGTGGTGTGCAGGGGCCTGGAGTACACCTTCCGCCACGGGCGCGGCAAGGGCCACGAGACGCGGGCCGTGGACGGCATCGACCTGACCGTGCGCACCGGTGAGGTGTTCGGCCTGCTCGGCCCCAACGGCGCCGGCAAGACCACCACGATCCGCGCGATCACCACCCTGCTGCCGGTCGGCACCGGCATGGTGAGCGTCTTCGGCCACGACGCGACCCGCCGCCCCATGGAGGTGCGCCGCCTGCTCGGCTACGTGCCGCAGCAGCTGTCCGCCGACTCCGGGCTGACCGGGCGAGAGAACGTCGCCCTGTTCGCCCGCGTCTTCGACGTCTCCCGCGCCGAACGCGCCGAACGCGTCTCCCAGGCGCTGGCCGCCGTCGACCTCACCGACGCCGCCGACCGGATGGCCGCCACCTACTCCGGCGGCATGGTGCGCCGCCTCGAACTCGCCCAGGCCCTGGTCAGCGCCCCGCGCCTGCTGGTCATGGACGAACCCACCATCGGCCTGGACCCGATCGCCCGCACCGGCGTGTGGGAACGCGTGGACGCCGTGCGCCGGGCCACCGGCATGACCGTGCTGGTCACCACCCACTACATGGACGAGGCCGACCGCCACTGCGACCGCATCGCCCTGATGGACCGCGGCCGCATCCGCGCGCTCGGCACCCCCGCCGAGCTCAAGGACCGGCTCCGCGAGGCGGACGGCGGCCTCGACGAGCCCACGCTGGACGACGTGTTCCGCCACTACGCCGGCCGCGACCTGGCCGACGCCACGGAAGGAGACTTCGGTGATGTCCGCCGTACCCGCCGTACCGCAGGCCGCGTCGGCTGAACCCCCCGCCGGCGGCCCCGGACAGGGCCCCGGCCCGGACCTGTCCCTGCTGCTGGTGCCCCCGCGCGGCCGCACCGGCTGGCGCGTGGTGCCGGCCCGGGTGGCGGCGATGTGCGCGGTCGAACTGCAGAAGCTGCGCCACGACCGCACCGAGCTGTACACCCGGGCGATCCAGCCCGCCCTGTGGCTGCTGATCTTCGGCCAGACCTTCACCCGCATCAAGGCCATCCCCACCGGCGGCATCCCCTACCTGGACTACCTCGCGCCCGGCATCATCGCCCAGTCCGCGATGTTCATCGCGATCTTCTACGGCATCATGATCATCTGGGAGCGGGACTCCGGCGTCCTCACCAAACTGCTGGTCACCCCCACCCCCAGGGCGGCACTGGTGACCGGCAAGGCCTTCGCCGCCGGCGTGAAGGCCGTCCTGCAGGCGGCGGTCGTCGTGGTGATCGCCGCCCTGCTCGGCGTCGCCATGACCTGGAACCCGCTACGCCTGCTGGGCGTGGTGGTGGCGGTGGTCCTCGGCTCGGCGTTCTTCTCCTGCCTGTCGATGGCGATCGCCGGGATCGTGCTGACCCGCGACCGCCTGATGGGCATCGGCCAGGCCATCACCATGCCGCTGTTCTTCGCCTCCAACGCCCTCTACCCGGTGGCCCTGATGCCGGGCTGGCTGCAGGCCGTCAGCAAGGCCAACCCGCTCAGCTACCAGGTCGACGCCCTGCGCGGCCTGCTCATCGGCACCCCCGCCCACCTGCCGCTGGACTTCGCCGTCCTCGCCTTCGCCGCCCTGGCGGGCATCGCCGCCGCCTCCGCCCTGATGGGCCGCCTGGCCCGCTGATACTCCGGTCGCAGACCGTGTCCCGGGCCGATTGCGCGCCGGCGGCGGGCGACGGCTCCGGCGGTGTCTGCTGCCGCGGGACCGGGGTCAGGGCGTGCCCCGACGCCACGGCCCGCTACAACACGGCCAGGAAGCACCTCGACGAGGCCGCCGCCACCGTTTGCAGCGCGGGCGACGAACTGGGCCACCTCCAGAGCCAGGGCGCCACCCTGCACACCACCCACACCGACGACGCCCACAAGACCGCCGACGCCATCCGCAAGGCCGCCGACAGCAAGGCCCCGCCGGAACCGGGCTGGCTGGACAAGGTCGGCGACTGGTTCGGCAAACACGGCGCCGACCTGCTGACCGTGGCCGCGAGCGTCGCCGGCGTCGCGGCGATCTTCTTCCCGCCCCTCGCCCTGGCCGCCATCGCCCTGAGCCTCGCCGCGGCGACCGCGCACGCGGTGAAGTACGGGGTGAGCGGGCTGGTTCCGACCAGCATGACCAATCTCGGCAACGATCTGACCCTGTTGGGCGATCCCGTCGGTGCCCTTCCCGGCGGCGCCGTCGTCAAGGGAGGGGTCAGCGCCTACCGGGCGTCCCGTGCCGCGGGCGCAGGCGTCAAGCTCGCCGCGGGAAGCGGCGTCACCGAGGTGCGTACGGCAGCCGAGGCGATCGACCCGTCCAACCCCTTGTTCACCAAGGTCATCGAGGGCAATGCCGCGAAGCTCAAGCTGTCCCCGGCAGCAGCCCAGAACGTCTCCGACGGCGTGCAGGCCACCACCGGCCTGGCCCTGACCGCGCCCACCGCCGTCGGGCTCTTCGAGGACGACCCGGGGCCGGGGCTGACCGCCGGCATCAACTACACCACCGGCGCCGGGAACGCGGTCAACGCCTACGGTGTGGGGGCCGGAGGCAGCGGCAAGACCCGGATCGTCGCCAAACTGCTCGGCGGCGCCGGCGTCCTGACGACCGGGGCATGGGGGGTGGGCAGTGTCCTCTGACGCGACCGTCCCGTCGTTCTGGCTCTCCCTGCCGGAGGGGTTCACCGGCATCGACCTGGCCGAGGACCCGGGCGAACGCATGGGCCGGGTCCTGGACGGGCTCGACGTGCTGACCTCCGCCGACCCGGAGCAGAAGCTCGGCATCGCCGTCGCGGCCGAGACCGCCCTCCAGGCGCAACTGCGCGAGGGCGCGGTCCACGTGTCCAGCTGCCTGGTGCAGGCGGAGGACGGCTCCGTCGTCCAGGGCATGCTGACCTTCTTCGTCCGCTCCGAGGCGCTCGATCCTCCGGGCACCTACCCGCAGCGCGCGGCCGAACAGCTCGCCCGGGCCTGGCCGGACGCCGACGTCGCGGTCATCGACTTCCCGCTCGGCCGGGCCGTCGTGACCGTCCGTGACCTGGCTGTCCCGGTGCCGGGAGCGGCGTACGGCCTGCCGGGGTCGGGCGTCACCACCGTGCGTCAGCTCGAAGTGCTGCTCGCGCACCCGTGGAGCCCCCATGTGCTCGCGGCCGTCTTCACCACCGAACACCTCGACCACTGGGAGGGGTGGCTGACCCTGGTCGGCACCGCGATCAACGGGATCTCCTTCTACCCGCCCCGGAACGAGGCCCCGGACGACACCGTGCGGATGGACCCGGCCGGCCGCGTCGCACCCGAACTCCCCGGCGAGGCCGACTCACCCGCCATGCTCCTGGCGTTCCTCGGCCTCAACGCGGTGATCGACGGCCTCGTCCTCTGGTCCGTGCAAAGGCCCCGCCCGCCGCGGCGCCGAGAGACCCTCGGGTGACGACCGCCCGGCCCGGCCGGGTGGCCGTTCGCCGTGGCCGCCGCGGCGCTCTCGGCAGCCTGGCTGGGCCTGTTCCGGCTCGCCCGGTCCGACCTCACCCTGACGATCACGGCCGGGGCCGCCTCCTTCTTCGTGATGGCGGGCTTCTTCGGCACGTTCGACGACGACAAGGCCAGGAACGCGTTCCGCGCCCGGGCCCCTGCTGACCGGCCTCGCCACCGTCGCTCTCGGCGCCCTCCTCCTGACGGCCGCCTGACACCCGGAGCCGACGCGTCACCATCGGCTCGGCCGGCGGGCGGCCGACCCGCGTCCACGGCCGCCGCGCTGCCCGAGGCCCCGGCATCGACCCGGCCGAGGGGCACCGCCCCGGGGACTCGCCCGCACCGCGGTCTCCACCGGCACCATCACCGGTGTCATCACCGTGTCCGCGTACGCCGGCACGCGCACGTCGTCCGCGGTGCCCGGCTCCCCACAACCCGACCAGCATCCGGGCACAGGTGCGGACGAGGGCCTCCGGCCCACCGCGCCGGGCCCATCGGGAACTCGCCGAGGTCCACCCCGGCGAGCCGAGGTCAATGACACCCCCGCAAAAGGGGTGCGCGCGCGGAGCCGGGCGCCGGCCGGCCCCGCGCGCGCAGGGGAGGGTGGGTCAGGCGGCGGACCGCTGGTGGGCGCGCACACTGTTCACCAGCTGGTCGCGGATACGGGCCGGCACCTCGGGCGCGAACCGCGCCAGGTAGTGGTTCAGGTGCGTCTCGTCCCCGGTGAGGAACGGCAGGTCGAAGACCAGCAGCTTGCGCACCGCCAGCAGCGGCACCGGCGCCCGCAGCGGACGGAACGTCCGGTTCCACAGCCCCGGCTCCTCGCACACCGGGTGGAACTGGCCGATCATCAGGCCCTGCTCGACGAACTCGTCCTTGGCCTTGCGCTGCGCCTCGTCCAGCGCCGTGGAGTCCGCGCGGTCCAGGTGCGGCAGCACCAGCAGCACGGTCAGCAGCTCACGGTCCGACTCCTCACTCAGCCCGGCGAGCAACTCGTCGTAACGGGCGCGCAGTTCACCGACCAGGGCGGGCAGGTCGCCGTTGCCGTCACCGTCCGCGACGGCCAGGTGGAACAGGCCCCGGCGCAGCGAGGGCTGGGTGTAGGGACAGACCGGACCGCTGCGCCCCAGGTCGGGGTGGGCGGCGGTGAGGAAGTGGCGGGCCCACGCGAGGACCTCGACGGCCTCCGGGTGGGCGGCGGCGTGGCCGGCGTCGATGTCCTCGGCGCTGAACAGGCGCAGGGCGCCGGCGGCGGGCGCGGGCGCGGTCACCGGGGCCCCCGCCAGACCGGGGCCAGGCGGGGTCCGCCGCCGGGCAGGGCGATGGCCTCGCCGAAACGGGTGAAGCCGTGGTTCCCGCACAGGCGGGCGCCGCCGGCGGAGCTGGTCTCGGCGTAGGCGGCCTGGCCGGCGGCGTCGACCTCGGCGAGGACGGCGCCCAGCAGCGCCTCGGCGGTGCCGGCGGCGCGGGCGTCGGGGTGCACGCCGATGAACGCCAGGTAGTGGTGGCGGCGGTGGCGCGGGTGGCGGCGCTGCTGGAGGCGGGTGATGGCGGCCAGACGGCGCGCGGACTCGCCGTACCGGTCGGCGTCGATGGCCTCGGTCAGGGCGCGGGTGGCGGCGCCGTCGGCGCGGCCCGGGTCCTCCCACACGCCCGGGGGCAGGAACAGCAGCGCGCCCAGCAGGCCGGTGTCGTCGTCGGTGGCGACCATGACGCCCTGATGGGCCAGGCACTGTTCGAGGTGGACGAGGAAGAAGGCGGGCATGACCCGGGCGCGGTGGTCGGGGTCGGGGAAGGCCCAGAGCATCAGCGCGTCGTCGGCGAAGGCGTCGGCGAGCAGACGGGCCAGGGCGGGCGCCTCGTCGGGGCGGGCCCGGCGGACGGCGGCGCCCGCGGCGGGCCGCGGGACGGTGCCCGCGTCGGCGGGCAGGGCGGTGGCGGTGGTCAACGGGCACTCTCCTCGGGCGAGGGGACGGACGAGGGGGCGTACGGCGGTGCGTCGTACGGCGGTGCAGGCGTCGGTGCGGTCGGTTCGGTCGGTGCGGCGTAGGGCGGCGCGGGCGGTGAGACCGCCTCCGCGGCCAGCGCCGCGACCCGCGCGTGCAGGCGCGGCAGCCACGCCTGGGCCTCCGGCTTGATCAGCACGCTGCGCAGCACCCGCGCCCCGTCGGCGTCGGCCACCACGCCCGGGTGGCGGCGCGCGAAGTCGGCGGCGTCCACGCGCAGCACGCTCAGGTACACCGGGTCCTGCTCGTCGGCCATGCCCCGGTGCAGCACGCGGTCGGAGGCGGCGTCGATCGCGGACAGCGCGGGCGGGCCGTCGGGGGTGGGGAAGTAGGTGACGATGTCGAGCTGCGGCCGCTGGTGCAGCGTCAGCTCGTCACTCGCCTCGATCAGGTCGGCCCAGGCCAGCGCGGTGCGCCGGCCGGTGGCCAGGCCCGCGCCCAGCCCGTTTGCGGTCAGCGGCAGCAGCTGCAGGGTCAGCCACAGCGCGGCGGCCGAGGCGCCGGCACGCGAGCACTCCAGGCTGATCTCGCCCAGGTGCAGTTCGGCGTCGGTGAAGTAGGTGTACGGGGAGTCGTGGGCGAAGTGCCGGCCGATCGCGGGGTCGGCGAACAGCACCGCCCCGCACCCGTAGGGCTGCAGGCCGTGCTTGTGCGGGTCGACGGTCACCGAGTCGCACCCGGCGATCGCCCGCCACGGCGCCGGGTCGATGTCCAGCTGCGCCGCGGTGGCGTCGTCGCCGGCCAGCAGCGCGAAGAACCCGCCGTAGGCGGCGTCCACGTGCACCCGCGCCCCGTAGCGGCGCGCCAGCGCCAGCACCTCGTGCACCGGGTCGACGGCGCCGGGCCCGGTGGTGCCGCAGGTGACGACGACCGTGCCCACCCGTCCGGTGCGCAGCACCTCCTCCAGCGCCTCCGGGTCCATCCGGCCCCCGCCGTCGGCGGCCACCGCGTGGCCCTCGACGCCCAGCACGTGGCACATCCGGCTGTGGGTGTAGTGCGCCTGCGCGCTGTACGCCACGCCCTTGCCCGGGTGGCTCTGGCGCGCCACGTACAGCGCCTCCAGGTTGGCGATGGTGCCGCTGCTGGTCAGGTGGCCCACGTGCGAGGGCAGGCCGAACATGCCGGCGAGCGCGGCCACGCACTCGCGTTCCATGTCGTTGGTCGCCGGACCGCCCTCGTAGGCGTGGTTGTTGGGGTTGAAACGCATCGCCGTCAGGTAGCCCACCAGCGCCGCCGGGTGCGGCGGCTTGACCATCTGCCCGGCGTAACGCGGGTGGAAGAACGGGTAGTTGTGCTCCAGGCGCTTGGCGAAGCGCTCGAACGCGGCGGCGAAGTCCGCCTCGTCCACCAGGTGCGAGGGGTGCGCGGCGAAGGTCCCGAACCGCTCTCCCCACCGCTCGGCCACCTCGGCCGCCTTCGGCAGCCAGTACCCCAGGTCCACGCTTGGGCCCTTCCCTTCGAGTGCTCTGCGAGCCCACCGGGCTGCGGGCCGTCTCGGATCACGAGCGTTCCTCTAGTGCGTCCCGAGTCACCGTCCAGGCGCCGCGCAAGCCGCCCGCAACACGCCCAGCTCACCGCCGCCGCACCCGCCGCCACCCCCCGGGCACGGGCATCCGCACCGCCGGCGGGCCGCCTCCCGCACCACCGGCCGGCCCCAGCCGGACCCCAGCGGCGCGCAAGCGCACGCTGCTGCAATCACCCCCGGACAAGGCCGCCCCGCACCCGCCGGGCAGGCGGGGGAGCAGCACGGGAGGAACGCGCGATGGTGACCAGACGCAGGATGATCGGCGCCGCCCTGGCGACCGGGGGAGGGGTGCTGCTCCTGCGCACCACCGTGCGCCCGGCCGCCTCCGCCGCCTCCGTGCAGGACGCCGCCGCCGGCCACACCCACCCGGCCACCGACGCCCCCGACCCGGGCCCCGACGCCGGACCCGCCCTGGTGGAGAAGTTCACCACCACGCTGCCGGTGCCCCCGCTGCTCAGCCCCGTCTCCACCGCCGGCGGCGCCGACACCTACGCCGTCACCATGCTCCGCTCCTTCGCCCGCGTCCTGCCCGGGCACCGCACCGAGGTCCTCACCTACAACGGCGCCTTCCCCGGCCCCGTCATCCGCGCCCGCTCCGGACGGCCGGTGATCGTGCGCCAGACCAACCTGCTGGACGACGCCGTCTCGGTCCACCTGCACGGCTCCAAGGTGCCCGTCGACAGCGACGGCGGCCCGATGAACCTGCTGAACGCGGGCGCCACCCGCACCTACACCTACCCCAACGACCAGCCCCACGCGAGCCTGTGGTTCCACGACCACGCCCACCACATGGAGTCCGAACACGTCTACCGGGGCCTGGCCGGCACCTACCTGCTCACCGACGCCACCGAAGCCGCCCTGCCCCTGCCCTCGGGCCGCTACGACCTGCCCATCGCCCTGCGCGACGCCCGCTTCGACGCCTCCGGCAGCCTCGTCTACCGCATGGACGACCCCTTCAACCGCACCACCATCCTCGCCAACGGCCGCCCCTGGCCCAAGGCCGAGGTCGCCGCCCGCCGCTACCGGCTGCGCCTGCTCAACTCCTCCAACCTGCGCTTCTTCTCCCTGCGCCTGGCCGACGGCGGCCCCATCACCCAGATCGGTTCCGACGGCGGCCTGCTGGAACGCCCCCACACCACCGACACGATCGACCTGTCGCCCGGCGAGCGCGCCGACGTCGTCATCGACTTCTCCCGCTACCCCGTCGGCTCCAGCGTCGTCCTCACCAACTCCCTGCCGCCGGGCCCCGCCGAACACGTCGGCCAGGTGATGCGCTTCGACGTGGTGCGCTCGGCCGCCGACCCCAGCAGCGTCCCCGACCTGCTGCGCACCCTGCCCGCGCTGGGCGCGGCGGCGCGCGAGCGCACCGTGGTGCTGAAGGTCGAGGAGGGTACGGGCGGGGCCGCGCCGCGCGGCCTGATCGACGGCAAGGTGTACGACCCGGCGCGGGTGGACGCGCAGATCGCCTTCGGCACCTCGGAGATCTGGACGGTCGTCAACGCCAACACCGACGTCCCGCACAACTTCCACCTGCACCTGGTGCAGTTCCGGGTGCTGGAGCGCAACGGCAAGGCGCCCGGCCCCGAGGAGTCCGGCCTCAAGGACACGGTGCGCCTGCTGCCGGGGGAGAGCGTGCGCCTGCAGGCCACCTTCGACTCCTACCGCGGCCGCTACCCGTACCACTGCCACCTGCTGGACCACTCGGCGATGGGGATGATGGCGCAGATGGAGATCGCCTGACACACCCCCGGGGCCGGCCGCGCACCCCCGCACGCGGCCGGCCCCGCCCCCCGGGACGCCCGCCGGGCGGGCCGGCCCCGCCGCCGCCCGCGGGTCAGGACGCGTGGATGCCCTGGCCCGGCGTCAGGATCCCCGCCGGGTCGAAGCGGCGCTTGGCCCGCGCCACCCGCTCCCACAGCCCCCCGTAGTGCCGGCGCCAGTCAGCCCCCGTCATCCCCGGCACCGCCCCGATCAGGTACCGCTTGCCGCCCAGCTGGACCGCCCGGTCGTACAGCCGCCGGTTGCGCTCCAGCATCGCCGCCGCGTCCGCCCCCGGCCCCGGGAACGCCAGCAGGTCGAAGTGCCAGCCCACCTCGCCCTGCGGCAGCACCGCCAGCGGCGCCTTCACCCGCTCGCGCAGGTACGGGTAGAACAGCAGCAGCCCCGCCCCCAGGTCCGCCGGCGTGAGCACCTCGGCCGCCTCCGCCATGAACACCCGTGCCGTCGACGCGGGCAGGAACACGCTCAGCCACGGCTTCGGCAGCCCCCAGAACCCGGCCGCCCGCAGGTACCCGGCGAACGCGTCCACCCGGAACGCGTACTCGCGCCAGCTCTGCTCCACCACCGACACCCCGTCCGCCGCCGGCCGCAGCCCCGCCAGCAGCGCCCCGCGGTCCACCGCGTGCCCCGCGTCCGCGAACGCCACCAGCTCCGCCTTGTACCGCCACCGCGACCCGTCCGCGCTGCGCTCCACGTCACCGACCTGCAGGTCGAAGCGGCCCTCGGCCATCACCTTCTCCTGGTCGGCGAGGTAGGTGTCCAGGTCGTCGTAGTACAGCGAGAACACGTGGGCGCGCTCGCGTACCGGCACCAGTGCCAGGGTGGCCCGCACGATGATCCCCACCTGCCCGCCGCCGCCCAGCACGGCCTCGAACAGCTCCCGGTTGCGGGCGGGGGAGGCCGTCACCAGCTCACCGGTCCCGGTCACCACCTCCAGCTCCAGCACCCGGTCCGCCTGCAGGCCGAAGCGCTGCACCGCGCCGCCGATCCCGCCCACGCTCAGCGTCCCGCCCACCGACAGGTGCAGGTAGTCCGTCAGGCACGGCGGCACCCAGCCCACCGCCAGCCCCGCCTCGACCACCTGTGCCCACGTCGCCCCCGCCTCCACCACGGCACGCCCCGGCCGCACCGAGACGACCTGCGACAGGCCGCGGGCGTCGATCGCGATCCCTCCGCGCGGGTTGGCCTGGCCGTAGCTGGAGTGCGACTCCAGCCCGGCCTCGCCGACCTGCGACACGTCCCCGCTCTGCCCGTTGACCGCCACCGCAATGCGGTGCCTGCTCGCGAACGCCACCACCTTCTGCACGTCCCGCACCGAGGCGGGCCGCAGCACCGCCCGCGGCGCCGCGCTGACCAGGTGCCCGAAGTCGGAGGCGAACCGCTCCACCCCGGCTCCCTGCAGCGTCACCGTCCCTTCCAGGGACGGCAGTTGCGCGATGTCGGCGCCCGGCTCGGCGGCCCACGCCCGGGCGGAGGTGTCCCAGCCGACGACGGCGGCGCCGGCACCGGCCGCGGCACCGGCGAGGAGGGCGCGGCGCGACAGTCCTGACCTGCTCATATCAGAATTTCTCCGATCAGTCGTCAAATAGGGATTGTTGTACCGCAACCATCCCGCGACCGCCTACCACCGCGCACGACCGCCCCGCCCGGCCCCGCCCCGTACGGTCGGTGCCGGCCCGCCGGCGGGTCCGTCAGGGGCGCCCCACCTGCTGCTCCGCCAGCCGCAGCTCCGTCACCGAGTACTCCCACATCCGCACCTGACGCACCGGCGCGTGCGCCGGGATCCGCGCCGACACCGCCCGCGCCTGCGCCAGCAACGCCTCCCGCGCCTCGGGCAGGTGCGCCACCCGCGGGCCCTCGGCCGCCTCCCGCAGCACCAGCGCGAGCTTGAACGCGTACACCTGCGGGCTCACCGCGAACAGCGTCCGGTACACCCACAGGCCCTCCTCGCCGTGCAGCACCCGCTCGTTGTGGCTCAGCAGCCGAACCCGCGCCCGCAGCACCAGGTCCCCGTGCACGCCCGTCCCGCTCATCGTGTGTTCCCCCATCGCCGGTTCCGTCCACTCACCCGCCCCCGGGCACGACGGCTCCACGCGCCGGCCGCCCGCAACGGGGGCACCGGCACGTCAGGCCGTGCAAGGGGGTGGGATGTCGCACGAGTCTGCGGCCCGCGCCCACCTCGCGGCAAGACGGAAAAAGGGTGTGCTGTGTCCTACCGAAATCCTTGCCCGAGCTGGCAGGATTGGGGTCGGCACCCTTCCGGGGGTCGGGGCGGAGAAACTCTCGCGGCCCCCGGCGCACGCTGCGGCACAGTGGTGGCGGACGACGCCGGACAGCACCGCGCAGTGATGGGGGAGTGCGCTATGACCGCCACAGCAGCCCGTGGCCGCGGTTGTCGCCGCCCCCCGTGCGCCCGTCGCGCGGCCGCCCTCCGGTCCCGGACGCGCAGCGCAGTGCCTCTTCTTCCTGTGGGCAACCCGGGCGCCGCGCACGGGCGTTGACATTCCATACCGCACCGGAAACCGCGAGGACATGGCTTTCGGGGTATAGATCATTCGGCAACTACCGTTCGCGGCATGCTCCTTCATCGTCTCTGGCCTTCGGAGAAGGGACAACGTGTGCGCATACGTGGTGGGTTGCGAGTTCTCGGTGCGTTACCGCCCGACCCGGGCTCTCCCGGCCTCCTGCCCCATGGGGACGGTCCGGTGAGGTACTGCGCGCTCGGCCGGGTCGGGGTCGAGACCGCCGGCGGCTTTGTCGACATCACGGGCGAATACCGGCGGCTGCTGTTCCAGATCCTGCTGGTGAGCGAGGGGCGGCCGGTCCTGCACGACGTCCTCATCGAGGAGCTCTGGGGCGGGAAGGCTCCCGGCAATGCCGAAAACGCCCTCCAGGCCCATATCAGCCGGATCCGCCGACACCTCGCCACGATCGAGCCGGGCCGGGGAGCGGGCCGTGTGCAGGGACATCCGCAGGGCTACCGCTTCGACCTAGACGGGATCGAACTGGACACCGCCGTCTTCGCCAACGGGATAGACCGGGCGGCGCGGCTGCGTTTCGACAATCCGGACGCCGCGCTCCGGCAGGTCCGGGCGAGTCTGGCACTGTGGCAGGGACCCATCGCCGACAGCACCGGCCGCGACCTGCTGCGGGCCGCCGGAGAACGCTACGAGGCCTACCGGCTGCGCGGACTGGCGACCCTGTTCGACATCGAACTCGAACGGGGCCGCCATGCCGCGGTGCTGGCGGACATCCAGGCGGTCCACAGCCAGTACACCCTGCGCGAGGACTTCTGCGAGCACTACATGCTCGCGCTCTACCGCAGCGGGTCCCAGGTGGAGGCGCTCGACGCGTTCCGCAGCCTCCGGTCCCGGCTCGCGGACGAGCTCGGGCTCGACCCGTCCCCGCGGCTGTGCGCCCTCGAACAGGC
The DNA here is from genome assembly GCF_040651155.1 of Kitasatospora sp. NPDC048545. Classification (NCBI taxonomy): domain Bacteria; kingdom Bacillati; phylum Actinomycetota; class Actinomycetes; order Kitasatosporales; family Streptomycetaceae; genus Kitasatospora; species Kitasatospora sp. NPDC048545. Next base: position 54,459 of record NZ_JBEZIQ010000046.1, read on the forward strand.
CATCCTGGACCACGCTCCCGCCCTGCAGAGGCCCGGATGGCCCGCACCGCCCCTCCCGGAGCGACGCCCCGCTCTGGCGACCGGTTCGGGCGACGACAGACAGGCCAGGACATCGACGCCGCTGCGTCAGGTTCCGTGCAAGGCCCGCACCGCGCCCCGGAGTCAGCCCCCGGGGACCAGCCGCCAGTAGGCGTAGCCGTCGGACTCGGTCGGTTCCAGCTCCGCGGGCCCGGGCACATGGGCCAGACAGGTACGCAGGTAGGCGAGGTCCTCCCCGTGCCGGGGGTCCGCGACGCGCAGCGGCCGCACGGCCCCGTCCGGCTCTATGCGGCACGGGTACAGCCCGCAGTCGAGCACCCCCGTCCCGTCGACGTCGACGCGTGCCACCACCGTCCGCCTGGCGTCGGAGTGGAAGGGCAGCAACGGGTAGCCCGCGCGAGGGTAGATCCCGTACTCGCCGTAGGTCCGCAGGCACGCGTCCTCGTCGTCGTACGGGGCGTCGGGGGTCTCCCGGAGCAGGTCCGCGGCGAGGGCGGGCAGATCGCAGGCGATGTTTCCGAGCCCGTAGAAGACGGGAGCGCCGTCGAGGAATGCGGCGCCGCGCAGCAGGTGCTGATGGTGTCCCAGGACGACGTCCGCTCCGGCGTCCACGAGCAGCCGGGCGACCTGGGGCTCGCAGTCGGTGAGCGCGAAGGGGCGGAACGGATCGCCCCAGTGCACGCCCACCACGGTCACGTCCGCCCTGGCGGCGGCGCTGCGCACCGCTTCCTCGACCGTGCCGCAGTCGTCCTCGTCGACGGCGGTGACGATCTGCGGGGCGGCGCCGGGGTTCCAGCACGAGGGGTCCGGGTTGACGTAGAAGGTGTGGGCTCGCAGGGCGGCGATGCCCGGTACTCCCGCGCGCGCCTCGTACCCCGCCGGGAAGACCGTGGAGAGCGCGACGAAGGCGACGGTGAGCGAATTCCGGGTGAGCAGGCGGGCCTCGAACGCCTCCCCGAGGTTCTCTCCCGCTCCCACCGCCTCGATCTCGTGCCGGCGCAGTGCGGCGACGGTCTGCCGCAGGCCTTCGTGTCCGCCGTCGACGCTGTGGTTGTTCGCCAGGGACATCACGTCGAACCCGAGCGTGCGCAGGGCTTCGGCGTTCTCCGGCGCGGACACCTGAGGCCCCTTGGCCTGCGGGGCCCGGTCCGCCGACCGCGAGTGGGCGCCTTCGCAGTTCCCGAAGACGATGTCCCCGGTGGCCAGCAGCCCGGCCAGCGGGGCGAATCCCGCCGCGGGCTCAGGCCGGTCCACGAAGACATCACCGACCGACAGGATGCGGATCACGCGTCGTCCTTCCCGAGTTCGGTCAGGACGAAGGCCAGGACGGCCGCTTCGTCCTGCCAGTCCTCGGCCACCTCGGAATGCCCCAGGTGGCCGACACCGTTGACACGCACCAGCACCGGACGCCCGGCCGTGCTCGCCGTACGCACGGCCGAGGCCAGACGCAGCGGTTCGGCGACCGCGACCCGGGTGTCCGAGAGGCCGCCGGTCAGCAGCATGGCCGGATACGCGGCCGGCCGGACGTTGTCCACCGGTGCGAGCGCGGCCAGAACGGCCCTGGCCCGCGGGTCGGCGAGAGGGTTCCCCCACTCGTCCCACTCCAGCTCCGTCAGCGGATCGTCGGCGCGCAGCAGGGTCTGCAGGCAGTCGACGAAGGGGACCTCCAGGACGGCGGCGGCGAACAGGCCGGGCTCCTGGTTGACCGCGGCGCCGACCAGCGCGGCGCCGGCGCTGCGGGCGCGTGCCGCAAGCGACCTCGGTGCCGTCAGGCCCTGCGCGAACAGGTGCCGAGCGCACCCGAGGTAGTCCTGCACAGCGCTCAGCTTGCCCGCGCCGCGCCCGGCTTCGTGCCATGCGGGGCCCAGCTCGCCGCCGCCGCGCACATGGGCGATGGCGAAACTGACACCCCGCCGGAACAGCGAGGGCCGGAACAGCGAGTAGTCGGGGTCGACCGGGATGCCGTACGACCCGTAGGCGTACAGCACGGTGGGCAGCGGGCCCACGGCTCCGGCAGGTCGCAGGACGGTGAGCGGTACGAGCACGCCGTCCGCCGAGGCCACGGCCGTTTCGAGCACGGTGATGCCCGGTCCGCCGGTCGTGGCGGGGGCGGCAGCCGCCGGGCCGGCGCCCGGAAAGGGGTGGGCGACCGTCCTGCCCGTGGCCAGCCGGTACCACCGTGCCTCCTGGTCCCAGCAGGAACGCACCAGCTCCAGCGGTGCCCCGGCCGGGCGCAGCCCGGCCACGAACCGGATGCCCGATGCCGGGGAACCGCCGTCCCGGGGCCCGCGGTCCGCCGTGAAGCCGACGGACTCCTGCCGTCCCCGCACCCCGGGCAGCGGGCAGCGCAGCAGCCGCCGGCCTGCGCGCCGCTCCAGCACGAGGACATGGTCCGCATCGAGGGCGACGTCCTCGAAGTGCGCACCGTCGAACGCCCGGCACACCACCGCCCACGATTCGTCCGGCACCGGCAGGTCATCGAGCGATTCGGCGAGCAGTACGGCATCCCCGTCCGCGGCACCGGACACCGCCATCACGCAGCGGCCCTGGCGGACATCGGCGTACACCCGCTCTCCCGGGCGGGGCTCGCGCAGCGGGGACAGTCCTCCTGCCGCGCGGTCCAGCACCCACATGCTGCGCCGGGAATGCTGCTCGATCGCGGCCAGCACCTCGGTGCCGTCCGAACTCGTGGCCAGCTCGACGTAGTCACCGCCGGGTGCCAGCGCGGCGAGGCGGACCGTGTCGCCGCTGCGCGGATCGGTGGCGCGCAGTTCGACCGGGCGCAGCTGCCCGTCGACCCGAAGGTGTACGACGCGGTCCAGCCCGCTGTCCCAGGCGAGCGACGGCGCCGCCGCCTCGGCCACGGTCACCGACTCTCCTGCCGGCAGGGTCCGCAGGCGCACCTCGAAGGTGTCGGCGCCGCTGGTGTCGACGGTGTACGCGAGATACCGGCCCTGAGGGTCGAGGACCACGTCGCCGAGGATGAACTCCGCCGTGCCGCCTGCGGCTGCGGACTCGGCCTCCTGGGCGAAGTCGACGATGCAGCGGCCCGGGGCCGGGGCGCCCTCGACGCACTCCAGGAGCCGGGGCTGCGACTGCCCCGGCGTCAGGACGAGCGCGAACGTGCCTGTCGTGCACCGGTGGATCGCCAGCGGGAGCGGAGTCGCGTTCGGGGTCTGCTGGGCGAACTCCTCGCACAGCAGCTCGCACAGACGGCCCAGCGGCTCGGCGTACGCCTCCCAGCGCGCCGCCTCCTCGGCCAGGGCCTCGTTCTCATCCATCCTGGGCACCTGCGCAGACCAGGGGTTCGCTCCCGGCGTCGGCCTCGGTCGGTGTCCTGCGGCTGCTGAGCACCAGCCCGGTCAGGTCCACCACGGCCGCGGCGCAGCCGCCGACGATGAGCAGGGTTGCCGCGGAGAGCCGGGCGGAGAGCGCACCGACACCCGCGGTCGAAGCCGGTTCGAGCCCGAAGGAGGTCGCGCGGGCGATGCTGTTGACCCGTCCCAGGTACTCCTCGGGCGGGAGGGCCTGGAGCAGCGTGCGGTAGTACGTGGCAGCGGGTCCTGCGGCCAGTCCGCCGGCGGCGTACGCCACTGCGGCGAGCGGCAGGTTCGGAGCGAACCCCACCACGGCCAGCAGGCCGTCGCTCACCATGAACAGGCCGAAGATGACCCGCTGGGACTGCTGCCACCGCGTGGGCAGCCGGTGGCAGAGCAGAGTGCCGAGCACCAGGCCGGCGCCGAACGCACCGGAGAGGATGCCCAGGCCCTGCGGGCCCGCCTTCACGACCTCCTTGGCGAAGAGCGGGATGCCCACCCCGATCAGCCCCAGGACGAACAGGTTGGCCATCGCGAACGTCGGGAGCAGGACCCGCAGCCGACGGTGGCGCAGCACGAAGGCGAGACCGCCGGACAGTTCCACGAGGACCGGTTTGCGGGCCTCCTCCCGGCCCCGGCCCAGCGGCGGCAGCAACGTCAGCAGCACACTGCTCAGGGCGTACATGCCCGCCGCGGTCAACAGCGTGCCGCCGCTCCCCAGCAGGGCGACCAGGGCACCGCCCAGCGCGGGTCCACCCGTCATCGCGCCCCACTCGCGCAGGCTGACCCAGCGGTTCGCCTGCACCAGGCGCTCCCTGTCGACGAGCAGCGGCAGCATCGAGGCCCCGATGGGAAGCCGGACCGCGTCCAGGACCCCCAGGCAGACGGCCAGGGCGAGCCAGGCCCACAGCTCGCTCCGGTGGGTGATGGCGGAGGCGGCCAGGTTCAGCAGGCACAGCAGTGCCCCGACCGAAATCCCGACCGCGCGGCGGTCCTTGCGATCGGCCAGGACACCGCCGAAGAGCAGGAGCAGTCCGCGCGGGATCGCCCAGGCGGCCAGGACCAGACCCAGGCGGCCGCCGCCGAAGGTGTGCAGGGCGGCCCAGGCGATCGACACGATCAGGAACTGCTCGGCGAGGTCGGTGCAGGTCTGCGACCAGAACATCGCCTGGTAGGGCCGGTTGCGCAGGAGGGGGTCCGCCGACCGCGGGCCGGGGGCCGACTCAGCCACGGGGCTCGTCCAGCGGCTCCGGCGAGGCGGGGGTCGCCGGGACCGCGGTTCTGCACACCGGGCAGTCCGGGCGGCGCACGGTGGTGTGCCACTGCTGCTGGAACGTCACGAAGTCGATCTCGAGGAGCTTCCCCGAGGCGAGCACCGGCCCGAACCCGAGGCGCTCGCGCAGCAGCTCGTAGGAGAGGAAGTAGCCGAGGAACATGCAGGCCGGCCCGAGTGCGCCGTTGCTGGAGTCGAGGTCGTGGATCCGCACGTACTCCAGGATCTCGGCGAACTCGGCGTGCTCGGCGGTTTCCCCGTCGACGATGCACTGGTAGCAGGGGCCCTGACCCGGCACCACGCTGTAGGCCGTGCCGAGGTGGGCGCTGATGCTGCCGGCGGTGTAAGGGATCCGACGCTTCACGCAGGCTTCGTTGACCCAGAAGTCGATCCACCCGTTCGGCTTGTCGGCCAGGCAGAAGACGAAGTCCGGGGCCGCGGCGTCGATGACGGCCTCCACATCGGACAGCGAGGTGAGTCGCCGTTCGATCGTGTCGAACTCGATGTCGGGGTTGAACCGCGCCATCCGCTCCGCGGCCACGTCCACCTTCGGCCTGCCCACCGCCGGGGTGGAGTACAGGACCTGCCGGTTGAGGTTGCTCAGCTCGACCCGGTCGAAGTCCAGGCCGGTGATGCTGCCGATGCCGAGCTCGGCCAGCGCCATGCAGACATTGGTGCCGATACCGCCCATGCCCAGCACCAGCACCCGGGTGTTCTTCAGCACGACCTGCGGGGCGTGGAAGTCCTCGCTCGCGGACGCGCGGGTACGGAAGAAGTTCAGGTTCGGTGCGTACCGGCGCAGGTCGTCGGCCGTGAGCTCCTGCGGCGGGTTGGTACCCCCGTCCTCCAGGAAGCCCGCCTCATGGAGGGTCCCGACTCCCTCGAGCACCTCGTCCGCGCTGAGCCTGCCGTCGAGTTCGCCTTGCAGCCGGGCGATGCTCCTGCTGCCGTCGAGCAACCTGACCAGCGTGGCCCAGCGGCCGTCCGGGTCCTCGATCTCGCTGGCGTACGCAGGACCGGAACCCATCCGGATCCGGCCCTCCAGGTACATCACGTCATAGATCGGCCGGACCTTCGGCAGCGCGGGCAGCGCGGAGTCGCTCATGGTGAAGTCCTCGGTATCGTCGAGTACGACTGCCGGCGCCGGACGGCATCCGTCGCCGGTGCGAAGGGGCCCATCCGATTCGCGCGGATGGGCCCCCGGCAGGGTGTTCTTCACAACCCCTGCCGGATTCAGCGCGGCGAGGAGCCGGCCTTGGCGACGGCAACCTTACGGATCTTCATGCGGATCACCTCGTCTCTGCCTACGGGCGTGGGATTCAGTTCCGGCAGAGCCCTGAGGTTCTGCCACCCCGAAGCCTGCCAAAGCGTCCTGACTCATCCCTGACACGCCGCTGACACCCCTCGGCGGGGTCACGCAGCCACGGGCCCCGCTTCGGCTGCGGCGGTTCGCATCCGCGCCCGCCCACCCCCCGCCGCAGGCCCCTGCCCGAACGGGCCTAGCCTGGACGCATGTTCGTACTTGAGCTGAGCTACACCGCCCCGCTGGAGCAGATCGACGCCGCGCTGGCGCAGCACATCGCATGGCTGGAGACGCACTACGCGGCGGGCACCTTCCTCGCCTCCGGGCGCAAGGTGCCGCGCGAGGGCGGGGTGATCCTGGCGGCCGGGGAGGACCGGGCCGCGATCGAGGCACTGGTGGCCACCGACCCGTTCGTGGTCGCCGGACTGTGCGCGTACCGGGTCACCGAGTTCCTGGCGACCACCACCGCGCCCGTCCTGGACGCCTACCGCCAGCGGCTGCCAGGCTGAACCCGGGGGGCCTGCGCCGGGAGACGTCGTGCCGCCGCGCCCCGCAGCGCCGTGTGCGGTTCGGGGCACCGTCGCGTTCTGGCTACGATCGGTGAGCACGGGCACGGAAGCGGACCGGACACAAGTCGGAAGTGGCGGGAGAAGACGGATGGCACACGCACGGGCAGGGCAGCCGGCGCAGGCCGGTGACCTGGTGGACGTGGCGCGGCTGGTGACGGCCTACTACGCGCTGCACCCGGACCCGCAGGAGCCCGGGCAGCGGGTGGCGTTCGGGACCTCGGGGCACCGGGGCTCGTCGCTGGACGCGGCGTTCAACGAGGACCACATCGCCGCGACCACGCAGGCGATCTGCGAGTACCGCGCCGAACAGGGCGTCGCCGGGCCGCTGTTCCTGGGCGCGGACACCCACGCCCTGTCCGAACCGGCGAAGGTCACCGCCCTGGAGGTGCTGGCCGCCAACGGCGTGCACGTGCTGATCGACGCCGCCGACGGCTACACCCCCACCCCGGCGGTCTCGCACGCGATCCTCGCCCACAACCGGCGCAGCCCCCGCGCGCTGGCCGACGGCATCGTCGTCACCCCCTCGCACAACCCGCCGCGCGACGGCGGCTTCAAGTACAACCCGCCCAGCGGCGGCCCGGCCGGCTCACAGGCCACCGGGTGGATCCAGGACCGCGCCAACGAGCTGATCCGCGAGGGCCTGCGCGGCATCAGGAGGGTCCCGTACGCGCGGGCGCTGGCCGCGGCCACCACCGCCCGCCACGACTACCTCACCGCCTACGTCGAGGACCTGCCCTCCGTCCTGGACCTGGACGCGGTGCGCGCGGCGGGCCTGCGCATCGGCGCGGACCCGCTGGGCGGCGCGTCGGTGGACTACTGGGCGCGCATCGCCGACACCCACCGCCTGGACCTGACGGTCGTCAACCCGCTGACCGACCCGACCTGGCGGTTCATGACCCTGGACTGGGACGGCAGGATCCGCATGGACTGCTCCTCGCCGTTCGCGATGGCCTCCCTCATCACCCGCCGCGCCGACTACGCCATCGCCACCGGCAACGACGCCGACGCCGACCGGCACGGCATCGTCACCCCCGACGGCGGGCTGATGAACCCCAACCACTACCTCGCGGTGGCCGTCGACTACCTCTACCGCCACCGCGCCGACTGGCCCGCCGACGCCGGCGTCGGCAAGACCCTGGTCTCCTCCTCGATGCTCGACCGCGTCGCCGCCGACCTGGGCCGCACCCTGGTCGAGGTCCCGGTCGGCTTCAAGTGGTTCGTCGACGGCCTGCTGGAGGGCTCGATCGGTTTCGGCGGCGAGGAGAGCGCCGGCGCCTCCTTCCTGCGCCGCGACGGCGGGGTGTGGACCACCGACAAGGACGGCATCCTGCTGGCCCTGCTCGCCTCCGAGATCACCGCCGTCACCGGCGCCACCCCCAGCGCCCGCTACCGCGAACTGACCGAGCGCCACGGCGCCCCCGCCTACGCCCGCGTCGACGCCCCCGCCGACCGCGAGCAGAAGGCCCGCCTGGCCCGCCTGTCCCCCGAGCGGGTCGGCGCCGGCGAACTCGCCGGCGAGAAGATCACCGCCGTCCTCGCCGACGCCCCCGGCAACGGCGCCCCGATCGGCGGCATCAAGGTCTGCACCGACAACGCCTGGTTCGCCGCCCGCCCCTCCGGCACCGAGGACGTCTACAAGATCTACGCCGAGTCCTTCCACGGCCCCGACCACCTCACCCGCGTCCAGGACGAGGCCCGCGCCCTGGTCAACGAGGTCCTCGGCGGCTGAACCCGCCCGCCGGTACGGCCGCACCCCCGCGGCCGTACCGGCACCCGCGCCCGCACCCCCGCGGCCGTACCGGCACCCGCCCGCCGGTCGCGTAGGGTCCCTACGGCCGCCGGCACACCGGCGCCGCAGCACGAACGGGAGGGAACGGACCGTGCCGATCAGAGGCGTGCTCTTCGACGTCGACGACACCTTGTTCGACTACTCGGGCTCGGAGGAAGCCGGCATCCTCGCCCACCTGCGGGACCTGCGCCTGCTGGACCGCTTCCCCGCGCCCGCCGCGGCGGTGGCACTGTGGCGGGCCGTCATGGAGGAGCAGTACGCGCGCTTCCTGGCCGGTGAGCTGACCTTCGCCGGCCAGCAGCACGAACGCACCCGCCGGTTCCTCACCCGCCTCGGCGACGACGGCGCCCGGCACCTGCCGGACGAGCGGGCCGCCGCCTGGTTCGCCGGGTACACCGCCCACCGCGACACGGCCCGGGCCGCCTTCCCCGACGCCGCGCCCGTCCTGGCCACCCTCGCGCCCTCCCACCGGCTCGGGATCGTCTCCAACTCCTCCACCGCCCACCAGCGCCGCAAACTCGAAGCCGTCGGCCTGCTGGGCCACTTCACCGACGCGGTGCTGGTCTGCTCCGACGAACACGGCGAGGCCAAACCCGCCCCGGGCATCTTCCTGGCCGGCTGCGCACGCCTGGCCCTGGCCCCGCACGAAGTCGCCTACGTCGGGGACAAGTACGACGTCGACGCGCTCGGCGCCCGCGACGCGGGCCTGCGCGCCTTCTGGCTCGACCGCTCCGGCACCGGCGCCCCGGCCGGCGAGGGCATCGGCGTCCTGCACTCCCTCACGGACCTGCCCGCCGCCCTGGAAGCCGCCACGGACGGGGCCTGAGACCGGGCGCCGAGCCGGACGCCGAGCCGGGTGTCAGACGGTAGGCGTGGGCGTCGGGGTGGCGCCGAGCATCTCGCGGCAGCCGTCCGTCAGACCGGTCACGGTGACCGGGACCGTCGCGTGCCGCGCCCAGTCCTCCCGGGACAGGCGCAGCCGCACGGACTCCACGACCCGGCCGTCCAGGACGTCGCGCTCGATGCCGTCGTCGCGGTAGCCGAGCCTGCGGGACACCGCGAGGGAGGGCGCGTTGTCGGTGAAGGACAGCGACGTGGCCCACTGCCCGCCCAGTTCGGCGAACAGCAGGTGCAGCATCGCCGCGCGCATCTCGGTGCCGAAGCCCGCGCCCTGGTGCTCCAGGCCGACCCAGGAGCCCGAGACGACCTCGCGGCGCACGCCGAACTCCTCGGCCCGCACGTCCTGGACGCCCACCGGGCGTCCCTCGTGGAAGGCGACCAGGTTCAGCGCCCAGTCCCGCGGTGTCCAGCGGCCCAGCCGCCGCCAGTGCATCCGCAGCACGTGCCGGGCGCGTTCGGCGGGCGGCAACTCGCCCCAGGGGGACAGGAAGGGGCGCGTGTGCGGCGGGTGGATGCCGCGGGCGGCGAGGTCGGCCACCTGGGCCGGTTCGTCCCCGGTGGGCAGCCGCAGCTCCAGGCGGGGCGAGGTCACGCGCAGCCCGAACAGGGGCCAGTGGTCGATGAGCATCGGGCCAGTGTGCCGGTGTGCCACCCCCGGCGCACCGGGGTTTCCCGCCGGCATGCCGACCCCTGCTCACCCCGGGGCGGTGCCGTTCCGGGAACGCCGCCGCCTGCCCCCGGCCCCCCTACCGGCCCCGCCCGGCCCCCCTACCGGCCCCCGGCTACCGGGTGGCGATCGCCCCGGCGTAGACGTTGTCCGGGGTGACGATCTGCGTGATCGCCCGGGCCAGCAGCGTCGACGGCTCCTGGCCCTGGACCGTGGAGTCGGTGTTGATCTCGACGACCAGCGTGGCCCGCTGCGCCGGCAGGTAGACCGTCACCGTCTCGTAGCCCGGGATCGAGCCGTTGTGCCCGATCCACCCGCCCGTCTCCAGGATGCCCAGCCCGTACGTCGTGTCCGGGAACCCGGTCGGCAGCGTGGTCAGCCGCTGCGCCTGGGTGTGGGGGCTGAGCAGCCGCCCGGTGGCGACGCTCTCCGCCCAGTGGCGCAGGTCCTGCAGGTCGGAGATCATCGCCCCGGCCGCCCAGGCCCAGCTGGGGTTCCAGTCGGTGGCGTCCGCGGTGGCGCCGCTGAGCGTCTGGTCGGTGTAGCCGCGCGGGTGCGGCGCGGGGAACTCGGGGCCGTGGGGGAGCAGGGTGTGCTGCAGGCGCGAGGGGCGCAGCACCCGCTCGTCCAGCACCTCGGCGAGCGGGCGGCCGGTGACCTTCTCGACCACCAGGCCCAGCAGCACGAGGTTGGTGTTGGAGTACTGGAACGTCGTGCCCGGCTCGGACGTGTTGTCGTGCCGGAAGGCGTAGGCGAGGTCCTGCCGGGGGGTGAAGGAGCGTTGGGGGTCGCTGAGCAGGTCGTGGACGAAGCCGGGGTCGGCGGTGTACGGGAACAGGCCGCTGCGCATCTCGGCGAGCTGGCGCAGGGTGATGCAGTCGCCGTCGGGCACGCCGTCGACGTAGGCGGAGATGGGGTCGTCCAGGCCGATGCGGTGCTCGTCGACGAGCTGGAGCAGGGCGGTGACGGTGAAGGTCTTGGTCTCGCTGCCGATGCGCACGAAGTCGTCGGTGCGCATCGGGGCGCCGGTGGCGGTGTCGGCGACGCCGGTGGCGCGGACGTAGCAGCCCCGGCCGGGCATCCAGAGGCCGACGATGACGCCGGGGATGGCGGCCTGGCGGCGGACGTCCGCGATGGCGGTGTCCAGGCGGGCGGTCAGTCGGGGGTCGAGGCCGTCGGGCGGGCAGTCGTCCCCGTTGTCGTGGGTGTCGAAGCGGTGGTTGCCGGCGGGGTGGCCGGCGGCGCCGGCGGGGGCCGCGGTGATCGGGGCCAGGACGGCGGCCGCGGCCAGGGTGGCGGCGAGGAGTCTGCGGTGGTGGGTGCGTCGCACGTGCGGGGGCCTCTCGGGTGGTGGGAGGTCGGACGCACGGCAGCATCACCGGCGCGGCCCCCGGGCACGCCCGGGTCGCGGGCGCGGGGCGCAGAGTCCACCCGTTCGGGGGCGGACCGGGCCCGCGGCCCGGTCGGGGCGGGGGCCGCCGGTCCGGGGTGAGGGGGTGTCACTCCTCGAACCACACGACCAGGCGGACGTCGCCGGTGCCGTGGACCTCGGCGAGGGCGCCCATGACGGTCCACACCGGCCGCCAGGAGCCATCGGCGGGCACGGCGTCGCGGCGCCGTGCGCGTTCGGCCCGGAACACGGTGGTGCCGACGTCCCACTCGGTGCCCTCGGCCCACAGGTCGCCGATGCGGTCCGGGCCGACGCCGCGGGTGTCGACACCGCTGGCCCGGGCGAACCCCCGGCTCCAGTCGTCCCGGTGGCGCAGGGTCAGGGTGCCGTCCGGGTGGCGGCGGTAGCGGGCGATGGTGGTCGCGCGGGGCAGCGCCGGTTCGTCCCAGTCGACGGCCAGGACCTCGGTCCAGTCGAGCCAGGTGGCGCCGAACGCGGCCGCGCCCCAGGAGGCGTGTGCGGCACGGGCGCGCGCCGACACGTCGGCGGGCAGTCCCCGCCCGGCGCCGACCGGCCGCCAGTGCCCGCTGACGTCCCGCACGCCGAAGAGGCAGGCGAAGGCCGGGTAGTCGCGGGTGACGCCGAGCAGGGACAGCTCGACGGCGCAGGTCCAGGCCTTCGCCCCGGTCGCGTCCCAGGTACGGCACTCCACGAATCCCCGGATGTCGGTTCCCATGGGGGTGATTGTGCCCGGCCCCGTCCGCCGCACCTGCACCGGGCGCTGCCCCCGGGCTGCCCTTTCGGACCTCGCGGGACACGGGAGCGCCCCTCTAGGCTCGGGGCGACGGGGCCCGCGACGGGGCCGGGCGGGCGGTGGTGCGGGAGGGGTGGGGGAGCGTGCGCAGGACCGTGGCAGACCGGGCGCCGGCGCCCGGGGCGGCGTCGCCCCGGCGCGCCCAGCCGGCGGCCGAGCGGCCCGCCGGCGGGAGGGCGCGGCCCGCCGAACTCGCCTCCCTGCAACGGGCGGTGGGCAACGCGGCGGTGACCCGCCGGCTGCAGCGCCAGAGCGACCCGGCCGTCCGGCAGGAGGCGCGGCGCGACGCCGCCGATCCGACCGGGCACGGCGAGTGGGACGCGTTCCGCCAGGCGATGGCCCGGGCGGGCTTCCCCGACGCCGTCACCGACGTCGCCTGGCAGCTCGTCCTCGGCGGCATCGCCGAACAGGGCCGGCTCAACGACGAGGCCATGGCGACCTTCACCGCACGCCAGGACCAGCGCGACCACCGCGCCTCGAACAGCTGGTACCAGGAACTGGTGAAGGTCGTCGGCGACTACCTGGAGATCGACACCCCCACACTGGCCCTGTGGTCCGGCGGCCGGGAGGTCAGCGACTACGCCCGCGGCAAGGGCCACACCCCGCTGGAGGCCACCCCCTTCGGCGGCGTGGTCGACAAACTCGTCCTCACCCCGGACTGGCTGCTCAAGACGCCGATGTGGAACGTCCTGTCCAAGGCCTTCGTGAGCCGCGCCCGCGGCCCCGTCCACATCTTCCTGCGGGCCTACGACCCCGACAGCGTCCTCATCGCGCAGGAGGTCCCGCAGCTGCGCGTGGTCATGGCGCTCGACCCGGCGGTGCGCCTGGTCTGGCACCCGGTGTACGCGGCCCCCGACGGGAAACTGATGGAGGTCACCGACCGCCTCGGCCTGGCCGCCGACGCCTCCTACCCCACCCGGGACCGGTGCGTGCAGGTCCTCTACGACTACCTGCGGCTCGTCCACGACCCGGCCAACCCGCACTCGCGGCGCGCCCACGCCGAGATGGGCACCCGCCTGGCCGCCAACGGCAACCCCCAGTAGCGGCCGGGCCGCATGCCGCCGGCCCCGCGGTGCGGGGGGCTGTGCCGCGGGGGCCCTGTGGTGCGGGGCCCTGCGGTGCGCGCGCCGTCAGTTCCCCGCGGTGGCGGCGGTGACCTCGCGCACGGCGTCGGCGACGGCGCGGAAGTCCTTCTTCAGGATCGTGCCGTGGTTGCTCGCCACCTTCGCGCTGATCTCGATGGCCGGGTTGCGGGCGGCCACCGCCGTCAGGCTCGCCCGGATGCGTTCCTGCTCGTCGCCGCGGCTGCCCAGGGACGCCCCGGAGGCGACCACGTACCGGGTCGGGACGCTGATGGCGTCCAGCACGGGCGCCAGTTCGCGTTCGCGGGCGACCCGGCCCAGCTCGATGTTGCACCGCGCCAGCTCGTCGGCGTTCATCCGCGGGGCCAGGCCGGTGGGGCGCAGCAGCGGCAGGAACCAGCCCCACTGGCGGAACTGCTTGCGGATGCGCTGCTCCATGGCGTCGTCGAGCCAGTCGTGGGGCTGGGCGCCGTCGACCAGGACGGCGCCCAGGGCGCGCCGGGGGTTGCGGGAGGCCCAGTGGGCGGCGACGAACGCCCCGTAGGACCAGCCGACCACCAGGGCCCGCTCCACGCCCCGGGCGGCGAGGACGGCGTCGACGTCGCGGACGGCGGCCTCGAAGGAGTAGTCGGCCGAGCGGTGGGACTTGCGGCCGCGGGCGCGCTCGTCGTAGGTGATGTGCCGGTAGCCGTGGCCGAGTTCGGCGGTGACGCGCCGCCAGTGGCCCTGGGTGGCGAACTGGCCGTTGAGGTAGACCACCGGGGTGCCGGGGCCGCCGGTGTCGGTGACGGCGAGGGCGGTGTCGTCGACGGGGACCATGCCGCTCCAGGCGGACGGCTGGACGTCGGTGCTCATGGGGTGCCTTCCTGCGTGCGGGGGAGTGGGGGAGTGGGGGTGTCCGGGTCCGTGGGTCAGAGGCTGCGGGCGGTGATGTCGCCGTGGGAGGTGGTGGCGCGGATGTCGAGGGTGGGGGTGCCGTCGTTGCGCAGGGAGTTGTGGGTGCGGCCGTGGGCGGTGCCGGCGTCGAGGGTGGCCGAGACGCCGGTGGCGGCGCCGACGGTGATGTTCCCGGCCCGGGTGGTGAGGGTGAGGGTGCCGTGGTGGGCTTCGGTGACGTGGATGTCGCCGCGGGCGGTGGTGAGGTCGGCGGTGCCGGTGAGGCGGCCGATCCCGATGTCGCCGTCGGTGGCGGTGAGGTGCACGTTCGCGGCTTCGTCGATCTTGGTGTGGCGGTAGGCGCCGTCGAAGGCGAGGTCGCCGAGGCGGCCGACGACGCGCAGTTCGCAGGCGGCGGCGCGGCCCTCGACGCGGGAGCCGGCGGGCAGTCGGACGGTGACCTCGACGGAGCCGGCGCCGAGCAGGGCCTTGCCGTTCTCGGGGGCCTGGATCCGCAGGACGCCGTCGGCGTGGGTGACGGTGGTCTGCTCGGCGCTGCGCACGTCGCGGTTCTTGGCGGGGTCGGCGGGGCGGATCTCGACGACGGTGTCGGTGCGGTCGGCGGCGATCAGCCGGACGCGCCCGGCGGGGATGTCGAGGACGGCGGTGATCGGCGCGGCGGTGGCGAAGGTCTGCATGGTGTTCTCCGGTGCTCGGTCGTTCTTTCTGATGACGGAAACGCTACGTTGCCTTTCTGAAGCTGACAACGTGGACGTTGCGTCAAATCCCTATCTCTGCAGGTAAAGCGCCGAAAAGTGTTGCAACTGGCGTGCGGATAACGCAACGACTCCGACTTCGTTCATTGCAATGGTGAAGAGTGAACGCTCCGGCGGGATCCGGGGCCGCCGCCGGGCGGCCCGCCCGCGGCCGGCACCGAGACACGGATGAAACGCTCTTTACCGGACCCTGACGTGTTCGAGGGGAGGACGAAACCCACTCCTGACGTGACCCTGACGTGAGGCTCCTACGGTGCGACACATGCCACCCACACACGGTCTGACCCGCACCCGCACCCGAGCCCGCACCCGAGCCGCCCTGACGGCGGTTCTGACGGGAGCTCTGACAGGGGCCCTGACGGTCGTCGCGGCGGCGGCCGGCCCGGCGTCGGCCGCGTCGGCCGGGGCCGCCGCACCGGACACGGCCACGGCGGCCGCGAGCCGGGTGATCGTCCATCCGGAAGCGGTCACGGCCGCGCAGCAGCAGGCCGTCCTGGACTACTGGACCCCCGCGCGGATCGCCGCCCTGACCACGCCGTCCTCCGGCGCCGCGCCCAGGAGCGGCCCCGACGGCGCCCCGTGGACCGGCGCCGACACCCTGAGCAGGACGGTGGGCAGACTCTTCTTCACCAACCACGGTGAGGACGAGAGCTGCACCGCGACCGTCGTGAACAGCGCCAACCGCAGCACCGTCGTCACGGCGGCGCACTGCGTCAACAGCCCCGACCTCCTGGGCGACAACAACGAGTGGCTGTCGAACGAGATGTTCGTGCCGGGCTACCACGACGGCCTCGCGCCCTACGGCGCGTTCGTCGCCCGCGCCGGGGTCGCCGACGCCACCTGGCTCCTCAACGACGAGCAGAACGCCCTGGCGTACGACGCGTACGACCAGGCTTTCCTGGTCCTGAACACCGACGCCGCGGGCCGGCGCGTCCAGGACGCCGTCGGCGCCGCCCAGCGCATCGGCTTCGACCGCCCGGGCGGCGCGGTGGTCCACGAGTTCGGCTACCCGCGCGAGGCCTCCGGCGATCCCGCCCGCGCGGGCCTGCCCGAATACACCGGGGCCAGGCTCGCCCACTGCACGGGGACCGCCCGTGAGAACCCCGGCACCACGGAGCACCCGGAGCCCCGCGGCCAGTGGGGCGCCCCCTGCGTGATGGGCGGCGGCTCCAGCGGAGGCCCCCGCATCGCCGACCTCGACCCGTCCTCCGGGATCGGCACCGTGGTCGGCGACGACACCCAGGGCGCCTTCCTCGACGCCTCCGGCCGGGCCTGCCCCCGCGGCGACACCGCCTGCACCCGGCACCTGGTCGGCCCGCAGTTCACCTCCGCGATCACCAAGCCGCTGTACCGGGCCGCCGAACACGCCTGAAGCACCGGCCCCGCCCACCGATCCTGCCGACGAACCGTCAAGCACACCGCACCCGACCGAGAACGGTGACCATGCCCGCCACACACCGCACCCTCCCCCGCAAGCTCGCCGCCGCGGGAGCCCTCCTGCTGACCGCGGCCACCGTCGCCGCGCTGGCGCCGGCCACGGCCCTCGCCGCGGAGCAGGACTCCGTCACCACCCACTCCGGCGCCACCACCGCACCGGAACGCAGCCGGATCGACACCTACTGGACCCCCACCCGGATGAAGCTGGCCGGCGCCGTGGTCCCCGAGATCACCCCCGTGCCCGCGGACGACGACACGCCCGACGACCCGCGCCCGCTCCCTGCGAACACCCCGGACCCCGGAGCCGTCTGGACGCACGGCGGAGCGGCGGACCGGAACATCGGCCGGCTCTTCTTCACCTTCTCCGACGGCTACGACGGCAGCTGCACCGCGACGGTCGTCACCAGCGCGAACCGCAGCACCCTCGTCACGGCCGCGCACTGCCTCAGGGGCGTCGGCGCCCCCGCCGCCGACGACACGTGGCGCCACAACCTGTACTTCGTGCCCGGCTACCGCAACGGCACGAAACCGCTCGGCGGCTTCAGCATCAGGACCATGGCCACTTCCTCCCGCTGGGACGCCGCCCCGGGCACGACCACCTCCGACGCCGTCGCCGTCGCCGGCCACGACGCGGCCGTGCTCGTGGCCAACCCCTCCGCCGAGGGGCGGCGGATCGCGGACGTCACGGGAAGCCAGCGGATCGCGTTCACCGAGCCCGCCGAGGGCGAGTTCATCCACACCTTCGGGTACCCGAAGGACCGGCTCAACAACGCCGCCGCCCTCTACGCCGGCTCACGCATGATCCACTGCGCCGGACCGGCCCGGCCCGGCCCCCAGGCCCCCCTGCTGTGGGGCGAGCCCTGCACCATGGGCCACGGGGCGAGCGGCGGCCCCCACCTCGCCCGGTTCGACCCCCGCACCGGCATCGGCACCGTCGTCGGCGTCACCACCACCACCGACGAACTCGTGGGAGGCCCGGCCGGCACGCTCTACGCCACCCGCCTGGGGGACAGCGCCCGCCGCCTCTACGACTGGGCGCAGACCCGGGTGGTCTGACCCCGGCCCGGCCCGGCCCGGCCCCCGGCCCGGCCCCCGGCCCGGCCCCCGGCCTCCTGGCCTGGCCTCCGGACCGGCCTCCTGACCCGGCCTCCTGACCCGGCCTCCTGAGAAGCTGTTGTCCTTTCCGAGAGTGATGGGTGCGTTTCCGCTGGTCAGGAATAGGTTTGGTGTTTCGGCGGCAGGGATGGCGTGTTGTGTCGTCTCTTCGTTTGGAGGTGCCGGGTGCCGTCGGTGATGGGGTTGTTGGAGGAGCGGGAGCGCGCCGCTCGGCAGCGGGTGGAGGCCCTGCTGGTCGAGCCAGCGGAGGCGGAGGCCGTGTGGGAGGGGTTCGTGATCGCCCGCGCGACGGTGGCCGAGGTCTTGGCGGAACCTTGTGGGGGCAAGGCGGTGCCGCCGGTCGTGGTGGCCGGTGAGCGGCCGGCGCGGGTTGCGGCAGCGGTGCCCGGTTTCGTGGTGCCGCAGTGGCGGGAAGGGCTCGACGTCGGTGTGCTGGCGCCGGACTACCAGAGGCTCATGGGCGCTCTGGCCGGTGGGGACGGGTCTTGCAGGGAGGCGATGGACTGTCGCCAACTCGCGGCGGAACTCCTCGGTCCTGCCGTGGCTGCCCTCGGTTACGGCCTCAGCCTCTCCCCGGGCGCGGCCCGCAGGCTGTCGCAGCGGTCCTGCGGTGATGACCTTCGCGCCGGCGACGGACACCTCGGCTGAGATGACGCCGAGGCGGTTCGCCCTGTACCCGCCGTCCCGGTGAGCACGGGGCGGCCGGCACCTGGACGATCCAGGGCGGCACCGGCGGCTACAACGGCACCGGCGGCGCCGCCCCCGGGACTTACGACCTCGGAGCGGGCTCGGGCATCGTCGGCGGCACCACCACCGGCACCGTCATCAACGTCACCGGAGGCTTCGGCGTCGGCGGTTCTCGAGCGGCTTGCCTTACCGGCGACGCTCAATGATGACGTGCCGTGGCGAGCCGTTGGCTGCCACCAACTCCCAGAGCACGTCGATCTGATCCAAGGCGCCGCCGCGGCCGAGCAGTTTCACGTCCGGGCGTTGGCGGGGGTCGACTACCGATCCGGTTCGGTGTCTCGTCGGCGTGTCCACAACAATGGCTCGGAAGTGACCTTGCCAACCCTGATGCTCCTGTGACTTTCTGGATTCAAGAGACAACCGCTTGTAGTCGGCGTTCGGTGAACGGTGAAGGGATGACGATGAGCACTGCCCTCGCGGCAGCCACAGGTGGCGAGAACTCCGCCCCTCCGATCAGCACGGTCGCGGGGACCGGGGTAGCGGGGTTCAAAGGAGACAACGAGCCTGCCGTTTCGGCTCAGTTGAACCGCCCGTACGGGATCGCGGTGGACAGCGCCGGCACCCTCTACTTCTCCGACTACAACAACCACCGGGTCCGGAAGGTCACGACTGACGGGAAGATCAGCACGGTGGCGGGAACCGGGACCGCGGGATTCAGCGGGGACAACGGCCCTGCCGTCTCGGCCCAGCTGAACTACCCGCGTGGGGTGGCGGTGGACAGCGCAGGTGCCGTCTACATCACCGATACCAACAACCACCGGATCCGGAAGATCACGGCCGACGGGAAGATCGGCACGGTCGCCGGCACGGGCACCGCGGGCTTCGGCGGCGACGGCGGCCCCGCCACCGCCGCCCCCTTGAACCTCCCGTTGGGGGTGGCGGTGGACGGCGCCGGCGTCCTCTATATCCCCGAGTACCACAACAACCGGGTCCGGAAGGTCACGACTGACGGGAAGATCAGCACGGTCGCGGGAACCGGGACCGCGGGATTCGGGGGAGACGGCGGTCCAGCGGTTGCGGCCCAGCTGAACCACCCGCACGCAGTGGTGGTGGACAGCGCAGGCGTCCTCTACATTGCCGATGCCGACAACCACCGGATCCGGAAGATCACGGCCGACGGGAAGATCGGCACGGTCGCCGGCACGGGCACCGCGGGCTTCGGCGGCGACGGCGGCCCGGCGTCCTCGGCAAAGCTGAACCTCCCCGTGGGAATGGTGGTGGACAGCACCGGCACCCTCTACATCGCCGATTACGGCAACCACCGGGTCCGGAAGGTCACGGCCGACGGGAAGATCGGCACGGTCGCCGGCACGGGCGCCGCGGGCTTCGGCGGCGACGGCGGCC
Organism: Kitasatospora sp. NPDC048545; assembly: GCF_040651155.1. Taxonomy (NCBI): domain Bacteria; kingdom Bacillati; phylum Actinomycetota; class Actinomycetes; order Kitasatosporales; family Streptomycetaceae; genus Kitasatospora; species Kitasatospora sp. NPDC048545. The sequence continues at coordinate 73,898 of NZ_JBEZIQ010000046.1, forward strand.
CGGCCGCTTCGGCCCAGCTGAACTACCCGATCGGGCTCGCTGTGGACTGCGTCGACACCCTCTACATCGCCGACCACGCCAACAACCGGGTTCGTAAGATCGCGTCGGTGAGGATGGCCGGGAGGCCCGAGTCGGGCACGGTGGTCTCCTGGGCCAACGTCCGCAGCAGGTTGCGGATGGGGGTCGTGCGTGAGTCCACCAAGGACGGGGCCGAGGTTCACCAGTCCCTCGCCGTCCCCAGGGATCACCAGCGGTGGCGGCTGGTCGCGGCGGGCCAGGACAACGGCGACGTCCTGTACAGGATCGAGAACGTGCGCAGCGGCAAAGCCCTGGAGGTCGTCGGAGCACAGGAGGCGGCCGGGGCGGTGGTCGCGCAGCGCACCTACGAGGGCGGTGACGCACGCCACCAGCAGTGGCGGCTGATCCCGGTGGGCTCCGTGACCGACACCCCGCGGGTGTACGAGATCGCGAACCGGAACAGCGGTCTGCTCCTGCGAGTCGACACCAACGCCTGTGCGGCGATCAAGCAGGACGGGGCGGAGGGCGACCGCCAAGGTCGGCAGTGGCAGCTGCTCCCCGTGTGACGCACGAGGGGTCCACGGAAACGCCTTCCCGGGCAATGGAGCCCGTCATAACTTCGATTGTCGGAACGCGCGCAGATGCCTGTTTTCATTTCACCGAGCGCGGTTCGACCAGATCAGCCGAGGACGGGGAATGCCTTCCAACGCGTACAACCTGGAACGGGCCAAGCGCCAGCCGCTGACGAAGAAGAACCTGCGGGAGCTCAACATCGAGCAGACCTGGCAGTCCATCCTGGACCACCCCAACCTGGTCTACGTCGACGACTACGGCGTGCGGCACAAGCCCGTCGGGTTCTCCGTGAACAAGTCGAGCTTCGGCGCTTTCCCCGGCTCCGCGTTCCAACTGGGCTGGCTCGCCTACATGAACCTCGGGGAGCCGCTGATCGAGGAGCGGCGCAACATCGACCAGCCCCCGCCCGACACGTTCTCCTCGCGCGCCTACGTCAACCGCAGCCAGACGTCCCCGATGACCTTCACCGACTCGGTCGATTTCACCGTGTCGAACGGGGTCACGTGGTCGCTCCAGGGGAATGCCCAGCTCACCTTCGGCGGCAGCGTCAGCGCGCAGCTCCAGCTGCAGCTGCAGAACCAGCTCAAGATGGACCTCCAGACGCAGCTTCAGACGCAGCTCCAGAACGAGATGTCGAACAAGAACGCGAACACCGTGACCAACAAGAACAGCAAGGACAACATCGGGGTCGACAACGCCAACGCCACCGAAACGGCCACGAGGAACGCGGCGACGAACTCCGCGGCGAACTCGGTGACGAACTCGGTGGCGTTCACGACCCAGGGCAGCGCCACCGGCACCGCGACGCTCAACGCCCAGTTGGCGCTGGGCATCACGGCCTCCGTCGGCGGCTCCCTGACCACCAGCTGGGCCTCCAAATCGCAGATCTCCGGCCAGGTCCCGCCGGATTCCCGCGTGGAGACCATCGTCACGCAGCGGCGTACCCGTAAGCAGTACACGTACGAGATCCCGGTGACCTTCTCCGGATTGATCGCGGTGAAGTACGACGTCCCGGTGGCAGTCCTGTCTCCCCCGCAGCCCGGGAACTACCCCGGCCTCGACCAGTTGGTCGCCCGTGACATCGGCGACATCGACCTGGCGGGCGGCGGCTTCCGCATGAAGGGATTGGCCGAGGTCGTCTCCGCCCTGGAGGTCCACCACACGATGTTCGACGGCGAGAGTCTGACCGACAGCCAACGAGCGCTGCACAAGCAGCCTTGACCGGGCGGGCGGCGCCGCCACGACGACGACCAGGGGTGACGACCATGGTGTTCGACAACATCTTCGACTTCGCGAGCAAGGGCGCGGGGCTCTTCTCGGTGACCACCGACAGCGCCAAGCCGCAGCCGGGTGCGGGCGTCGACTTCGAGGACGCCGACGACGACACATACGACGACACGAGCACGAGCCTGTTCAACAACGCGATCCACGGGGCCTCCTCCCGCGCGAAGGTCGTGCAGGAGCAGTCGCCCGAAGCGCGGGCGATCCTGGGCTTCCTCGGCTCCTTCATCCAGACCACCCAGGCATCGGCCGGTGCGCAGGCCCAGTACGCCCGGAATCCCAGCTCGGTGTCCACGGCGGCGTCCGCCGGCATGCAGGAGTCGAGTGCGACGGTGACGGAGCACAGCGGCCTCCAGAAAGACGAGGACCTGGAGAACAAGCCGAAGAAGAGCGATTACACCAAGACTCCCAAGGCCCCGGAGGCCCCCAAGGCGGAGGCCCCGAAGGCACCCAAGGCGACCGCCGAGGACCCGTCTGGTTCCAACTGACGCACGGGTTCCGAGAGGTCAGGGGCGAGGCCGTCCCTCATCACGTTCGATCGAGTGACTAGGGTTCGGCGGCTGCTCAACTCGCCGGATTCGGCGGTAGCTTGAGGCACTGCCGATCACTCGGTCGATGACTTTCCGACAGTCCTTCCTGCGAGCGCTGTGGCCTCGAACATTGCCGTGGATGACGGTATGTGTTTCGGCCAGCGTTTTCTGAGTATTTTCGATCGAGGGCGGTTGGGCTTGCGGTAATTCCGCGCGATAGTCCACTGCGTTGAGCGCCCGATGCTTTGTTCTCCACATCCAGAACAGGTGAGGTTACCGCGATGTACACCCAAGAACGCACGGCAATGGCGAATTTGGTGGTCGGCGGCCCGGTGGCGGTGAACAGCTACGACAACGCCATCGTGGCTGCGCTGGTCGAGAACCGGCCGGTCATGCTCGTCCACGCCTTCAACGGCGGCTACCTGCGGCCCGTCGAGCTGAAGGAGGACAGTCACGACAAGGGGGTCAAACTGTCCACCGCGCTCGACCCCGCCACCAAGGACGCGCAGGGCCACCTCTGGCACATCACCCCCGCCGGCTTCTTCGGGCAGCGACCGCTGTACTTCATCGAGAGCGCCGCGGGCCAGGTGTCGCCCAAACCCTCCGGTGCGGGCCAAGCCGACGCCGGCCGCGGCGACGATGGCGTGCCGAAGCCGCAGCGCAGGCGCATCACCGTCCACCAGGAGGCTCCCAAGAGCACGGCCGACACCGTCCAGGTCGGCCTCCCCGACAAGGTCGGCAATATGTGGCGCGGGAAGAACGGCGCGCCCGAGGACACGCAGCTCTGGGTCGTCACGGTGACGCCGTGGGGCGGGATCACGTTCGTGCCGATCACCCATCCCGACGCCATCCTCGGGTTCAAGGATTACGCGGTGACGGCCGACAGCGAGGTGCGTCTCACCTACAACTGGGGCGGGGACTTCACCGGGACGGTCATCAACACGTTCTATCCGCGGCTGCCCAGCGAGTGGAACGTGCCGTATCACCACGTCTTCACGTGATCTGCGGCCACCGCCGCACCGTACCCGTCCCGAGTCAACGCCCGCGCCGCCTGGAAGAGGCACCACGATGCCCGTGCCCATGGAAGAACTGAAGCTGGAGATCGTCAACGCCGCCACGGGGAAGACCCTCGGCGCCAGGGCCGCGCCGGGCGCGGACGGGGCGCTCGTCGTCCGCGACTTCCCCGATGGCGGCCCGAGCCCGGAGCAGTGGCAGCTCACTCCGGTGCAGGCCGCGCAGGACGAACGAGCATATGTGCTCCGCAACGCGGTCAGCGGCAAGGTGCTCGACAACCCCGCCGCCGCGGACCGCGGCGTCCGCCAGTGGGACGCCGCCGCCGGTAAGAAGGGCCAGCAGTGGCACGTCGTCCCCGTGGAGGGCGAAGCGGGCCTCTACTTCATCGAGGGCGCGGCCGACGGCGTCGTTCTCGACCTCGCCGACCCTGGAGCGGACGACACCCGGGTCGTCCTGCGTGAGTACGACGACAGCGCTAAGAGCCAGCGGTGGCGGTTCGTCCCGGCCGAGCCCGAGCGCATCAGCGACCCCGTGCTGCGCTGGGCACCACTGAGTCACTGGAACGGCCGCCGGTCCTGGCGGCTGGCCCGCTCGGCCGCGCTGCGGCCGGCACCCGACGCGACGCCCTCCTTCAGCGACATGCTGCTGGTCCTCGAGCGGTTCGGGAGCGATCAGGACGCCGGCGGGTGGAAGAGCGTCGGAGCCAACCGCGCTCCCAGCGGGCAACCAGGCTGGTGGGCCGGGGTCGGTGCGCGGTTCCTCGCCGACACCACGGGGGCAGGGCGCGCGGACATCGTAGGGCTCAAACCCGCGAAGGGGGCTGTGACGTCGTCCAGCAGGGGCGACGGCACGTTCGACGACGAGCGCGTCCTGCACCAGCCGGCGCCGTCCCCGAGTCCCGCGGACCTGTGGACCCTCGTGGACACGACGGGCGACGGCAGGCCCGACGTCGTCGTGCTCTGCGCCGACGGTGTCCGAGTGTCCCTGCAAGACAAGGGCGGGACGTTCACGCCCGCAGGCGGCAAGCTGGTCCTCCAGGCGTTCGGACACAGCCAGCAGGCCGGCGGGTGGCTTGCCGACAAGCACCCCCGCTTCCTCGCCGACACCACCGGTGACGGCAGGCTCGACATCGTCGGCTGCCACGACGACGGCGTCCGGGTGTCACTCCAGGACGAGGAAGGAAAGTTCGCACCACTCGCCGACAAACCGGTCCTCCGGGCGTTCGGCCACGGCGAGAAGGCGGGCGGGTGGCTTGCCGACAAGCACCCCCGCTTCCTCGCCGACACCACCGGTGACGGCAGGCTCGACATCGTCGGCTGCCACGACGACGGCGTCTGGGTGTCACTCCAGGACGAGGACGGGACATTCGCCGACCCTCTGTACGTCCTCGACGACTTCGGGGCCGACCAGGGGTGGAGCTCGGTCGAGGAGCACCCCCGGGTCCTGGTCAGGACCACCGGCGGCGGAGCACTGGACATCGTTGGGTTCGGCCCGCAGGGCGTCGTCGTCTCACGCGGGCGCGGCGACGGCACGTTCGAGCCCTCCAAGCTCGTCCTGAACGACTTCGGGCTCGCCCAGGGGTGGACCGGCAGGAAGCACCTCCGGTTCCTCGCCGACGTCACCGGTGACGGGCGCGTCGACATCGTCGGCTTCGGCGACGAGGGAGTCTGGGTGTCGCACAGCCGCGGCGACAGCCGGTTCGAGCAGGCCCAGCTGGTGTGCCGCGGGTTCGGGTACAACGAGGACGCAGGCGCCTGGCGGGTCGACCGCCACCCCCGCTTCCTCGCCGACGTCACCGGTGACGGGCGCGTCGACATCGTCGGCTTCGGCGGCCCGGGCGTGTACGTAGCCCGAAACCTCTTCCGCCGCTTCAGGACCCGATAACCCTCGAAGGACCTCCGCAGCCGCAGCACGGCGACTCGCCGTCGGCGTGCCGGAACGGCGCAGCCCTCGGAACTGTCGTTCGATCCGCAGTCTCCTTGATCGGTACGACAAAGGCTTCTGACCTGGCCTCCTGACCCGGCCCTCGTCGGGGGCCCGGCCCGCCCGGGTCCTCCTCGTCCCCCGTGCCGCAGGCGGCCGCCTGCGGC
>NZ_JBEZIQ010000047.1:0-77156 GCF_040651155.1 Kitasatospora sp. NPDC048545
CCGCCAGGTCACCACCGACCCGGTACCCCTCCGGACGATCCGCAGCAGCCGTCTCCCCTCGTCGTCATCGATCTCCCGGACCTGCACGCGTTCAGTCACGTGATCATTCTGACCGTCCGGAGCCACCCTCCGCAGCACCAGACGACTCGTCACGAGAGGGCGAACGTTGCCTGATGCGGCACTAGTTCAGAGAAGCCTGCATCCGCTGCCCGATGCTCTCGATCAACCCGAAGATGATCCCGCGGCTCGATGAACTGGAGCAAGATCTCCTCGCACGCCGCGATCGGGCTACCGCCGAGGGCTGGCAGGGTGAGATCGAAGGACTCGACCTCACCCTCACCTTCCTGCGAAGCAAGCGCGAGCAGGCACGACGCTTCCCGCGTCAGGGCCCCGTCTCGCTCGGCCTCCCGGTGATTCCTCATCAAGAACCCCAGGTCACAGACGTGTGATCAGCAGCGCCGAGACGAGCAGTGCTCCGGAATGCAGGGCCTGATCTGCCAAATACATTCCATTGAGCCCGGCCGTCCGCAGCTCGGCGAAGGCCGGCGAGCCGGTGCGCTGCAGCAGCCAGCGCACCGGCCACCGCCGGTCCAACAGGGCATGAGTGGCCGCCGACCAGGCGAACCCGGCGGCCAAGCCGGTCATCGACAGCGGCAGCGGGATGAACAGCCGCACCAGGGCGAGAGGCGCGGCGAGGACCAGGTGGTACTGGCTGACGTGGGCCAGGCACGCGGCCCATCCCCGGCGAGGGTTCACCCCGGCGGCCACGTCCTCGGCCGTCGGCGCCCCCTTGTTGGGGTGCCGGTAAGAACGCTGTCACCAGCCGCAAACGGCGGTGATCAGCCCTCTGGCCTGGTGGGTCGGGGCAGTTCCGGTGTGCTCGTCGACTCGGCGAGTGCGAGACGGCCGCCCTTGAGTTCGGGTACGTAGTTGTAGATGGTGTTGCGGGAGACCCCGAGGAGCTTGGCGATCGAGGTGACGGTGTTCTCCGGGCGGGCGAGCAGGTCGCGGGCGTGACGTACCTGTTCGTCGGTCATCGCCAGCGGGCGACCGAGTCGGGCGCCGCGGGCGCGGGCGGCGTCCAGGCCCTCATTAGTGCCCTGCACGATGAGTTCGCGGATGAACTCCGCCAGGGCCGCGAACACGTGGAAGACCAGGCGCCCGCCGGGCGTGGTCGTGTCGAGCGCCTCGTGCAGCGAGGTGAAGCCGACGCCATGCTTGCGCAGGCCGGACACGATCGCGATGAGGTCCTGGATGGAGCGGCGCGCGGACCGCGGAGGGCCTGCCTAAGCTTGGAAGGGGCCTTCCTCCGAACCAGACGGTGCCGAGCGGCCGAAGATGCTCGGCACCGCGCCGGGTGGTGTGCGTCGTGACCGTTTTCAGTTGCTCCAACGTGGACGCCATGGAGGCCATTCGCTCCCCGCAGCCCGGGGACGTCGCCGAGACGGCGAACTACACCTCGATCGAGGACGCCGGTGGCGGGACCTTCTTCTTCGACGGCACGCACATCACCGGCGCCGTGCCCGCCTCCGTCCGGATCACGGGCGCGAGCTTCGACCCGGCCGCCCCCGGGCCCGTCGTCATCACGGCCCCCGGCCACCACTTCGCCGACGGCCAGGCTGTGCTCATCGAAGGCGTCACCGGGAACACCGCGGCCCTCGGCCGGTGGATGATCGCGGTCGATCCGCACACGCCGGACGCGCTCACCTTGATCGGTTCCCAGGGCAACCATCCGTACGCGGGCGGCGGTACGGTGGCGAGCGTCACGGTGACCACTTCCGGGCCGCACGGCCTCGCGCCGGGCGGGCGTGCGAAGGTCGACGGGGTGAACGGAAAGAACGGGTTCGTGCTGGACGCCCAGTACCTGCCCGTCGGGGTGACGGCGCCGGACACGTTCAGCCTTCCCGCCGCTCCGATCGGCTCGTACACGGGTGGCGGCTCGGTCGGTGACCGCGGCCTGTCGTTCCCCTGCGCGCGTCCGTCGCACGCCTCGGGTCGCTGGGTGCGGCGGCGCGACACCCCGGACATCAGCGTCGCGTGGTTCGGCGCAGTCGGCAACGGTGCCGTCGATGACACCGAATCGCTCGTCGCCACGCTCCGCGCGACGCGGACGGTCACCGGGACCGTCCGGCTTCCGGGCGGGACGTTCCTCACCACCGCCGAGATCGCCCTGGAGAACAACGTGGGCCCGGCCTCGGACCAGGGGCTCTCGATCAGTGGCGCGGGAGGGTCAGGGCAGGCCCTCCGCAACGGCACGCAGATCAGGGCGGGCGGGGCTGGCATGCGGTCGGTCCTGTCGATCGGCACCGGCTGGGTCACGGTCCAGGGCGTCAGCTTCCACGGGGGCGGCGTCGCCGACCACGGGATCCACCTCCAGGGCGCCGCGCGGCTGCACCTCGACGACGTGCTCGTCTCCGAGACGGTCAAGGACGGTTACCGGATGGTGGGACCGGACGCGGGGCATCCGATCGCGAACAACGACAACATTTACGGCCGGGAGGTATGGGCCCTGCGGTGCGGGACTTTGTACTGCTCGCCGACGCTCGCCTCCCGCTACCCGAGCGTCCGGTCGGTGAAGACGGTCAACGGGTCGGTGTCCGGCCAGCCCGGCAGCGTGACGCTCAGGGGTACGGGCACGGACTTCACATCGATCCCGGCCCGGCCCGGGGACTTCATCGTCATCGGGGCCGCGGACGACGCGACCCTCGAACGACTGGAGATCGTCAGCATCGACGGGCCGGCCCAGATCACGGTCCAGGCGAACCACCCACCAGCCCGGACGATTTCGAGCGAACCCTTCGCCATCGGGGTCGGCGACGGCTGGGTCGACGCGCTCACAGGCGCGGGTGCGAACCTCGGAGTACAGCCAGACTGCAGCCGCACTCTCCTGGACACCGGGCACTTCTACTCGTGCGCCGGCAGCGGCATCGTGAGCCGCTCCAGATACGGTCCGCTACTGGTGAACCAGGAGTTCGCCGGATGCGGATTCGCCGGCATCGTCATCGGCACGCTGGATCCGGCGGAAGGCCTGGGCCTCAACACGATCATCTCCCACCCCTATTTCGAGGGCACCCCCTTCTTCGGTGGCTGCATCTTCATCGCCGTGGCTCGGGGGCTCACCATCGACCAGCCGATGTGGCTCGGGCACCCCGCCCATCGCCGACTGGTCCTCAACGAGGTCAACGACCGCAACTCCGGCATCATCGGATGCTTCACCGACTGGCTGAAGCCCGATGGCACCGTCGGCGGCCTGCAACCGGTCGGCTCGACGACCGCGAGCGGCATCCCCGCCCTGCGCGGCGAGAACCTCACGAACTTCGGCACCTTCACCATGCCGTCGTCGGGCGCGGCGGTGATCATCGACCGGAGCCCCTGGACCACGACGATTCCGGTGATCGGACGAAACCTCAACTTCGTGGAGGACCGCGGCACGATCGACTCGGCGGCGGACATCACCGCCACGCCCACGTTCCCAGCGGGCGCCGACGGACAGGAGATCGCGGTCTGCAACGTCAGTGAACACCCCCTGACTTTCCATGACTGCAGGCTCGCCCCCGCCGGCACCCTGGGAACCGGCCTCGTCCTCGACTGCGAGCCGGGCGGCAGTGTCTCGTTGCCCCGCGGGCGGATCCTGACCCTTTACTTCTCCCTGGTCAACTCGATGAGCGGCCGGTGGACCCAGCGCGGTGCCGTCAGCGCCGCAGTGCCCGTCATCTCCTCCGTCCGGCCGGGAACCATCCGCGCGGCTGGCGGCGACACGGTCACGGTGACGGGCAAGAACCTCGACGACGCCGTCCGGGTCTACATCGGTTCCATCACCAATCTCGTCGGGACGATCACCACGAAGTCGTTCGCCGCGCTCACCTTCACCATGCCGCCGGTAGCCGCCGGCACGTACAACGTGCTGATCCAGACCGGGAGCGGGGCGAGCAACGTCGTGCCCGTCGTCGTGGTGGGCTGACCGGAGCCCCCTCAGTCCGTCGCGTCCAGGTCCAACGGAGTACGGGCCACGATCGCCGATCGTCGTCGCAGAGCTTCACCCACCGCAGCCGTACGGCCCCGGACTCACCCACACGGGTGACGCCCCGCAAGATCACCGCCGTTTGCGGCTGGTGACAGCGTTCTTACCGGAACCCCTTGTTTGCGGCCTGGTGGTCACTCTGGCCGAATACGTGGTCGGCCACGTTGTGACCGACTGCCAGCACGGCCCAGGTCGAGCCGAACGTCGCCAGTGTGGTCAGCTCTTCGATGCTGGTCACCGCGCACCCCCGACCGCCGCGGGCGCGAGGCTGCGGTGTCCGATCCGGCGCATACGCTGTCGCGACGGAACGGAGATCTTGGAGCTGGAGGCGGCATGTCCTTGACGTGGTTGGAGACGGAGGGCGGCCCGTTCATCGTGGTTCCTCGCGATGCTCTGTCGCATTGGTCGGGAACGGAGGGCGACTACGACCGGGCCTGCGAGGTGGTGGAACTGGTGGGTGTCCTCGCTCTCCCCGGTGACGCCGAGGCGCTTGTCCTCGGGGATGAACCGCTCTCCACCGCCTACCTTCCCGAGCACCGCGTCCTCGTCCGCTGGTGCTACGCAGAAAGCGAGGAAGGCGTCGCTGACATCGTCCTGGCCGGACTTCCCACCGCCGATTGGGAAGAAGGACCCGTACTGAAGACCACGGGCGAGCTCGTCATGTTCGACGCCGCCTACTTCGGCACCGAGGTCGGGACACTCACTGACAGCACTGTTCTTGAACTCGGCGCCGGCAGCTACCGAGTGGACTCGGCAAGCATCGAGCCCGACCGCCTCACGTCCTTTCGCGTCCACCGATTCGTTGAGCTGACCTGACGCGGCGTTGGTGCAGAGAAGGTCGGCCGGGTACCTCCCGGTGATCCCGAGGCTCGGCTCCTGACGTGAGGGATCACCGACCCGGTGAACGCGTGTGGTCGGAGCACTGGACTTCCGCGCTGTGACCGGCCGCCCCGTGACCCTGCTCGACGTGGCCCGGGCCGCCGGGGTGTCCAAGAGCACCGCCTCCGACGCGCTCCAGGGCTCCGGCCGCGTCGCCGACGCCACCCGAGAGCGCATCCGGGCGGTGGCGCGGGACCTCGGCTACCGGCCCAACACGGCGGCCCGGAGTCTGCGCCGGTCCAGTACGGGGGCGATCGGTCTGCACCTGCCGCGGACCGCCACGCGTCAGGACTACTACATGAACCTGGCGTTCGGCGCGGTCGAGCGGGCCAGGGAGGACGGGCTGGACCTCGTCCTGCTCGCACCGGGGACGGCGGCGGGCGGCGGACTCGCCGCCCGGGTCGACGGCCTGCTGGTCATCGACCCCGAGGTCGAGGACCCGCAGGTCCCGGACCTGCTGGCCGCGGGCGTCCCGGTGGTCACCGGCGAACGCTACCTGGGCGGGGGCGTCGCCCCGAGCGGAGCGGTGCTGTGCGACAACGCCGCCTTGCTGCTCGCGTTGCCGGACCACCTCGCCGAGCGCGGCGCGCGACGCCCGGCGCTGCTCGCGCCCGGTCCCGGCTCGGACTGGGCCGCCGCGCTGCGGGCGGCCGCCGACGCCTGGAGCGCGCGCGAGGGCGTCGAAGTGGTCGTGCGGACGGTCCCGTTCGCCGCCACGCCGGCCGAGGCCGAGGCCGCCACCGCGGACCTGATCGGCGGCTGCCCGGGCACCGACGCGGTGGTCCGTGCCCCCGACGGCGCCGTTCCGGGCGTGCTGGCGGCCGCGGCGCGGGCCGGTAGGCAGGTGGGCTCCGACCTGCTGGTGGCCGCCTGCGTCGACGGCGCGGCGGCCCGCGGCTCCAACCCCCGGGTGACCGCGGTCGACCTGCGCCCGGCCGAGTACGGGCGTGCGTGCGCGGCCCTGCTCGGTGAGCTGCCGGCGGGGGCGGCCGGGCCCGGAGCCGTACGGCGGCACGACTGGACGCTGAAGGTCCGGGAGTCCACGGCGGGCCGGGCCTGACACCGGTGCGGAGCCGGGCCGGTTCCCGTCCGCCGTCGTCGGGACCGATCGACGGCCGCTTCTTCAACACCGCTGTCGGCAGGGCTCGGTGACGATCGGTCAAGGCTGGGGCGGCTGTCACACGGCGCGGGTCGCGGCGAGCGGGGTGAGGGCGGCGTACGCCAGTGGCGCGGAGGGATCGATGGAGAGGTCCAGCGGGGCGGGCCGGGCGCCGGAGCGCACCAGCAGGTCGCCGATGGCGGCGATCATGGCGCCGTTGTCGGTGCACAGCCGCAGGGCGGGGACGCGCACGGTGATGCCGGCGGCCGCGCAGCGCTGCTCGGTGAGGGCGCGGATACGGGAGTTGGCGGCGACGCCGCCGACCACGACGAGGGTGTCGATGCCGTGGTCGGTGCAGGCCCGCACGGCCTTGTGGGTGAGGGTGTCCGCGATGGCCTCCTGGAGGGCGGCGGCGGCGTCCGGGACGTGCGGTTGGGTGCCGGCGGCGTGCTGGGCCTCGACCCAGCGGGCGGCGGCGGTCTTGAGCCCGGAGAAGGAGAACGCGTACGGCGGGTCGTCCGGTCCGCTGAGCGGGCGGGGGAGGCGGACGGCGGCCGGGTCGCCGTCGCGGGCGGCGCGGTCGATCGCGGGGCCGCCGGGGTAGGGCAGCCGGAGGATCCGGGCGACCTTGTCGAAGCACTCGCCGGCTGCGTCGTCCAAGGTGTCGCCGAGGTGGACGATCGGGTCGCGGGCGAGGTCGCGCACCAGCAGCAGGGAGGTGTGCCCGCCGGAGACGATCAGCGCGATGCACGGGTTCGGCAGCGGCCCGCCGTCGAGGGTGGCGGCGGCGACGTGCCCGGCGAGGTGGTGGACGCCGTGCAGCGGGACGCCGATGGAGAAGGCGTAGCCCTTGGCGGCGGCGAGGCCGACCTGCAGCGCCCCGGACAGGCCGGGGCCGGTGGTCACGGCGACGGCGCCGACGTCGGCCAGGGTGAGCCCGGCCCGGTCCAGGGCCTCCTGGACGACGGGGGCCACGGCGTGGACGTGGGCGCGGGCGGCGATCTCGGGGACGACTCCGCCGTAGCGGGCGTGCTCGTCCATGGACGACGCGACGGCGTGCCCCAGCAGCACGCCGTCGCGCACCAGGCCGGCGCCGGTCTCGTCGCAGGACGACTCGATTCCGAGCACCACCGGTGGTTCCGCCATCGCACGACTCCCTTATTGCCTATCAACTGCAACTGCAAGAGATTAGCAAGAGTGCCGCCGGGTGCTCGCTCCGGGCCGGGCGACCTGCCGCCCGGCCCGGAGCGCCGCTCAGCCGGCGCCCTGGTGGGCCACGACGGGGAAGCCGCTGTCCCCGGGGCGGAAACACAGGTCCTCGCGGTACCCCGGGAAGGCCGGGATGTGGTTCTTGCGCGTGCGGCCGACGAGTTCGCCGTTCCGGTCGACGCAGACGGCCGTGTTGTAGCCGAGTCCGCCGTCCTCGGCGCACTCGTAGAGGGACGCGTGGACGTTGCGTGGACGCTGACGCCGAGACCTGTGGCCGGTTCGGCGGCGAGGCGGACGGTGGGCCCGGTCTCGACGTCCTCCAGGTAGCGGGCGGCGCCGTCCGCCATCGGGTCGTCGGTGTTGCAGAAGTAGGGGTTGCGGGTCGGCTCGGGCAGGCACACCACCGTCGCGCCCTGCGCCGCGGCGAGGGCCACGCCCTCGCGCAGCCGGTCGTCGTGCTCGTTCGGGTCGCTGTACCAGCGCATCTGCACGAGTCCGACGCGCAGCGGCTCGCGTTCGGCGGGCTCGGTGCGGCCGGGGGAGCCGAGGGGGAGCCGAAGGACGTCAGGAGGGCGTACTCGGTCACGGCCGGACCGCCTCGGACTGCGGCCGGGTCGTCCGGCGGGTGCGGGCGACGGGCCTCGCGGCGGCCGGACGGCCGGTGGTGGTGGGCGCGGGCAGAGGGGCTTTCGGTGTGTGGGGCTGCTCACCTGTGTCAAGCTGGCTGAAATTTCAGTCAGGACCATCGGCGTGAAGCGGAATGCAGCCCTTGCCGGAACGTTCCGGCAAGGGCCGGCCGACCCGGGAACGCGGCACTCCGAGGACGGGCGCTCCGGTGGCGGGCCGGTCCGGCGCTCCGGCGCGTCCGTCGACAGCGATCGACAGCGACCGGCAGCGATCGGGCCGGGAGCGATCGGGAGTGATCTGGAGAAGAGGCCTCCGGCTCTTGCCTCCGGCCGAGTAAGTGATCTTAACTATGCATCCATGGAAGCGGATCCACCGCGATCCGTCGCCGCTGACCTCGACGGCACCCCCATGCGCTGCCCCGTTCCGCCCGTCTCCCAGGGTCGCTGACCGGCCTGCACCTCGGTGCTCCGTGCCCGGTCGAAAGCGATCAGGTCGGGTGCCACCACGCACCGGCACCGCGCCGTCGACCCCCGCGCTGACCACCCTCCCCCAGGAAAGAGGTCTGGCTTTGTCGGATACGCGCCACCCCCACCGCACCAGCACCGACCAGGCCGCCGCGCACCCAGCGCGTCCCGTGCGCACGCCGGGCACCCAGGCGGCCGACGACGGCCGGCTCGCGGAGCCGACGGCAGGACAGCAACGGCTCTGGGTGCTGTCACAGTCCGACGGTGCCAACGAGGCGTACAACGAGACCCTGGCCTTCACCCTGCGCGGCCCGCTGGACCGCGCGGCGCTCGGCCGCGCGCTCGACGGACTGGTCGCCCGGCACGAGGTCCTGCGCACCCGGCTGGTCGCCACCGAAGGCGGCGTCCACCAGCTGATCGGCCCGCCCGACTCCGGCTACACCCTCGCGACGGACGACCTGACCCGGCTCCCGGACGCCGCAACGCGCGTCACGGCCCTCCAGCGCGCCGAAGCCGCAACGCCCTTCGACCTCGCCCGCGGCCCACTGGCCCGCGGCCGGCTGATCGCCCTGGCCGAGCACCACCACGTGCTGCTGCTGACACTGCACCATGCCGTCTTCGACGGCTGGTCCATGAACGTGATGATGCGCGAACTCGGCACGCTGTACACGGCCTTCCGCGACGGTGCGGCGTCCCCGCTGCCGCCGCTGCCCCTGCAGTACGCCGACTACGCCCGCCGGCAGCGGGAATGGGAGTCCGGTGACGAACCGGCGGCGCAGGCCGCGTACTGGCGGGAAGCCCTGGCAGGCGCGCCGATCCTGCTCGAACTGCCCACCGACCGCCCCCGCCCGCCGGTGCAGGACCACCGCGGCGGCCGGGTGCCCGTCGCCCTCGACGGCGAACTCGGCGCCGCCCTCAGGGCGCTCGCACGGCAGCAGGGCGGCACGCTGTTCTCGGCCGTCCTGGCCGGCTGGTCCGTGGTGCTGTCGCGGCTGACCGGCCGGCACGACGTCGTCATCGGCGTCCCGACCGCGAACCGCCACCGCGGGGCCTACTCCGACCTCATCGGGTTCTTCGTCAACTCCCTGGCCGTGCGCGTCGACCTGTCGGACTCGCCGACCGGATCGGCCGTGCTGAAGCAGGTGCGCGGCACGCTGCGCGACGCCCTGAAACACCAGGACCTGCCGTTCGAGCAGGTGGTGGAACTGGTCAACCCGCCGCGCAGCACCGCCCACCCGCCGCTGTTCCAGACCATGGTCGCCTGGCAGCCCTCCCGGAGGAGCCTGCTGGACCTGCCCGGGATCGAGGCCGAGCCGCTCGCCATCCCCTACGCCGGGGCCAAGTTCGACCTGGCCCTGTCGCTGTCCGAGGAGGACGACGGCCGGGTGGTCGGCCATCTCGACTACGCCGGCGCGCTGTTCGACCACGCCACGGCCGAGCGGTACGCGGGCTACCTGCACCGGGTGCTGACCGGACTCGTCGACCGGCCCGACCTGGGCGTGGACGACCTGGAGCTCATGGACGAGGCGGAGCGCCGACGGGTGCTTTCGGAGTGGAGCGGCGCCGACCGGGCCCACCGGAACGGCCGCGCCGTCGCGGGCGACCGTGGGGACGAGACCGACGAGACCGACGGGACCGAGGAGCCCACCGCCCCGGCCGGGCTGGTCGAGCGCTTCCAGGCCCAGATCCGGACCCGCCCCGCCGCTCCCGCCCTGGTCCGCGAGGGGGAGCGGCTCGACTACGCGACGCTCGGACGCCGGGTCAACCGGCTGGCGCACGCGCTGATCGCCCGCGGCGTCGGCCCGGACCAGGTGGTCGGACTGCACTGTGGGCGCTCCACCGAACTGGTGGTGGGCGTCCTCGGCATCCTCACCGCGGGCGCCGCCTACCTGCCGCTCGACCCCGGCCAGCCCATCGAGCGGCTGGCCGCGATGGTCGAGGACGCGGCACCCGCCCTGGTGCTCAGCGACACCGACGACCCCACCGGGAGCCGGCAGTCCCTGCGAGGGGTCGAGGCCGAGGCGCAGCGCGACGACGCCCCGGGGACCACCGCCGGACCGACGCACCTGGCCTACGTCATCTACACCTCGGGCTCCACCGGCCGCCCCAAGGGCGTCGCGGTGACCCGCGGCAGCGTCACCAACCTCTTCGACACCTGGCTGGCCCGGTTCGGGGACACCCCCGGCGAGGCGGTCTCCGCCTGGTCGAGCATCGGATTCGACGCCTCCGTGCACGAGTTGCTGCTGCCGCTCACCACCGGCGCCGTCCTGCACCTCGTCCCCGACGACCTGCGCGGCGACCCGGGCGAACTGCTGGCCTGGATGCGCGAACACCGCATCGTGCAGGCGTTCCTGCCGCCGTCCTACGTCACGTGGATCGACGAGGACCCGCAGGCGTGCCTGGACGGGCTGGCGCTGCGTCAACTGCTCACCGGGGTGGAGCCCCTCCCGGAGAAGGCGCTGCACCGCATCCGGCAGGCGCTGCCCGGCCTGCGGATCTGCTACGGCTACGGTCCGACCGAAGCCACCCTCTACAGCACCGCCTACACCGACCCGCAGCCGCTGGACCGGCAGTGCCCGATCGGCCGCCCCCTGGACAACACCCGCCTCTACCTGCTCGACCGGCGGCTCCGGCCGGTGCCGACCGGGGTGGCCGGCGAGGTCCACCTCGGCGGGGCGAGCCTCGCCCGGGGCTACCTGCACCGCCCGGACCTGACCGCCGAACGGTTCGTCGACGACCCCTTCGTGCCCGGCGAACGCCTCTACCGCACCGGCGACCTGGCCCGCTGGCTTCCCGACGGCAACGCCCAGTACCTCGGCCGCAGTGACGACCAGGTCAAACTGCGCGGCTTCCGGATCGAACCCCGGGAGGTCGAGGCCGCGCTGCTGGCCCTGCCCGGCGTGCAGGAGGCGGCGGTGCTGGCCGACCGCGACGCCGCGGGCGAACTGCGCCTGGTCGCGGGCCTGGGCCGGGGCGACGCGCAGCCGCGCCCGCCGCACGAGTGGCGCGCCGCCCTGTCGCGGCGCCTGCCGGACTACATGATCCCCGCACTGTTCGTGGAACTGCCGCACCTGCCGCTCAACCGCAGCGGCAAGCTGGACCGTGCCGCGCTGCTGACCGCGGCCCGCGCCGCCACCCACACCCAGGTCAACACGGCGAGCCCGCGGGACCACGTCGAGATGGCGCTGCACACCATCTGGCGCCGAGTCCTGCTCCACCCCGGCATCGGGATATCCGACAACTTCTTCGACCTGGGCGGCACTTCCCTATCCGCCATCAAGGTCGCCCTGGCCGTCCGCGAGGAGTTCGGCGAGACCCTGCCGATCCGCGACATCGTGCAGAACCCGACCATCGAGGCCCTGGCCGAACGGCTCCGAGCGGGGGCGTCGGGCGCACCCGACGGCAACCTGGTCGAGTTCCGCGCGGGGGACGGACGGCAGCGGGTGGTCTGCGTCCACCCGGCCGGCGGCACCGCCTTCTGCTACCTGCCGCTGGCCGCGGCGCTGCCCGACCACGTCGGCGTCCTCGGCGTGCAGTCGCCCGGGATCAACCCCGGTGAGACGCCGCTTCCCACGGTCGAGGCCATGGCCGAGCACTACCTGTCCCTGGTCGACCCCCGGCCGGACGAGTCACTGGTGCTGTGCGGACTCTCCTACGGCGGCCTGGTCGCCCACGAGATGGGGCGCCGACTGGCCCTGGCCGGGCACACCCGGCTCAGCGTGGTGATGCTCGACACCCACGGGACCGAGGACGCGGAGGAACTCGCCGCGATCGAGCCCGTGGACATGGCGGACTTCCGCGACAAGCTCATCAGGTTCAACGGCATGTACCCGGGGATCGAGGACGAGCAGATCGACCGGTACTTCCGCATCTACAACCACAACCGGATGACCGCCCGCGACTACCGGGCGCAGCCCACGGCGGCCCGGCTGGTGCTGGTCGAGGCGGCCGGGGACGGAACCGGGGACGGAACCCCGGAGCAGGACGAGTCGCAGGCGGAGGGGCAGGCCCAGGCCCAGGAGCAGGCCGGTGACGTGCGCGCGTTCTGGAAGCCGCGGGCCGGCGGCGGTCTGCTGGTCGAGCCGGTCGCCTGCGGCCACTGGGACCTGCTGGAGAGCGCGGCGGTGCCCCGGATCGCCGCGCTGATCACGGCCGAACTGGACCGCGTCCCGGCTTCCCCACCGCCGTCCCCTGCCCCACCGCCGTCCCCTGCCCCGGTCCCGGCCCCTGCCCCGGTCCCGGCCGTGCCCGCAGCCGGACACCCGGCCGCCGGATCCACCGCGTCCACCGCGTCCACCGCGTCCACCACGTCCGCCGGGGAGGCCTGATGCGTGCCGAGAACGCCGTACCCGTCGCACCCCCTGCCACCGGCCTGGCCCGGGCCGTGCACGAGCAGGCCCTGCGCACCCCGCAGGCCCCCGCGCTGGTCGACGGCGACGTCCGGCTGGACTACACCGGCCTCGACACCGCCGCCGCGGCCGTGGCCCACGGGCTGCGCCGGGCCGGTGTCCGGCCCGGCCAGGCGGTGGCCGTCTGCCTGCCGCGCTCCTGGCAGCTCGTCTGCGCCATGCTGGGCGTCCTGCGGCTCGGCGCCCGGGTCGTCCCGCTGGACGCGCAGAGCCCTGCGGAACGCCGGCGCCACATCCTGACCGACTCGTCCAGCGTGGCACTGATCCACGGCGGCACGGCCCCCGACGACCTGCCGGGCCGGGTGCGTCCGCTGGAGGCGGCGGCGCTGCTCGCGGCCGGACCCGGCGACCCCACGGAGGTCTGCACCGGGGCGCCGGTCTCCTTCCTCTTCTACACCTCCGGCACGACGGGCCGCCCCAAGGGCGTCGAGGTACGGGACGCAGGCATCCTGCGGCTGGCGGCACCCGCGTACATCGGCATCACGGAGGGCGCGCGCTATGCCTGCCTGTCCAATCCGGCGTTCGACGCCCTCAGCTTCGAGGTCTGGGTGCCGTTGCTGACCGGCGGCTGCTGCGTCGTCCTCGGCGACGAGGCCGTCCAGACACCGCACCGGCTGGCCGCCACCCTGCTGCGGGAGCGCATCGACACGGCCTTCGTCACGGTGGCCCTGTTCAACGCGGTGGTGGACACGGAGCCGTCCTGCTTCGCCGGGGTCGGACAGCTGCTGGTCGGCGGCGAGCAGCTGAACGCCCGGCTGATCCGCCGCTGGTACCGGCACAACGCGGCGGCCCCCACCCGGCTGTACAACGTCTACGGCCCCACCGAGGCCACCACCTTCGCGTTGTGCCACCCCATCCCGCGCGACTTCGACGGTGACCTGGTCCCGATCGGACGGGCGCTGCCGCAGACCGAAGCCCTGCTGGTGGTCCCGGACGGCGGACGGGCCGCATCGGCCGGCGAGGTGGCCGAACTCCACCTGGCCGGCGCGGCCCTCGCGGCGGGCTACCGCAACCTGCCCGAGGAGACGGAGCGCCGCTTCGTCCGGCTGCCCTGGCACGACGGCGGCCGCACGCCGTACTACCGCACCGGCGACCTGGTGCGCGCCGACGCAGACGGCCGGATCGCGTACGTCGGGCGCGCCGACCGGCAGGTGAAGGTCCGCGGCTTCCGGATCGAGCCCGGCGAGCTGGAGCGGCAGATCGTCACGCACCGGGCGGTCCGGCAGGCGTACGTCTGCACCCGCCGGGTCGGCGAGCACGGCCCGAACGAGCTGCTGGCCTACGTCGTCCTCGGGGAGGAGATCCCGTTCGAGGAGTTCGACCGCCATCTGGCGGCCGGACTGCCCGCCTACATGAGGCCCCATCACATCCACCTCGTGGACGCGCTCCCGCTGACCGCCAACGGCAAGGTCGACCGGGCCGCACTGCTGCGCAGGGACGACCGGCCCTGGCGCCGTCCGGACGGCGACCGTCCGGACACCGGGGCCACCACCGCCCTCCAACGGGAGGTCCTGGACCTGGCGGCCGAGGTGCTCGGAGTGCCGGACCTGCGGCTGGACGACCGCTGGATCGCCTGCGGCGGTGACTCGCTCAAAGCCCTGCGGCTGCGCTTCGAGGCACGCCGGCGCTGGGGCTGCGACCTGCCGCAGGCACGGGTGCTGACCGGGGACCTGGCCGCGATCGCCCGGGCCGTCGCCGAAGCCGGACCCGCCGCCGACTCGCCGTACCCGGCACCGCCCGCCCCCACCCGGGCACGCTCGGCGCCCGCCACCAGCGAGCAGCAGCGCCTGTGGCTGCTGCAGCAGCGGGCGCCGCACTCCCGCGCCTACGCCGTGGAGCTGGCCTTCCGCCTGGACGGCACGGTCGACGCCGACGCGCTGCACGCTGCGCTGCAGGCGCTGGTGCGGCACCACGCGGCCCTGCGCACGGCCTTCGAGGCCACGCCCGAGGGCCTGCGCCAGACCGTCGGGGAGCCCTACGACCCGTGGACCGGACCCGGCCCCGAGGCGGCCGACGACGCCGGTGAGGACGTCGCCGGTGGGGACGGCGCCGGTGGGGACGGCGCGCGCGCCGCCGCCGGCGGCTTCTTCGCCGAGCCGTTCGACCTCGCCGACCCCCGGATGCTGCGCGCCCGCTGGCTGCCGCAGGACGGCGGCGGCGTGCTGCTGCTCCACCTGCACCACATCGCCGTCGACGGCTGGTCGCTCAACGTCCTGCTGGCGGACCTGTCGTCCGGCTACCGGCAGGTGATCGTCGGAGCTGCGGAGGCTTCGCCCCCCACTCCTGTCCCCACCCCGCTGGACTACGCGGCCTGGCAGGCCGACTGGTTCGCCGGCCCCGCCTACCTGGCCCAGCGCGCCGAACTGCGGGCCCACTACGCCCGCGCCGACGAGGACGCCGACCGGGACCGGACGGACCCGACCGGTACTGCCGCCTTCCCCCCGGCCCGCCTGCTGCACACCTCCCTCGACGTCGTGCGGCGCGCCGCCGTGGACCGGCTCTGCGCCGACCTGGGCATGACCCGTTTCGAGGTGCTGCTCGGCGTGTTCGCCTGGAGCCTGTACGGCGTGACCGGCGGGACCAGACCGCGGATCGCCGCGCCGGTGGCCAACCGACCGGTCCAGGAGTTCGAGGCCAGCGTCGGCATGTTCGCCAACACCGTGCTGCTGCCGCAGGCCGTCACGCCCCGCGAGGACCTGCGCGCCCAGCTGCTGCGCCTGGGCGCCGACGCGCGCCGGGTGCTGGACCGTCAGCACGTCGCGCTGGCCGACGTCCTGGCCGACCGGGAGCCGGCCACCGGAGCCGACTCCCCGTTCGACTACCTCTTCGTGCTGGAGAACACCGACTTCGCCGCGTTGGCCCTGCCCGGCTGCGCCTCCCGCCCGCTGTGGTGGGCCCCGGCGGAGGCCAAGTGCCCGATGACGCTGTCCGTGGTCGAGCACGAGGGCGGCCTCGACTGCCTGTGGGAGTACGCCGACGACCGCTTCGACGCCGACGAGGTCGCGGCGATGGCGGGCCTGTTTCGGCGGGGCCTGGACCTGCTCGCCGACGGCGGGACGGCGACCCCGGCCGAACTCGCCGCACCCTACCGCCGCCGACTGCCCCGACCCGGGCGCGGCACCGCGACGGCGCCGACCTGGACGACGGTGGCCGAGGGCTTCGCCCGGCAGGTCGCGCGCACACCCGACGCACCGGCGCTGATGTCCGAAGGCCGGTCGGTGAGTTACGCCGCGCTCGACGCCCACGCGGCGGCGCTCGCCGCCGACCTGCGGGCCGCCCACCCGCTGCCGGAGCAGGACGACCGTCCGTACTGCGTCGCGCTGCACCTGCGGCCGTCGGTCGAGCACGTGGTGGCGCTGCTGGCATTGGCCCGGCTCAACGTGACCATCGTGCCGCTGGACCCGTCCTACCCGCCGGCCCTGCGCCGGCAGGTACTGGACCAGGTGGAACCGGTGTGCGTGCTGCTCCCGCCGGACGGCGACCCGGAGTTCGACGCCGTCGACCCGGGCCGCATCGCGCGCCACCCGGTGGTGCTGTCACCTGCCTCGCCCGACCCGGCCACCACCGGCACCGCCACGGCCACCGCCACCGCCGGCACGGCCACCGCCGGCACGGCCACCGCCGGCCCGGTGCACCGCGGCGCCCGGCCGCTCTACACCCTTTTCACCTCGGGCTCCACCGGCGTTCCCAAGGGCGTGCAGGTCTCCGACCGCACCCTGTGCAACCTGTTGCAGTGGCAGGCGGAAGCGGGAGGGCTGGCCGGCCCGGCGGTCACCCAGCAGTTCTCCATGCTCTCCTTCGACGTGTCCTTCCAGGAGGTCTTCGGGACGCTGTGCGCCGGCGGCCTCCTCCACCTCGTGCGGCCCGACTGGCGGCAGGACGCCCCCGCGCTGCTGGAGCAGCTGGAGACGGCCGGCGCCGAGCGCGTCTTCATGCCCTACGTGGCACTCCAACTCCTCGCCGAACACGGCGTCCACCTGGGCCGCTACCCGTCGCGGCTGAAGGACGTGGTCACCGCCGGCGAGCAGCTGGTGTGCACCGAGGCGATCCGCCGCTGGTTCGCGGGCCTGCCGGGTGCCCGGCTGTTCAACCACTACGGCCCCACCGAGACGCACGTGGTGAGCAGCCTGTGCCTGGACGGCGATCCGGACCGCTGGCCGGAGCGTCCCGCCATCGGCCGGCCGGTGGCCAACGCGGTGCTCACGGTGGTCGACGAGGCCGACGAGCCCGTTCCGCCCGGCCGCCCCGGCGCCCTGCTGATCGGCGGCACGATGGCCGCGCGCTGCTACCTGGGCGACCCGGCGCTCGACGCCGCCCGCTTCGTCGAGCTGCCCGGCCTCGGCCTGTGCTACCGCAGCGGCGACCGGGCCCGCTTCGACCGGCAGGGCCTGCTGCACTTCCTGGGCCGGGACGACGACCAGATCAAACTGAGCGGACACCGCCTCGAACCGGGCCAGGTCGAGGCGGCCCTGCTGCGGCACCCGGACGTCGTCAACGCCGTCGTGGTCCGCGACGGCGACGACCTGGTGGCCTGCCTGCAGTGCCGCGGGGAGGCGCCCACGGTTCGGGAGCTCACCGCGCACCTGGCGCCGATCCTGCCCGGCCACGTCCGGATCGCCCGCTTCCGAGTGCTGGGAGAACTGCCCAGGACCCCCAGCGGCAAGCTCGACCGCCGGGGCGCCCTGCGCTCCGCCGGGCGGGAACTGCTCCGGCCGACGGCCTGCGGCATCGGCCTGTCCGCACGCGAAGCCCAGCTGACCGTGGCGTTCGAGACGGTCACCGGTGCGGCGATCGACCCGGGACAGACCTTCTTCGAGGCCGGAGCCTCCAGCCTGGGGCTGATGCGCTTCCAGCTCCACTGCACCACCGCACTGGGCCTGCGCTTCACCGTCGCCGACCTGTTCGAACACGTCACCGTGCGGGCGCTGGCCGGCTTCCTGGACCGCTCGGCACCGGCCGCCGACACCGCTGTGTCGACCTCTGTGGTGACCGTGGTGCCGGCCGGCGTCGCCGGGCAAATCGGCGCCACCGGACGGCTCGTCGCCGACGGACCGGTCACCGCTGAGGAAGCGTTTGCCGCCGGTGGGCCGATCGCCGCCGACGAGCCGATCGCGGTCGTCGGGATGGCGGTACGCCTTCCGGGCGCCGCCGACCTCGCCGCGTTCTGGCGGATGGTCACCACGGGCGGCATCGGCATCGAGCACTTCGACGCCGCCGACGGCCTGGTCGGGGCGCGCAGCCAGCTGGACGGCCCGCTGGCCTTCGACCCGGACCACTTCGGCATCAGCCGGCAGGAGGCCCGGCTGATGGACCCCCAGCAACGACACCTGCTGATGAGCTGTGTCGAGGCACTGGCACACGCCGGCATCGCCGATCCGTCCGGCCGGCGCGTCGGCCTGGTCGCCGGGGCCGGCGAGAACACCTACTTCCAGTCCATGCTCCGCGAGGCCGACCCCGAACGCCTGCCCGACGTCTTCCAGTTGGCCCTGCACCACGACAAGGACTACCTCGCCACCAAGGCGGCCTACCACCTCGGGCTGACCGGTCCCGCCTTCACCACCCAGGCGGCCTGCGCCAGTTCGCTGGTCGCCGTCCACGTCGCCGCCGGGCTGCTGCGCCAGGGTGATGCCGAGGTGATGCTGGCTGGCGGCGTCCTGGTCGATCCGACCCTGACCGGCGGATACCGGTACCAGCCGCAGCACATCTTCTCCGTGGACGGCCTCTGCCGGCCCTTCAGTGACGACGCGAGCGGCACCATCGGCGCGAGCGGCGTCGGCGTGGTGGTGCTCAAGCCGCTCCGCCTGGCCCGCCGCGACGGCGACACCGTCTACGCCCTGATCACCGGCTCGGCGGTGAACAACGACGGCTCCGACAAACTCAGTTACAGCGCCCCCTCGCTCGCCGGGCAACGCGAGGTGATCCGGGCTGCTCTGCGCCGCAGCGGCCGCAGCGGCGCCGACCTCGGCTACGTCGAGGCCCACGGCACCGCCACCCGGCTCGGCGACCCGGTCGAGGTCGGCGCCCTGCGCCAGGCCTTCGACCTGGACCGGTCCGGCCACTGCGCGCTGACCTCGGTCAAGAGCCAGATAGGGCACCTGGGCGCGGCGGCGGGCGTGGTCGGACTGGTACGGGCCGCGCTCGCGGTCCACCACGGCGTCATCCCGCCCAACGTCGGCTTCCACGCTCTCAATCCGCAGCTCGGCGCCGACCCGACGCCGTTCTACGTCCCCACCGAGGCCCGGCCCTGGCCCACCGACCGGGACAGGATCGCGGCGGTCAGCAGCTTCGGGATCGGCGGCACCAACGCCCATGTGGTGCTGGAGGCCGACAGGCCGGCCCCGGGGACGGCGGAGGAAGCCGGATCCGGCCCGGAGGCGGGCGCCGCGGGCCTGACGACGGGCGACGCGGCAGCGGACACCTCCGTGCTCCCCTGCCTGGTGCTCTCCGGCAGCAGCGAAGCGGGCCTGCGCGCCGACGCCGCCCGGATCGCCGACTACCTGGCGGCCCGTCCCGCCGCCTACCCGCAGGTGCTGCGCCACCTCCAGGCGGGCCGTCCCGCGCGCCGCCGTCGGCTGGCAGCGGTCTGCCCCGACGCCTCCACCGCCGTGGCCTGGCTGCGCGACGCGGGCCGGATCACCGACGCCGGAGCGGGGGACACCCGGACCGGAACGGGGGACACCCGGTACCGGCCGGCGGCCTCGGGCGAAGGCCTCACCGCCGAGGAGACGGCCGCCGCCTGGCTGTCCGGCGAGCGGATCGGCCGTCCCGCCGGCCCGGCGCAGGCACCGTGGGACTTCCCGCCACCGGCCTTCGAGCTGACGGAGTTCGACTTCCCCCGCGCCGCAGCGGCACCGGACCGCACCGGTCCGGCCGCCGCCGTTCCGCCGCGCCTTCCAGAGCACGCCTGGCTGCACCAGCCGCACTGGGCACGGCTGCGCCGCGCGGACACGGCGATCGGCGCGCGCAGCTCCCGGCTGCTGGTGCTGCTCACCGACGGACCGGCACCCCCGGACGCGGTCCGCGCCTTCGAGGCCGCCTACGCCCGGGTGGTGCGGGTCAGCGCCGCCGGGGCGTTCGCCCGGCGCGGTGAGGACGTCTACGAGGTCGATCCGGCCGATCCGGCCTCGCTCGGCCGGCTCCTCGACGCGCTGACGGGTGCGGGCGCGGGTGCGGGCGCGGCCCTCGGTGTGGGCGGCACCGGCTCCGAGAGCGACACCGGCTCCGAGGGCGACACCGGAATCGACTGGCTGCACGCGCTGCCGCTGGGCATCGGCGGTCCGGTCGGCCGGGACAGCCTGGCCCGGGCCCGCTGGGCCTGTCTGGACACTCCGGCCGCTCTGGTGCGCGCCGCGGCCGAGGCCGCCGGGCCGCTGCGGCTGAGGCCGTGGTGGCTGTCGTACGGGGCGCGGCCGGTGGACGGCCCGGTCCGGCGGCCGGAGGCCGGCCTGCTGGCGGGCGCCGCCGAGGTGGCGTCCCAGGAGGGCGCCGCGGACGGCCACTGGATCGACCTGCCCGACGCCGACCCCGCCCACTGGGCAGCGCCGCTGGCCGCCCTGCTGGCCGGGGCCGCCACGACGGCCCCGGACGCCACGACGGCCCCGGACGCGGCGACGGCCCGGGACGCGGCGACGGCCGGTCCACCGCCCGCGGCCGGACCACCGCCCGCGGCCGCGGGCGGACTCCCGCGCCGGCTGGCCCTGCGCCGGGGCCACTGGTGGGAACAGGTCGCGCTGCCGGTCTCCGCGACCGGCCCCGGCCCCGTCGGGCTGCCCGCCGGAGGCGTGCACCTGGTCCTGGGTGGCACCGGCGGGATCGGCCGCAGTGTCGCCGCGTGGCTGCTGGAGCACGGCGCCGCGCGGGTGCTGCTGCTGGCGCGGCGGCCCCGGCTGCCGGAGGAGCTGATGCCCTGGGTCGACCGGGTCGAGCTGGTCGACGCCGATCTCGCCGAGTCGGCGCCCGAGGAGATCGCGGCCCGCATCGGCCGGCGCACCGGCCGCCTCGACGGCGTGGTCCACGCCGCCGGGGTCGCGAACGGCGGCCTGATCGCCCGGCGCGACGCCGGGGCGATGTGGCGCGGCTCCGCCGCCAAGCTGCAGGGCGCCCTGCTGGTCGAGCAGTTGATCGAGCGCTACCGGCCGTCGGTGGCGGTGTACTGCTCGTCGATGTCCGCGGAGCTGGGCGGCGTCGGCCAGTTCGACTATGCGGCCGCCAACAGCCTGCTCGACGGTTTCGCGCAGTACCGGTCCGGCGAGGCCGATACCACGGTCCGGCTGGGTGTGAACTGGGACGTGTGGAGCGAGGCCGGGATGGCGCTGCACGCGCCGCCGGCCGACGCACGCCACCGGGCCCACCTGTCGGTCGGGCTGACGGTGGCCGAGGGCAAGCGGGTGTTCGCGCGGGCCGTGGGACTGCAGCTGCCGCAGGTGCTGGTCTCCACCACCGGCCTCGACGAGTCCCGCGCGTTCTACGCGGCGCCCACCCGGGCCGTCGTGCCGCCCGCGACCACGGCGCCCACGGCGTGGACCGGGACCACCGGAACGGCGCCGACGGCGTCGACCGGGACCACCGGAGCCACGCCGGTGCCCGCCGGCGGCGGTACCGCGGCGGCCGAGGCGGCTCGCGGGAGCGCGGCCGTCCTGCTCGGCGACTGGCTGTGCGACTGGCTGGACCTCGACCACGTCGACCCCGACGCCCCGCTCTACGACCTGGGCGTCGACTCGCTGACCCTGCTCGACCTGATCGGCCTGGTGAAACGTCACTTCGACGTCGAGCTTGAACTGACCCGGCTCAGCCACCGGGTCTCCCTCACCGAGATCCTGACCCGGCTGGCGGAGGCGGCGCCCGCCGGCAGTGCCGGTGCGGACGACGTGGTCCCCGAGGTCTGGCAGCAGGGCACCGGAGACGACGTGCTCTGCCTGGTGCACCCCGTCGGCGGCGACATCCAGGCCTACCGGTCCCTGGTGTCGGCCCTGGGCCCCCGGCTGACCGTCTGTCTGATCGCCGACCCCGCGCTGGCGCGGCCGGGGACGGCGGACTGGAGCCTGGCCGAGCGGGCGCGCCGCTACGCCGCCGCCCTGCGAGCGCGCTTCGCGGACGACACCCACCGGCTGCACCTGGCCGGCTGGTCCTTCGGCGCCTGGGCGGCGATGGGGATGGCGGCGCAGGCGGAGGCGATCGGCCGTCCGGTCCACGGCCTCCATCTGATCGATCCGCCGCCGCCCGGTGCCGGCGTGCACTTCCAGGACTACGACGAGGGCCGGCTCCAGGCTGTGTTCGCGAACGAGCTGAGCCAGGGCGGGTCCGCGGTGGCCGGCCCCGAGGCACAGGGCTACGCCGACCGCCTGGTGCGGTGCTGCCGGGCCAACCTGCGGAGCATGGCCGACCACCGGATGCCGCTGCTGAGCGCCACCCCCAGCCACCTGTGGCTGGCCGAGCGGCCGGTGGAGGGACTGCCCGTACCGGCGTCCCCGGAGGAGCAGCGGGAGCTGTGGCGCCCGCACCTGCCGGAACCCAGCACCTGGCACCGGCTGGACACCACGCACTACGGCATCGTCCGCCCGCCCCACGTGCATGCCGTGGCGGCGGCGATCGACGCGGCGACGGACGACCCGCCCGGGGGCGGCGTCGACCGTCCCCGGCCGTGACCCCGGCGCGCTCCCCGCACCGGCGGTCCCGTCCGACCCCCACCACCGTCCGACCATCGGAGACCACCCCCGTGAACCCCTACCAGTCCCTACCGGCGCGCTCGTTCTGGCGGTCCGCCGTGGCCGAGCCCGACCCGCTCGCCATCGACGAGCTGTGGACGCCCGCGTTCGAGATCGGGCAGGACGACCCGGTCCTCACCGCCGGGTCCTGCTTCGCCGCCCACATCGGCCGCGCCCTGCTGGAGCGGGGCATGAACTGGTACGACGCGGAGCCCGCCCCGCCGGGGCTGACCGAGGAGGAGCGCCGGGCGCGCCACTACGGGGTGTACTCGTTCCGCACCGGGACGATCTACACCGCCGCGGTGCTGCGGCAGTGGCTCTCCTGGGCCTTCGGCCGCACGACCCCGCCCACCGGGGCGTGGTCGGAGGACGGCCGCTATTACGACCCCTACCGCCCGTCCGTCGAACCCGGCGGCCACGCCTCGGCCGAGGAGATGCTGGCCGCCCGCGGGACGACCCTCGCCGCGATCCGCGACGCCGTCACCGAGGCCGGCTGCCTCGTCTTCACCCTGGGCCTGACCGAGGCCTGGCGGGACCGCGCCGACGGCACCGTCCTCCCGTCCTGCCCCGGTACGGTGCGCGGCACCTTCGACCCGGAGCGCCACGTCCTCCACCGGTTCACCTTCGACGAGGTGTACCGGGACCTGGCGGAGGCCGTCGCACTCGCCCGCCAGGCCAATCCGCGGCTGCGCGTCCTGCTGACCGTGTCCCCGCACCCGCTGACCGCGACCGCGACCGGCGACCACGTGCTCACCGCCAACACCCACTCCAAGTCGCTGCTGCGGACGGTGGCCGGGCAGCTCACCCTGGACCTCGACGACGTCGACTACTTCCCCTCCTACGAACTCATCACCGGAATCCCGTTCCGGAGCCGGTTCTACGCCCGCAACCTGCGTGAAGTGACGCCCGAGGGCGTCGACTTCGTCATGCGCCACTTCATGACCGCACTGTCGCGGCCCACCGCCGGCCCGCGACCGGACCGGACCGGCCCGGCGGCGGAGCCGAAGGGAGGGGACACCTGTGACGACGCCGTCCTCGACTACTACCGCCCCCGCTAGGTTCCTGCTGCTCGGCGACTCGCACGCGGGCCCGATCGGCCGGGCCGCGAAGGCCGCCCGGATCCCCTTCCAGGGCGGTCCGATCGGCGCCGGCCGCGAGTTCACCGACGACTTCTTCGAGCCGCGCGAACACGACGTGGTGTTCCGCAAGACCGAGGCCGAACAGTACTACCGGGGCTTCCTGACCGACCTGGACGTCGACGTCCTCGGACGTCTGACGGTCCCGCTGGTGTCCACCTTCGGCCTCAGCGCGCACTTCGTCGCCACCCGGGAGAACTGGCGCCTCTACCGCCACCGCGACGGCGGCTTCGCTCCGGGCTTCCTGTCCGGGCCGCTGTTCGACGCCGTCGTCCGTGCCACCGTCCGCGACGCGCTGGCCTTCTACCGCCACGCACTCGGCCTGGGCCTGCGGGTCCTGGCCGTGCTGCCGCCGCAGCGGGTGCCGGAGCAGTCCGACCCGGCGGTGTTCACGGCCGCGCAGGAGACCGTCCGCAGCGCGCTCGACGCCCTCGGCGTCGAACTCGTCGACCTGCGCGCCCGCACCACCGGACCGGACGGCCTCCAGCGCCCCGAGTTCTGCGAGACCGACGACGCCATCCACGGCAACCTGGCCTTCGGCCGGCTGATCCTCGCGGATCTGCTGGCCCGCGGCCTGTGACGACCTCGACCCCCCCCACCACAGGAGCACGCCATGGAGCAGTACGAACTGGACGCCGTCAAGGCCGTCACCACCAGGCCCGCCCACCCGTACCGGACCATCACGGTCGACCCGGTCACCCCGGTGATCGGCGCCGAGATCTCCGGCATCGACCTCTCCCAGGAGCTGCCGGACGAGCAACTGGCCGAGGTGAAGCGGGCGTTCCTCGACCACCACGTCCTCGTCTTCCGTGACCAGCACCTCACGGACGAGGACCACAAGCGCTTCGCCGGGCACTTCGGCGAACTGCGCCCGGTCAACCCGCCCCCGGTCGACGCGGACCCGTACGTCCTGGAGATCCGCACCAGCGCCGAGGCGGAGAACGTCGCCGGCAACGGCTGGCACGCCGACGGCACCGCCGACGCCGAACCCTCGCTCGGGTCGATGCTCTACATCACCCGCGTCCCCGAACCCGGCAGCGGCGGCGACACCCTGTTCGCCAACATGCACCTCGCGTACGAGATGCTCTCCCCGACGATGCGCGAACTGCTCGACGGCCTGACCGCGATCCACGACGGCCTCGTCGCCTTCCAGGGCTACACCCCGCCCCCGGGGTACGTGATACCCAAGAACGAGCACCCGCTGGTGGTGCGCCACCCCGAGACCGACCGCAGGATCCTCTACGTCAACAAGGCCTACACCGCGCGCATCCCCCAGCTGTCGGCCGACGAGAGCCGGGCCCTGCTCGACCTGCTGTTCGCCCTGCCCGCCCAGCGGCCCATGCTGACCTGCCGCATCCGGTGGACCCCCGACACGCTGGTGTTGTGGGACAACCGCTGCGTCCAGCACCACGCCACGTACGACTACTACCCGCACACCCGGTACGGCCGCCGGGTCGCCATCGACGGCGGACCGCTCAAGGGCTGAGCCGACCGGGGGCCGGGTCCGGGCTCAGCCCGTGTGCGCCGCCTTCCTCGCCTCCGCCCCGTCCTCGGTCCTCGCCGCCGCCCGGGCCAGGGCGGCGGCGAGACCGTCGGCCAGCCGCGCCCAGGCGGCACGCTCGCCGCGCTCGCCCTGCCCGTCGGCGTGGACCCGCACCACCGCGCGGACCCGGGCGGACGGATACGTCTCGGCGTAGGCGTCCGGGTCCGCCGCCGCGTACGCGGCCGCCACGGCGGCGGCGTTGGCCAGGGCGTTCGCGTCGGCGTGGGCGCGCACGTTGGCCGTGGTGTTGAGCTCCGCGTAGGTCTCGCCGTACCGGGCGGCCTCGGCCTCGTCGTAGCCGTTGGCCAGCGCGTAGGAACCGGCGGCGGCAGCGGCCGTGGCGTAGGCCTCGGCGTACGGGTACGCGTGCCGGAAGAGCTCCCGCAGCTCCGGTTCGAGCGCCGCCCGCCACGTGCCCTCGTCGACCCGGCCGCCCCCCAAGGCCCTTGCGTGCAGGGCCAGGACGACCTGCTGCGGTACGGCGGACCCGCCGCGGCGCGCGGTCGCCTCGGCCAGCACCGGGCCGACCGCGGAGCAGTACCAGTCATGGACCACGCTGAACGGCACCCCGCCGTCCGACCGCCGCACCTCCCGGCGGACACGGCGCGCCCAGTCCGCCGCCGCGTCCGCGTCCAGGCCGTCGAACAGCACCTCCGCCACCTGCGCCAGCCAGGCCGGCACGGCCGACCGTTCTCCTGCTGCCGGGTGCCCGGCATCCCCCGCGACGGCGTCGAGTGAGGCGTGGAAGGCCGAGAAGGTCTCCGCTGAGGTCATCTGCTCTGCTCCTGTCTGGGCGGTCTGCTTGCTGCGGGCCGTTTGCTGCAGGCCGTTTGCTGCGGGCCGTGACGCTCCGACCCGTACGGCTGCGGATCACCTCGGCCCTTCCTGCCGGGCTGATCGAATCCCGCTACCCACCCTGACGGTCTCCCGACACGGACGGTTCACCGGGCCGCCGACCCGACGGGATGCGCCGGATCGTCGCCGTGTGGTGGAACGGCGAGCCGAGACGGTCCACCGGTCCCCTGACCTGGGAAGAACCGTGGACACGCACTGAGGACTCCTCCTCGCACGTGACAAACCCGGCGACGTCGGCGGTCATCCCCGGGATACTGGTCGCCCATGGATGAGGTCCAAGTCGTCGTCGCCCATGCCGAGCGTGTGACTCTGCGCGTCGGCGACGTGTTCCTGAAGGTGGACGCCGATCAGGCGCGCATCGACGTCGAGGTCGAGGCGATGTCCCTCGCGCCGGTCCCGACCCCGGAGGTCCTGTGGTGCAGGCCGCCCGTGCTCGCGCTGGCCGCGCTCCCGGGGACGACGCTCGGGCGCCTCGGCGGGCCGTCGACCGGGTCGCCGGCGGCGTGGGCCGCGGCGGGCACCGCCATCCGGAGGCTGCATGACGCGCCGTTGCCGGCCCGGCCGGGACGGGCCGGCCGGAGCATCGTCGCGCTGGCGGCGGAACTCGACGACGAGTGCGAGGTGCTCGTGACGAACGGCCTCCTGCCCGCCGACCTGGTCACCCGCAACCGTCAGGTCGCCGAGGCCGCGCTCCGGCCGTGGACTCCGGCCTTCACGCACGGCGACCTGCAGATCGCGCATGTCTTCGTCGACGGCGACGAGGTCACGGGCATCATCGACTGGTCCGAGGCGGGCCAGGGCGATGCCCTCTACGACCTCGCCACCTTCACCCTCGGACACGAGGAGCACCTCGGCGACGTCATCGCCGGCTACGGCACCGACGTCGACCTCGACGTGATCCACGCGTGGTGGTCGTTGCGAAGCCTGCTGGTGGTGCGCTGGCTGACCGAGCACGGCTTCGACCCCTACGCGCCGGGCTGTGAGGTCGACGTGCTGAGATCCCGGATGTGAGACCGCGCGGGCCCGACTGCCACGTATGCGTTCTGACGCATCGAACAGGCCGTCCCCGCGGCGCATCGCCCGCCCGTGCTCCCGGCAGGGTGCGGTGCGCAGCCGTCGCCGGCAGATGACGGCGCAGCCGAGGGTGACGAACGCCTGACGGCTGTCGTCGCGGATCTCCCCGCGGATGCGCGGGCGGCGGAACCGGTGCCGCAGCGCGGTCGCTCGGTCCGCGACCCGGCGGTACGGGCCCGGTGCGGCGCCGTGCCCGGTGCCGTGCCCGGCGGGGTGCGGGGTGATCCGGTACCCGACGGTGCGGCGCGTCGGCACCCGGGCCGAGGACATGGCCGTCGGCTCCGGCGGAGCCCGCTCATGCCGGGCGGACGAGGCGGTTCTCGTAGGCGAAGACCACGGCCTGGATCCGGTCGCGGAGTTCGAGCTTGTGCAGGATCCGCCCCAGGTGGGACTTCACGGTCGCCTCGGCGAGGTGCAGGGTGGCCGCGATCTCGGTGTTGGACAGGCCGCGGCCGACCTGGACGAGTACGTCGCGTTCACGGGCGCTGAGCCGGCCCAGCCGCTCGTCGGGGCCGTCGCCGGCGCCGACGGGGATGTGCGGGCGGAGGTCCTCCAGGAGGCGGCGGGTGATCCGGGGGGAGAGCACCGCGTCGCCCGCGGCGACGTTGCGGATCGCGGTGAGCAGTTCCTCGGGCCTGGTGTTCTTCAGCAGGAAGCCCGAGGCTCCGGCGCCGAGTCCGGCGAAGGCGTATTCGTCCAGGTCGAAGGTGGTGAGGATCAGTACGCGGCTCCGCGGGGCGGTTCTGACGATCTGCCGGGTCGCCTCGATTCCGTCGGTCCCGGGCATCCGGACGTCCATCAGGACGACGTCGGGGCGCAGTTCCCGGGCGAGGCGTACGGCCTGGCCGCCGTCCGCGGCTTCGCCGACCGGTGTCATGTCGGGCTGGGCCTCCAGGACGGTGCCGAAGGCCATGCGCAGCAGCGCCTCGTCGTCGGCGATCAGGATGCGGATCGTCATGCGGACGCCGCTCCGCTGTTGTCGAGGAGGAGGCGGGTGTGGACTTCCCAGCCGCCGCCCGGTAGCGGTCCGGCGCGCAACGTCCCCCCGTAGGCGGCCGAGCGTTCGCGCATGCCGGGGATGCCGTGGCCGGACGGTGCGGTGCCGGGGGGTGGCGGGCAGGGGCCGTCGTCGGTGACGTCCACGGTGAGGGTCCCGGTCGAGCAGTGGATCCGGACCGTCGCGCGCGTGCCGGTGGGGGCGTGCTTGAGGGTGTTGGTCAGGGCTTCCTGCACCAGGCGGTAGACGGTGAGTTGTGCGGTGGCGGGCACGTGGGCGTGGCCGCCGTGGACGTCGAGCCGGGTCGGCAGCCCGGCGGCGCACATCTGGTCGGCGAGGGCCTCCAGTTGGGCGATGCCGGGCAGCGGGTGGCGCTGCGCGTCCGGTTCGTCGGTCCGCAGGATGCCCAACGAGCGCCGCATGTCGGTGAGGGCCTGGCGGCCCGTCTCGGAGATCTGGAGCATCGCGGCGGTGGCCCTGTCGGGTGACCGGTGCTGCGCGTAGACGGCGGCGTCGGTGAGCGCGACCATGACGGACAGGTTGTGGGTGACGATGTCGTGCATCTCCCGGGCGATACGTGTCCGTTCCTCGGCGACGGCCAGTCGGGCCTGCTGTTCCTGTTCCCGCTCCAGGCGTGCGGCCCGTTCCACCAGGGCGGCCAGGTAGGCGCGGGTGGTGCGCGCGTTCACCCCGAGGACGGCGGCGGCGACGGTCATCGCGGTGACCGCGACGAAGGGGGTCAGGAACGCGCCTTCCGGTGCCCAGCGCAGGCAGGCCAGCAGGACCCCTGCCTCCACGACGGCACCGGCGACGAGTGCGCCGCGCCGGCCGGTGTGTGCGGCCACCGTGTAGAGGGCCACCAACAGGGCGACGTCCGAGGGCAGTTGGACGTCCGTCAGCCACTGGACGAGGGCGGCGGCGGCCACGGCGCCGAACACCGCGAGCGGGGCCCGGCGCCGCCACAGCAGGGGCACCGCGAGGGCGGCGGTGAGGGCCACGGCCACCGGCAGCTCGTGCGGCACGCGCGTGGTCATGACGTTGAGCAGGAGGAGCACCGGCAGCAGCGAGTCCCACAGCACGGGCGGCAGCCGGGAACTCCGGCGCCCGGCGGCCGTCACCAGCCGCGCCGCGCGTGCGGCGGCCGGACTGCCGGCGTGGCTCGTCGGCCGTGACGCGGTCCCCGCCCACCGGGCCCGGTCCAGGCGGCGTACCCGGCCCTGCACCCGGTCCTGTACCCGGGCCTGCACCCGGTCCCGGTCCGGTCGGCCTGCCCGGTGGGCATGGCCGGGTTCCGCGGCCGCCTCGGTCATCACACGTCCCTGTCGATTCGGCGTCATGCCGACCCCAGCCGGGGCCGACACACTGCGTACAGCCGGATCCGAGTCGAGTCGGGCGCGTACGCGTCGCGCCGCCCGGCACCTGCCGCTGCTCGGCCCGTACCGCTGCTCGGCCCGTACCGCTGCTCGGCCCGTCCCGCTGCTGGGCCCGTCCCGCGGCCCTGTCACGGTAGACCCCGGGCCCCGCGGAGCACATGACCCCACCGTCTGACGGCACCACGCCGGAATGCGACCTGAGGAGGAGGCCGCTACCTCCCGTGGTCGCAGGGCGGACGCTGATCCGGTGTGCTCGATCGCTGCCCCGGTCGCACGGGGACCGCCGCGGATTGCGACCCCGGTTGCAGACGACGGCGACCCGGGAGCGATGTGGCCGTGCACGCCCGGCGCCGAGCATGGCCACGTGACCGAGATCATCACGGGACCGCAGATGTCCCCCCTGGAAGTCCTCGCCCTGTTGGGTGCCGCCGCGCTGGTGGTGGCGCGCTGGCTTCCCCCCGCCGCCCGTCCACGCGTCACGATCGCGGCGGGGGCGGTTCTCGTACTGTCCGCGATCGTGCTCGCGGTGGCGGGGATCCGCTGGCAGATGCTGCCGGTCCTGGCGGGCGCCGCCCTCGCGCTGCCGTTCGCCCTCTCCCCGCTGCTACGACGCCGCTCCGGCCGGCCGGCGTGGCGGGCCCGCTGGTGGCTGGCGCTGCCGGGATCGGTGGCCTGCGTCGGCCTGATCGCCACGGGCCCGGTGGCCGCCTGGGCCTTTCCCGTGCCCGTGTTCCCCGAGCCGTCGGGCGAGTTCGCGGTCGGCACCCGGGTGCTGCAGTGGACGGATCCGGGCCGCCCCGAGACCTTCACCGCCGATCCGGACGACCGGCGCACGGTCGTGGTCCAGCTCTGGTACCCGGCGCAGAAGAGCCCCGCGGGCGCGCAGCGGGCCCGGTACCTCGGACGGACGGAGCAGGAGGCGCGCACCGTCTCCGAGGCCCTCGCCCGCGGGGTCGGCCTGCCGGGCTTCCTGGTCGACGGTGTCCCGCGGGCCCGCAGCCGGTCGGTGTTCGACGCTCCGGTGGACGGCGGCGGGGGGCGGTTCCCGGTCGTGCTGTTCTCGCCCGGTTCGGGCGGGGTGCGCACCCAGAACACCGCCTGGGCGGAGGAGTTGGCCAGCCACGGCTACGTGGTCGCCTCGCTCGACCACCCGTACGACTCCGCCGCCGTCGTCCTCGCCGACGGCCGGACGATCACCAGCGAGACCTCCTCGTCCGGTGACGCGGACAAGGACGAGGAGCTGGCGGCCGGCTGGACGGCCGTTCGGGCCGCCGACCTCGGCTTCGTCCTCACCCGGCTGGACGGTCTCGACCGTGGCGAGGCCGCCGACCCGCTGACCGGGCGCCTGGACACCGGCCGGGTCGCGGTGGCCGGCCACTCCATGGGCGGTGCCGCCGCCCTGCAGGCAGCCCGGCAGGACCGCCGGTTCGACGCCGTCATCGACCTGGACGGCTACCCCCACGGCCCCGCCTCGCCCGCCCTCGACCAGCCGACGCTCGCCCTCACCCAGGCGATCACCCCGGGAACCGATCCGCGCTACCTGCCCCGCCTCACCGAGGCGCTCGACGCCGGCACCGCGACGAGCTACCGGCTCACCGTCCCCGGCGCCGCCCATCTCACGTTCATGGACGGCCCGCTGTACCTGCCGCCGGTGCCCACGATCGTCGGTTCCCTGGGCCGCACCGGGAGTCCGCGCGTCGTCGCCGCAGCCACGCTCGCCTTCCTGGACGCCGCGCTGCGGGGCAAACCCGGCGACCTGGCCGGCGTCCTGCGGGCCTACGGCGACCTCACCGTCCACCACCCGGACGGCAGCCGCTGACCGGCCGCCCCGGGCACCCACGACGGCCGGCCGGGCACGACGGGATCCACCGACCGGACGGTCGCGCCGGAACCGCCGGCGGGCAGCCCCGGGTCGTCGTTCACCGACGGCCCGGGGCCGTCCGCGCGTCGACTCCTCCCGCGCGCGGGAACGTGCGCCGGCCGTCAGCGGCACTGGCCGGAGGGGATGCGGTGATGGTTCGTCGGCCCGGCGCGGTTCCGGATCGTCGCCTGCGCAGCCGTCGGTGCCGGAGGGTGCCGATCCGGGCCGGACTCGTACGCCGTCCCGGCCGCCCGGAAGCGCAGTCACGTCCGCCGTGCGTTTCGTCGGCCCGTCCCGGCTGTCAGGGCCTACGCTGCGGCCACGGCGACCGACGGCGTGAAGGTCCCGGTTTCTCGGGCGTTCCGCGTGCGGGGCGGAGAGGAGATGTCGTGATCGACCGGTTGGATGGCATGCCTGCGGGGGTCATCGGGTTCGAGGCGAGTGGGAAGCTCGCGGCGGAGGACTACCGCGATGTGGTGCTCCCGGCGCTGGAGCTCGCGGCCGAGGCCGGCGAGGTCCGGTTCCTGATCGTCATGCGCGACTTCCAGGGCATGTCGGGCGGGGCGCTGTGGCAGGACCTCAAGGTCGGCTTCGGACACCTCAAGGCGTGGAAGCGCATCGCCGTGGTGACCGACATCGACTGGGTGCACCACATGACGTCCCTCTTCGGCTGGATGACTCCCGGGGAGACCAGGGTGTTCGCCCTCGACGACCGGGACGCGGCGGTCGCCTGGGTCCTCGGGTGACGGCACCGGTCACCGGGGCCGGTGCCGCCCACCGGCCCCCGGTCACCCGCCGTCCGCGCTGATGCCCCTGAGGGTGTCGAGGTCCTGGGCGGAGCATCCGGACGGCTGCAGGACGACGTTCCAGCCGTCCGCGGGTCGGGCAGTGTGGGCCGGCCACCGTCGACGCCCCGCCCCGCCCCGTCACTCCGCGGTGCGGGACGGGCCGAAGTCCTCGGCGGAGATGCGCAGCCGGAAGACGTGGTAGGTCCAGCCCTGGTAGGCGAGCACCAGGGGGAGGAAGACGATGGCGACGACGCTCATCACCTTCAGCGCGTAGTTGCCCGAGGCGCTGTTCTGGACGGTCAGGTCGAACGCGGGGTCAGTGCTGGAGACCAGCAGGCGGGGGTAGAGGTCGACGAAGAGCGACAGGACGGTGGTCGCGATGGTGACGGCGGTGGCGACGAACGCCCAGCCGTCGTGCCGTCCGACGGTCAGCCAGGCGGCGGAGACCACCGCGAGGACGGCGACGAGTTCGAGGATGTCCGGCAGGACGCCCTTGCCCGCGGTGGAGTGGGTCCACGGCAGGAAGGCCAGCACGGCGAGGGCGGTCGCCGGTGCGGTCCGGCGGGCCAGGAGCTTGGCCCGGGCCTGCACCGCGCCGGTGGTCTTGAGGGCGATGAACGTCGCGCCGTGCAGCAGGCAGAGCAGCACGAGGGTGAGGCCGGCGAACACCGAGTACCCGGAGAACAGGTCGCCGAAGGAGCCGGTGAACTCGTGGTTCTGGTCGATCGGCAGGCCGTGCAGCAGGTCGCCGAGGGCGATCCCGATCAGCAGCGGCACCAGCAGGCTGCCGGCGGTGAGCAGGGTGTCCCAGGTGCGGCGCCAGCGCACGCCGTCGACCTTGCCGCGGAACTCGAACGAGACGCCGCGCACGATGAGTCCGACCAGGAGCAGGATCATCACCAGGTAGAGCCCGGAGAACACGGTGGCGTACCAGTCGGGGAAGGCGGCGAACATCGCGGCGGCGGCGACGATCAGCCACACCTCGTTGCCGTCCCAGAGCGGGCCGATGGTGTTGATCGCCGCCCGTCTGCCGGGTTCGTCGCGGGCGACGACGGTGTGCAGCATGCCGACGCCGAGGTCGAAGCCCTCCAGGACGAAGAAGCCGGTCCACAGGACGGCGGTGACGATGAACCAGAACGTGGCGAGCGCCATCGAGGGGCCTCAGTAGCTCAGGGCCGGGACCGGGGCGTCCTCGGCGGGCGGCGGGGACAGCTCCTTGCGGGCGTACCGGGTGATCAGGACGGCCTCGACGATCGCGAGCGCCGCGTAGAGCAGGAGGAACACCAGGATGCTGATGGCGACCGTGGTGGTGCTCACCGACGGCGAGACGCCGTTGCGGGTGAGCTGGATGCCCTGGACGATCCACGGCTGGCGGCCGTTCTCGGTGAGCAGCCAGCCGGCGGTGTTCATCAGGAACGGCAGCACCGAGGCCCAGACCGCCACCCGCTGGAACCGGTGCGCGGTGCCGAGCCGCTTGCGCCACAGCAGCCACAGGCCCCACAACCCGACGAGGAGCAGCACGACGGCGAGGTAGGCCATCACCCGCATCGACCAGTACTGGATGAAGATGTTCGGGACGTAGTTGCCGGGCCCGTACTGCTGCTCGTACTGGGCCTGGACGGCGTTGAGGCCCAGGACCTGCCCGTTCCAGTGGTTGGTGGCCAGCAGGGAGAGCAGGTGCGGGACGGCGAGGATGCGGGTCGGCGTCATGTCGTTCTTGCCCCCGCCGATCTGGAACAGCGAGAACGAGCAGGGCTGGCAGGTGTCCCACTGGGCCTCGGCGCCGGCGATCTTCATCGGCTGGTACTTGCCCTCGGTGACGCCGAGTTCGCTGCCGACCAGCATCGCGACCAGGAGCACCGGGACCATGACGACCAGGGCCAGCTTGGCGGTCGCTTGGAAGGCGAGCGGGGACGATCCCTTGCGCAGCTGCCAGGCGGAGACCGCGAGCATCACCGCGCACCCGGTGACCACCGAGGCGAGGACCACGTGCAGGTACCCGCGCAGGAACACCGGGTTGGTGAACAGCGCCCACACGTCGTCGAGGACGGGCCGGCCGGTGGACGGGTCGATCGTGTAGCCGACCGGGTGCTGCATCCAGGAGTTGGCCGCCATGATGAAGGCCGCGGACAGCACCCCGCCGACGGCCACGGCCCAGATCGTCGCCAGGTGCACCCTCGGTGGCAGGCGGTCCCAGCCGAACAGCCACAGCCCGAGGAAGGTCGACTCCAGGAAGAACGCGGCCAGGCCCTCCATCGCCAGCGGCGCGCCGAAGACGTCGCCGACGGTGCGTGAGTACTGCGACCAGTCCATGCCGAACTGGAATTCCTGCACCAGGCCGGTCACCACGCCCACCGCGATGTTGATCACCAGGAGGACGCCGAAGAACCGTGTGAGCCTGAGGAGTTCGGGTCGGCCGGTCCGGTGCCAGCCGGTCTGCAGCAGGGCGGTCAGGAAGCCCAGGCCGATGGTGACCGGAACGAACAGGAAGTGGTAGACCGACGTCATGGCGAACTGAAGCCTGGCCAGGTCGAGTTGACTCATGTGGATCCGATCGCGGGGCGCTGGGCCCCAGTCAACCACGCACCTGCGGCCCCGGCGGGGCGGCGCCGCCGGGGTTAGCCCCGGCGAGTGTCGGCCGATCGGCGGAACCGGCCGGCCGGGGGCGCCGGCGGTGGTGGGGAGCGTGACCCCGCGCGCGCCCGAGCCGATGCCGCCGGATCCGGTAGAAATCCCGCTGGTTGGGCAGACTCCCGGTGGGTCCTCCGGGCTCAAGGAGGTGACGGAGATGACCACGATCACGGTGAAGAAGCGCCCCGCGCCACTACGCCCGCGGCCACCGCTCGATCTGCGGACGCCCTCGGGCCGTCCGCTCCCGTACTGACCGCACACCCACCTCGGCGCCCCGGGTTCCACGACGCGAGTCGTCCCGGGGCGCCGAGGTGCGTCCGGTCATGACCGAGGTGCGCCCGGTCAGGGGGGAACGGTGCAGGCCGCTCCCGTCAGCTGTTGTCGATCTTGCCGCCGTTCGGGCCGAGCACGTACCAGCCCGCGCCGAACGCGTTGGAGCCCTCGCCGTTCGTGTCGCCGGGACCGTGGTCGCCGGCGAAGTAGTACAGCGGATGGCCGTGGTAGGTCACTTCGATGCTGTGGTCGGCACGGGTGACGGTGCCGAGGTCGGCTGCGTTGACCCCGCTGCCCGCCTGGGGGGTGCCGGTGGTGGTCAGCGGGGGCCAGGCGACGGCGCAGGTGCCGTCGCAGGCGGACATGCTCGGGCTGTCCTTCTCGAAGAGGTAGACCGTGCGGCCCTGACCGTCGGTCAGGATCGTGCCGAGCTTCGAATCGTGCACCGCGACCGTGGTCCCACCGGCGGCGGACTGCGCAGGCGGCTGGCTGGCGGGAGCGGGTGAGGAGGTGGCGGGCGGGGAGGGGGCGGCGGGTGCGGGGGCGGACTTGGCTCCACCACTGCTGCCGCAGGCCGCTGCTCCGAGGGCGAGTGCGGGCAGCAGTGCCGCTGCCCAGGCGAGACGTCGCATGAGAGGGGCTCCTTCTGGGGGGCGCCGGCCCCGGTGCGGTGGTCCTGCGGGCGGCGCACCCCTCAGTACGGGCCGCGGGTCGCGGGCGTTCACCCGGCTTGAGGGGCCGCGCCCCGGCAGGCCGGGCGCGGCCGCGACCCGCGGCCCGGTCAGCGCAAGGGGTGGGCATGGACCGGGGTGTCCGGCACCGGCCGGTCCAGGCACTCCAGGACGTGGACCAGGCCCTCCCCGTCGATCTCGACCCGCACCCTTCGGTCCGTGTCCGTGTAGACCGGGTGCCCGT
The DNA here is from genome assembly GCF_040651155.1 of Kitasatospora sp. NPDC048545. Lineage (NCBI taxonomy): Bacteria > Bacillati > Actinomycetota > Actinomycetes > Kitasatosporales > Streptomycetaceae > Kitasatospora > Kitasatospora sp. NPDC048545. Next base: position 35,859 of record NZ_JBEZIQ010000047.1, read on the forward strand.
GGGGCCCGTGCCCGGCCTGGCGCTCCACCACCACCGTGTCCTGCTCGCCGTGGGACCCCACGGGTCCGGGGAACGTCAGCATCCAGCGGGCCGCATCCCCTGCCACCACGACCACATCCCGTCCTCAGCGCGCATCCGGTCCCGGCCCGAAACCGGGTGGGGGTCCATTGTCCGCCCGCTGCCCGCCTGCGCGGCGGGCAACCGGTCGACGGTCGTCCGTGGGGTTGCGGGGGGTGTTCGGAGGTGCCGAGGGCCGCGGGGGCCGGACGACGGTGCTCGGGGCAGCCGGGTGAGCTTGCGCCGGTCCGCGCGGCGGCGCAGCTCCGGCAGCCGTCGCTGCGCCGCGTCGGCGGTGTGCCGCTCGTGTTCGTGGAGCAGGCCGTGGACGAAGGCGTGCCGCGTGGTGCCGTTGGCCCGGCCCGCGAGGGGGACGCGCCGGCGGCCGTCAGGATGGAGGACCGCCTGTGGCGGCCGGTCCGGGGCCGTCCGGTTCGGCGGGACCGAGCCGGACGGACCCGGACCGGCCGGGCCCGTGCTGATCAGCCGAACGTGAACCAGTTGAGGTTGACGAAGTCGGCGCTCTGCCCGCTGGCGAAGGTGAGGTACACGGTGTGCGTGCCGGTGGTCCGGGCGATGTCGGCGGGCACCGTCCGCCAGGTCTGCCAGCCGCCGGTGGTGCCGACGGCGAAGCTGCCGACCGGTGCGGCGGTCGGGCTGTCCAGCCGTACCTGGACGAGTCCGCTGACGCCGGGTGCGGCGCCGGAGGCGACGCGGGCCTGGAAGCGGGTCGCGCCGGAGCTGCCGAAGTCCACGCCGGTGTAGGCGAGCCAGTCGCCGTTCGCGATCCAGCCGACGTCGCGGCCGCCGCCGGTGTCGCCGCAGGTCTCCAGCGCGGTGCCGGACTGCGAACTGTGGGACTCGGCCCGGATGGTGGCGAAGGCGCTGGTACCGCCGCCGGGTTGGGGTGACGGCCCGGGGCCGACCGGGCCCTGGGCGCCTCCGACGGTGACGGACAGCAGCGTCGGGTTCGCCGACTGCACCTTGCCCTCGAAGTCGACGCCGGCCGGGTGGACGTCGTCGTACGGGAACGCGTACCCGAGGTGGTCGGGGTTGGTGGCGTGCAGGACGCGGGCGTAGTGGTTGGTGCGCGCGGCGGTGTAGAAGGCGGCCGGGTTCTCGCCGTCGGGCTGGTGCGGGTCGTCCAGCAGGGTGGTGCGGTTGAGGGCGGCGGCGAGCCGTGCGCTCAGGTTGCCCATCAGGTCGTTGCCGGTGGTGAACGGCGCCGAACTGCAGTTGAAGACGGCGGCGGTGGAGGGTTTGGCGAAGCCGCCGACGCCGGGGAAGGCGAGCACGCCGTTGCCGACCCGGCCGGTGACGGTGCCCCAGCCGGCCTGGGTGTCGATCACCAGGTCGGTGCTCCGGTACTTCTGCCACACGGCGGTGAGGTAGCTGTCCAGGTAGCCGTCGAACAGCGACGGGTTGGCGCTGATCGCCGTGTTGGGGCTGAGGATGCGCAGGGTCCGGCCGGCGGAGTCCGGGACGATCAGTCGGGCCCAGTCGCCGCCGTCGGCGGCGGCCTGGGTGCGCAGCGCGTCCGCGGCGGACTCCAGGCCGCCGACGGGCAGTCCGCTGACGCTCTGCCGCCCGCTGCCGGCGGTGAGGTCGAAGGCGATCGGGACGGCGGCGAAGTCGACGTAGCTGATGTTGGCGTACAACTGGTCGGGCCCGTAGGTGAATTCGCAGAACCCGTAGGCGGTGGCGATGTTGGGGTCGGTGGGGTTGCTCACCGAGGGCAGCGCGATGCCCGGGCCCGGGTTGATCAGGAAGGTCAGTTCGCGGCCGACGGAGAAGTAGATCCGGCCGCTGGAGAGGTACGGAAGGTGGATCCGCCGCGGGGTGTCGCCGGGCGCGCCCAGGGCGATGGCGCAGTCGGCGCCGAGCGGGGCGCCGGGGGCACCGGGGGAGGGCGGGTGGTAGAGCGTGCTGCCGTCGGAGCGCAGGAAGGCCCAGCTGTTGCCCTGGGCCGGGTCGAGGCCGAGGACGTAGGCGTAGACCGGCTGGGACGACACGGTGTTGACGAGGTCGACGTCGAGCCGCTGCGGGGTGGTGCTGCCGTCGGCGGACTGGGACAGGGCGAACAGCGCGGGCGCGGTCAGGGCCGCGACGGAGGCGCCGAGCAGGGTCCTGCGAGTGATCACGGGGGCTCCGGGGGCGGTGGGGGACGTGGGGGGAGGGCCGCGGGCGCGCGCTGCGCCGGCTGCCCATCACCCTCCCGCCCGGACCCGGACACGTCAATGTCTGTCACCATAAGCGGCTCTTAAGCCGGAGTCCGTTGATTACTTGAACGATGTCGGTCGGGAGCCCCGGCGATTCCCCGCGAGTCCCGGGAGGTCTCAGGCCAGGAAGCCCCGCAGCAGTGCGGCGGTCGCGGCGAGGTGTTCCTCGGTGGCCCGGCGGGCGGCGTCGCCGTCGCCGTCGAGGATGGCCCGGACCATCGCCCGGTGCTGCTCGGCGGCGTGTTCGATGTTGCGGTCCAGCATGGGGATGGCGTTGAGCAGGTCGTTGAGGCGCATCCTGGCCTCGGCGATGGCGGCGGCGAGGGTGGGGGAGCCGGTGAGTTCGCCGATGGCGAGGTGGAAGCGCGAGTCGAGCTGGCGGTACTGCTCCGGAGGCGCCTCCTCCAGTTCGGCCAGCCGGCTCTCCAGGTGGGCGCGCTGGTCGGGGGTGAGGGGATGGCGGGCGGCGGCCTCGGCGGCGCCGGTCTCCAGTACCTGGCGGTAGGTCAGCGCGTCCTCCAGCGCGCCGCCGAGGTCGCGGGCCGCGCGGCGCAGGTCGGCGACGTCCGGTGCGGGCATCAGGTAGGTGACGAAGGTGCCGCCGTAGCGGCCGCGGCGGGGTTCGACGCAGCCGGCCTGCTGCAGGGTGCGCAGGGCCTCGCGCAGGGTCTCCCGGCTGACGCCGAGGCGGGTGGCGAGGTCCCGTTCGGCGGGCAGCCGGTCGCCGAAGCCGAAGACGCCGAGCTTGATCGCCTGGAGCAGCCGTTCGACGGTCTCCTCGAAGGCGTTGCCGGTCCGGACCGGGCGGAAGATCGCCCCGGCCTGCCAGTCGAGCCGGGCCCGCTCACGCGTTTCGTCCACGTCCACGCCGGAATCGTACCTACGAACGGGTTTCCCGGACGTGTTCCCCCGTCGCTCTTGACGCGGCCCCGATGCAGCCGGAACGATGCTGCTCACCCACCCAATGGACTGATTCCAGACCATTGAAGAGCCGTCAGACCGTCGAACCCGCCGGGGGCGACCCGTGCCACGCCGTCGTGGCCGCGTGCTCCCCGGCACACCCTCAACCCCCAGGGGTGCCCATGACCGACGCACGCTCACCCGACCACCCTGCCCCCGAGCCGTTTCCGGCGGACACCGCCCCCGTTTCCGCCGACGAACAACGGCTCCGCGAGCTGGGCTACACCCAGGAACTGGCCCGCTCGATGTCGGGCTTCTCCAACTTCGCCGTCTCCTTCTCCATCGTCTCGATCCTCTCCGGCTGCCTGACCTTGTACGGGACGGGGATGAAGACCGGCGGCCCGGTCCTGATCATCTGGGGCTGGCCGGTGGTCGGCCTGCTGACGCTCTGCGTCGGGCTGGCGATGGCCGAGATCTGCTCCAGCTACCCGACGGCCGGCGGGCTCTACTACTGGGCGGCCAAGCTGAGCCGCAGCCGCGGACCGGCCTGGAGCTGGTTCACCGGCTGGTTCAACTTCCTCGGCCAGGTCGCGGTGACCGCCGGCGTCGACTTCGGCGCCGCCTTCTTCACCAACGCCTTCCTCACGCTGCGCTTCGGCATCGAGGCCAGCCCCGCGCACACCATGGAGATCTTCGCCGTCATCCTGCTGGCGCACGGCCTGCTCAACACCCTGGGGGTGCGCCTGGTCGCCGTCCTCAACAGCGTGTCCGTGTGGTGGCACCTGATCGGCGTCGCGATCATCGTCGGCGCCCTCGCCGTGCTCCCCGACCAGCACGCCTCGGCCTCGTTCGTCCTCACCGAGTTCGTCAACGGGACCGGCTTCCACAACCAGTTCTACGTGGCGATGCTCGGCCTGCTGATGGCCCAGTACACCCTCACCGGCTACGACGCCTCCGCGCACATGACCGAGGAGACCCACGACGCCGCCCGCTCCGGCCCCCGCGGCATCGTCAACGCCATCACCGTCTCCCTGGCGGCGGGCTGGATCCTGCTGCTCGGCATCACCTTCGCGATCCGCGACTACGACGGCGCGCTCAACAGCGACACCCAGGTCCCGCCCGCGCAGATCTTCATCGACGCGATCGGCGCCGGCGGAGCCGAAGTCCTGCTGCTGATCGTCATCGGCGCCCAGTTCTTCTGCGGCATGGCCTCCGTCACCGCCAACTCCCGCATGATCTACGCCTTCTCCCGGGACGGCGCACTGCCCGGCTCCCGCCTGTGGCACCGCATCGACCCGCGCACCCAGACCCCGACCAACGCGGTCTGGCTCGCCACCGGCGGCGCGCTGCTGCTCGGACTGCCCGCGCTCTGGAACACCACCGCCTACACCGCCGTGACCTCCATCTCCGTCATCGGCCTCTACATCTCCTACGTCATCCCGGTGTACCTGCGACTGCGCCAGGGCGAGGCCTTCACACGCGGCCCCTGGCACCTGGGACGGTGGAGCCGGCCGATCGGCATCGTCGCGGTCGCCTGGACCGCGGTGATCACCGTCCTGTTCATGCTCCCCACCGCCAGCCCGATCACCGTCGACAGCTTCAACTACACCCCGGTCGCCGTGGCCATCGTGGTCGGCTTCGCCGGCATCTGGTGGCTGGCCTCCGCCCGGCACTGGTTCACCGGGCCGCACGTCCACGGCGCACCGTCCGACCCCGACGCACTGGACACCGAACTGGAGGTCCGATGACCAGCCCCCGGCTCACCCTCGACGAGCTGCGCACCCGCGTCGCCGACGGATCCGTCGACACCGTCGTGCTCGCCATGACCGACATGCAGGGACGCCTCCAGGGCAAACGCGTCGCCGCCGAGTACTTCCTCGACGACGTCGTGCCCGGCGCCGCGGAGGGCTGCGGCTACCTGCTGGCCGTCGACGTCGACATGAACACCGTCGACGGGTACGAGGTCTCCTCCTGGGAGAACGGCTACGGCGACCTGACGCTGCGCCCCGACCTCGCCACCCTGCGGACCATCCCCTGGCACCCCGCCACCGTCATGGTCCAGTGCGACGTCGTCCACCACGACGGCAGCCCCGTCGCCGTCTCGCCGCGCCAGATCCTGCAGCGCCAGCTCGACCGGCTGGCCGGCTACGGCTGGCAGGCCCACGCCGCCACCGAGCTGGAGTTCATCGTCTTCCGGGACAGCTACGAACAGGCCTGGGACAAGGACTACGCCCGGCTCACCCCGGCCAACCAGTACAACGTGGACTACTCCATCCTCGGCACCGGCCGGATCGAGCCCCTGCTGCGCCGGCTGCGCAACGGCATGGCCGGCGCCGGCCTCACCGTCGAGTCCGCCAAGGGCGAGTGCAACCTCGGCCAGCACGAGATCGCCTTCAAGTACGCCGACGCCCTCACCACCTGCGACGACCACGCCGTCTACAAGACCGGCGCCAAGGAGATCGCCGCCCAGGAGGGCTGCAGCCTCACGTTCATGGCGAAGTACGACGAACGCGAGGGCAACTCCTGCCACATCCACCTGAGCCTGCGCGACGACCAGGGCACCCCGGTGTTCGCCGGAGACCGCCCGCACGGCTTCTCCCGCACCATGGAGCACTTCCTCGCCGGACAGCTCGCCTGCCTCGCCGACTTCGCCCTGCTGCTCGCCCCCACCGTCAACTCCTACAAGCGCTACGTGCCCGGCAGCTTCGCGCCCACCGCCATCGCCTGGGGCCGCGACAACCGCACCTGCGCCCTGCGCGTCGTCGGCCACGGCCAGTCGCTGCGCTTCGAGAACCGCGTCCCCGGCGGAGACGTCAACCCGTACCTCGCGGTCGCCGCCCTGATCGCCGCCGGACTGCACGGCGTCGAGCAACAGCTCGAACTGGAACCGGAGTCCACCGGCAACGCCTACACCTCCGCCGCGCCCCGGGTGCCCGCCACCCTGCGCGACGCGGTCGACGCCTTCGAACGCAGCGCCGTCGCCACCGAGGCCTTCGGCAAGGACGTCGTCCGGCACTACACCCACGCCGGACGCACCGAACTGGCCTCCTACGAAAGGGCGGTGACCGACTGGGAACGGCGCCGCGGATTCGAGCGGCTGTGACGCGCGACGACCGCCGACGACCGCTGATCGGCATCACCAGCTACCAGGACGACGCCGCCTGGTCCGTTTGGAACCAGCGCGCCTCCCTCGTGCCCCAGACGTACGTCGACGCCGTCGTCCGCGCCGGCGGCACCCCGGTGCTGCTGCCACCGCAACCCGGCGGCGCCGACCACCTGCTCGACGCCCTGGACGGACTCGTCCTCGCCGGCGGACCGGACATCGACCCGGCCCGGTACGCGGCGGACGCCGACCCGCGCACCGGCCCGCCGCACCACGCCCGCGACGGCTGGGAGAGCCTGCTCCTGCACACCGCCCTCACCCGCGACCTGCCGGTGCTCGGCGTCTGCCGCGGCATGCAGCTGCTCAACGTCGAACTCGGCGGCACCCTCCTGCAGCACCTGCCCGACGGCAACCACCAGATCGTCCCCGCCCGCTACGTCCGCCACCGGGTCACCCTGGTGGCGGGCAGCCGGCTCGCCGACCTCCTCGGGCCGACCGCCGAGGTCTCCTGCTACCACCACCAGGCCGTCGACCGGCTCGGCGCCGGCCTGCAGGTCACCGCCCGCAGCGCCGACGGCACCGTCGAAGGGATCGAACTCACGGGCCAACGCTTCGCGTTGGGCGTCCAGTGGCACCCCGAGGCGAACCCCGAGGACCTGCGCCTCTTCCAGGCCCTGGTCGCCGCCGGCCAGACCACCTCCACGCACAGGGAGACAGCTCCATGACCGAACCGGACCTCCACGAGGTCGTCAACCCCGCCACCGAGGAGGTGATCACCACCGTCGAACTGGCCGGCCTCGCCGAGACCGACGCCGCCGTCGCCCGCGCCCGCACCGCCTTCGACACCTGGCGCCGGGTCGCCCCCGCCGACCGGGCCCGGCTGCTGCGCGCCTTCGCCGCCGCCGTCGACGCCGACCGCGAGCACCTCGCCGCCCTGGAAGTCGCCAACGCCGGCCACACCATCGGCAACGCCCGCTGGGAGGCGGGCAACGCGCGGGACGTCATCGAGTACTACGCCGCCGCGCCCGAGCGGCTGTTCGGCCGACAGATCCCCGTCGCCGGCGGCATCGACGTCACCTTCCAGGAACCGATCGGCGTGGTCGGCGTCATCGTGCCGTGGAACTTCCCCATGCCGATCGCCGCCTGGGCCCTCGCCCCGGCGCTGGCCGCCGGCAACACCGTCATCGTCAAACCCGCCGAACTCACCCCGCTCACCGCCCTGCGCCTCGGCGAACTCGCCCTGGAAGCCGGGATCCCGGAAGGCGTGCTGCAGGTCCTGCCCGGCCGCGGCCCGGTCGTCGGCCGGCGCTTCGTCACCCACCCCGACGTGCGCAAGGTCGTGTTCACCGGTTCGACCCGGGTCGGCAAGGAGATCATGGCGGGCTGCGCCGCCCAGGTGAAGCCCGTCACCCTCGAACTCGGCGGCAAGAGCGCCAACATCGTCTTCGCCGACGCCGACCTCGCCAAGGCTGCCGCGACCGCGCCCTACGCCGTCTTCGACAACGCCGGCCAGGACTGCTGCGCCCGCTCCCGGATCCTGGTCGAGGCATCCGTCCTCGACGACTTCCTGGCACTCCTGGAGCCCGCCGTGCGCGGCGTGCGGGTCGGCGACCCGGCCGACGAGAAGACCGAGATGGGCCCGCTGATCTCCGCCGCCCACCGGGCCCGGGTCTCCGCCTACGTCCCGGACGGGGCCGCCGTCGCCATCCGCGGCACCGCCCCCGACGGGCCCGGCTTCTGGTACCCGCCGACCGTGCTCGCGCCCGTACGGCACGACGACCCCGCCTTCACCGAGGAGATCTTCGGCCCCGTCGTCACCGTCGTCCCGTTCCGCGACGAACAGGACGCCCTGCGCATCGCCAACGCCACCGAGTACGGACTGTCCGGCTCCATCTGGACCAGGGACGTCGGCCGCGCCCTGCGGGTCTCGCGCGGCGTCGACGCCGGCAACCTCTCCGTCAACTCGCACTCCTCGGTGCGCTACACCACGCCCTTCGGCGGGTTCAAGCAGTCCGGCCTCGGCCGCGAACTCGGCCCGGACGCCCTCGACGCCTTCACCCAGACCAAGAACGTCTTCATCTCCACGGAGGAATGATCACCATGACCCAGCGACTCGACGGCCGGGTGGCCGTCATCACCGGCGCGGGCAGCGGCATCGGCCTGGCGACCGCCCGCCGCTTCGCCGCCGAGGGCGCCAAGGTGGTCTGCGTCGACCTCGACGCGGAGACCGGCGCCAAGGCCGCGAACGAGGTCGGCGGCCTGTTCATCCAGGCCGACGTCACCGACGAGGACGCGGTGCGCGGCCTCTTCCAGCGGGCCGTCGACGAGTACGGCCGGCTCGACATCACCTTCAACAACGCCGGCATCTCCCCACCCGACGACGACTCCATCCTCACCACCGGCCTGGACGCCTGGAAGCGGGTCCAGGAGGTCAACCTGACCAGCGTCTACCTGTGCTGCAAGTACGCGATCCCGCACATGCAGCGCCAGGGCAAGGGCTCGATCATCAACACCGCCTCCTTCGTCGCCGTCATGGGCGCCGCCACCTCCCAGATCTCCTACAGCGCCTCCAAGGGCGGCGTGCTGGCCATGTCCCGCGAGCTGGGCGTGCAGTTCGCCCGCGAGGGCATCCGCGTCAACGCGCTCTGCCCCGGCCCGGTCAACACCCCGCTGCTGCAGGAACTGTTCGCCAAGGACCCGGAGCGGGCCGCCCGCCGCCTGGTCCACATCCCGCTCGGCCGCTTCGCCGAACCCGAGGAGATCGCCGCCGCGGTCGCCTTCCTCGCCTCCGACGACTCGTCCTTCATGACCGCCAACACCTTCCTCGTCGACGGCGGCATCTCCGGCGCCTACGTGACGCCGCAGTAACGGGCCGCCCGCCGCGGCCGCAGGACACCGCCGGCCCGCCCGCCCCGCCACGGGGACGGGCGGGTCGCCGGCGTCCCGGGCCCGTGGGCGTCCCGGCCCCGGGGGGGGGTGTGTGCCCGGGCCGATCTTTGCCAGGGCGAGAATGGGGGCGCGATTCGAGCCGAAAGGAAGCAGATGCCCAGAATCCCGGTGGAGGTCGACACCCCGGACGTCATGGTCGACCTGGACGTGCTGGAGCGGAACATCGAGCGCATGGCGGCCGCGCTCCGCGCCAAGGGCCTGCGGCTGCGTCCGCACGCCAAGACCCACAAGATGCCGGAGATCGCCGCGCGGCAGTTCGCGGCCGGGGCGGTCGGACTGACGGTGGCGACCATCGGCGAAGCCGAGGTCTTCGCCGAGCACGGCGCCACCGACCTCTTCATCGCCTACCCGCTCTGGATCGGGCCCCGGCAGGCGGAACGGCTGCGCCGGCTCGCCACGACGGCCAGGATCGCGATCGGGACGGACTCCGTCGAAGCGGCCGAGACGGCGGGCCGCCACCTCGGGGACGCGGCCGGCGGGATCGAGGTCCTGGTGGAGATCGACAGCGGACACCACCGCAGCGGCGTCAGCCCCGCCCAGGCCGTGGAGGTGGCCGGGGCGGCGGCCCGCGCCGGACTCCGCGTCGCCGGCGTGTTCACCTTCCCCGGCCACGGCTACGCACCGCAGATGCCCGCCAAGGCCGCCGCGCAGGAGGAACAGGCCCTCGGCGAGGCCGCCGAGGCGCTCACCGCCGCGGGCTTCGAGGTCACCCGGGTGAGCGGCGGCTCCACGCCCACCGCGGAACTGACCGGGACCTCGGCCATCACCGAAGCACGGCCGGGCGTCTACGTGTTCGGCGACGCCCAGCAGTGGGAACTCGGCCGGTGCGCCGTCGAGGACATCGCCCTGACGGTCGCGGCCACCGTGGTCAGTCGGCACGAAGGGGACGGGGCCACACCCCGCCGGGTGGTCGTGGACGCGGGCAGCAAGGTCCTCGGCGGCGACCGGCCCGCCTGGGCGACGGGCTTCGGCCGGCTCATCGACCACCCCGAGGCCCGCATCACGGCGCTGTCCGAGCACCACGCCACCGTGGTCTGGCCCGCCGACGGCGACCTCCCCGCGCTGGGCGAGCGGCTGCGGGTGATCCCCAATCACGTCTGCGTGGCGGTGAACCTCGTCGACGACGTCGCCGTGGTCCGCGACGGCGAGCTCGTGGACCGCTGGCGCGTCGCCGCCCGCGGCAGGAACGCCTGACCGGGGGGCCCACCCGGGGCCGGGGCCGCGCCGTCGCCGTCAGGGCGCGGCGCGGCCGTCGGGCGGTCGGACGGGTGAGGTCGCCCACGAGGTGGTGGGGTGGACGGGTGGTCCGGTGCCGGAGTTCCGGGCACCCCGGGCACCCCGGGTACGACATTCGGGTGCTGGTCCTGCACGGCACCGCGGACCGCGTCCCGCCCGTCGAGGCCTGCGGCCCGCGAAGCCACGAACTCATCAGGGACAGCGGTTTCGTGCCCATCGAGGGCGCCGACCACGGCCTCCGCCGGACCTACGCCGACGAGGTCAACGAGCAGTTGCTCACGTTCCCGGTGCGAACCCGCGGAGAGCCGGGTACGGGCGGCACCCGGCAAGCCCGTGCGGACGGCGGCGACTACCGTGAAGGCACGACCACCGGAGGAACGCCCATGATCCCCGAGAACGCCGTCAGCCCGCTCGTACCGCCCAGCGGCACCGGCTGCGTCGAGTGCGACGCGGCCGGCGGCTGGTGGGTCCACCTGCGGCGGTGCGCCCTGTGCGGGCACATCGGCTGCTGCGACGACTCCCTCGCGAAGCACGCCACCGCCCACGCCAGGGCGACCGGACACCCGGTGATCCGCAGCTTCGAACCCGACGAGGCGTGGTTCTGGAACTACGCCACGTCCGAGTACTTCGAGACCGGGCCCGAGCTGGCGCCACCGCGGAACCATCCGGTCGACCAGCCGATTCCCGGTCCCGCCGGCCGGGTGCCCGCCGACTGGCAGGACCTGCTCGGCGCCCGCTGACCGCCGGGTGCCCGGCGGTCAGCGGGCACCCGCCCCGGCGAGCCGATCGCCCGTCGAGGCGCCACCATGGGTCGGGTAGGAGCGCGCGGCCACCGCACCCCGACGGGCGGGACCGCGGCAACGCGGCGACAAGGCGAGGTCCCCATGTCCGTGCACCGCGTCGGACTGGTCGTCCATCACGGCCGTGACGCCGCGCGGGACGGTGCGCGCGTCGTGCGGGCCTGGTGCGAGGCGCACGGTGTCCCCTGCACCGAGACCGACGTCCGGTCGCCGGACGGGCGGCTCCGCTCCGGCCGGGAGGAGGCCCACGCCGCCGGGGACCCGGACCTGGTCGTCACCCTCGGCGGGGACGGGACCTTCCTGCGCGGCGCCCGGATCGCCGTGACGACCGGGGCCAGCGTGCTCGGCGTCGACCTCGGGAAGGTCGGCTTCCTCACCGAGGTGCCGGCCCGCGACATCACCGTCGCCCTCGACGCCGTCCACGCCGGGCACGCCCCGGTCGAGGAGCGGATGACGCTGACCATGCGCGCCTCCAGGCCGCCGGAGATACCCGCAGAGATGGAGGCCTTCCTCTGCTACGGGCGCGGCCCCGCCCTGCCGCCGCCGCAGGTGCGGCCGGAGGACACCGCGGGCGACGGCTGGGGCGTGGCCCTGGACGTCAACGCCCTCAACGACGTGGTGGTGGAGAAGCTCGCCCGCGACCACCAGCTCAGCGCGGGCGTCTACATCTCCGGCCGGCTGCTGGCCGCCTACTCGGCCGACGCCCTCGTCGTCGCCACGCCCACCGGCTCGACCGCGTACAGCTTCGCCGCCGGCGGCCCGGTGCTATCCCCGCACATGGACGCGGTGGTGTTCACCCCGATCGCCGCCCACATGACCTTCAACCGCACCGTCGTCGCCGCCCCCGACGAACCGATCGCGCTGCGCATCCTGCCGCACTCCGGCCGCGCCGCGGTCAGCATCGACGGGCAGCCGCGGGGGATCATCGACCCGGGTGACTGGATCGGCGTCTACCGGGCCCCGCAGCGCGTGCGGCTCATCCGTCTCCGGCCCACGGACTTCTACGGCCGGCTGCGGGACCGCTTCCGGCTCACCGACGCACCCGCCACCGCGACCGACGGGGAGTCCGCGCCGTTCTTCCGCCTCGACTCGCCCGTCCCCCCGGACCTGGCGGACCTGCGCCTGCCCCCTCCCGCCGCGGCCCGCTGAACGGTTCGCGCCGTTCGATGAGCCCGTCGGTGAACATCACGAGGGTGTCGCCCGTTTCGAGCCGGGCCTCGTGCTCCTCGTACTCGGCCTGAGCGATCGCGCCGAGCAGGATGCCGCCGATCCGGGGGGGGCTCCCGTTGCCGGTCGGCAGGCGCCGCGGCAGATTGCTTGACAATCAAGTGTCTCGGACTCCAAGCTATATTTATCTTGAACTTCAAGAGGAATGGCTTTCAAAGGAGTTTTGCCCGTGCACGTACTGATCATCGGTGGCGGCACCGGAGGGATGTGCCTGGCCCACGGCCTGAAGAAGGCCGGCGTGTCGGTCGCCGTCTACGAGCGCTACGGGTCGCGCAGCGACGGCCTGTACGGCTACCGGGTCGGAATCGACCCCACCGGCAGCCGAGCCCTGCACGACTGCCTGCCGCCCCGGCTGTTCGACACCTTCGTCGCCACCTGCGCCAGGGACCCGCGGCGCTTCAACGTGCTGACGCAGTCGATGCGCACCACCGCCACCTTCCGGTTGCCGGAGGCCGAGGACGCGGTCGACGCCGAGCGCTCCGTCTCCCGCTCCACCCTGCGCCAGGTGCTCTTCACGGGGATGGACGACGTGGTGCACTACGGCAAGGAGTTCATCGGCTACGACCGGATCCCCGGGGGCAGGGTCCGCGCCGACTTCGGTGACGGCACCAGTGCCACCGGAGACCTCCTGGTCGCGGCCGACGGCTCGCGCTCGAAGGTGCGCGAGCAGTTCCTGCCGCACGCCCGGGTCAAGGACACCGGCATCACCGCGCTGGCGACCAAGACGGCGCTCACCCCCGAGACCCGCGCACTGGTCCCGCCCGAGGCCCTGGAGGGCATATCCCTCATCTTCGGGACCAAGGGCATGATGGGCATGCTCCACTCGATGGAGTTCAAGTGGGACGCCGACGGCAACCCCAAGGACCCGGCCGACCGGGCGCTGCTCGACGACTGGTCCGGGCTGCAGTTCGACAACACCCGCGACTACCTCAACCTCTCGGTCTGGAGCCGGCACGAGAACTTCCCGGCGGACGTCACCCGGCAGCGCGGCAGGGAGCTGATCGACACGATCCTCGCCTCGACCCGCAACTGGCACCCCGGGCTGCGCCGGATCTTCGAGCTGTCCGACCCGCAGACCGCCTTCCCGCTCAAGATCGCGACCTCCGAGCCGGTCGAGCCCTGGAAGACCACCGACATCACCCTGCTCGGCGACGCGATCCACACCATGACCCCCGGCCAGGGCGTGGGGGCCAACACCGCGCTGCGCGACGCCGCGCTGCTGTGCCGCCAGGTGACGGCCGCCGCGAACGGCCACAAGCCCCTGCTGCAGGCGGTCGGCGACTACGAGGCCGAGATGATCCCCTACGGCTTCCGGCGCGTCGCCGACTCGCTCGGACAGAACGGCACCACCGCCGCCGACCCGCTCTACCGGCCCGGCATCGGCCGTCTGGCCCTGTTCGGGGCCCGCAGCTACTTCAGTGTCACGAGCAGGGTCCCGGTGCTGAGGAACAGGTTCCTCGACCAGCTGTCCGCCTACCGCGGCGACGCGTAGACGCCCGCCCGCCCGAGGGGTGCCCGTTCCGCCCCGCCGGCCCGGGTGCTCGCCCCGCCCGGCCGGGGCCCGGCACGCGGCCACGGGCCATCACGGAAGCCAGGTATCTTGAATGTCCAGCAAAACCGGCCCCGGGGGACACGACGCCTTGAACGACGAGCGCACCGCCGGGGAAACCCGGCTCAACGACAGCGTCGAGGCCTACCAGGCGGCCGTCGACGACTTCGACCGCGAATGCGCCCGCGTTCTCGGTGTCAACGAGACCGACCTGCGGTGTCTGGAGATCCTCCTGCGGGAGGTGGAGGAATCCTCCCCCACCGACCTCTCCGACCGGCTCGGGCTGACCACCGGCAGCGTCACCACGATGCTCGACCGGCTCGAACGCGCCGGCTACCTGACCCGCGCCGCCCACCCCACCGACCGGCGCAAGTCCGTCGTGCGGGCCACCCCCCGGGCCGCCACCCGCGCCCACGAACTGATCGGCCCGCTGGTCGACGGCGCCCGCAGCGAGGTGCTCGCGCACTTCGGCCCCGAGCAGCTCGACGTCATCACCGACTTCCTCGACCGCGCCCGCGACCTGACCCGGCACCACATCGAACGCCTGCGCACCACCGAACCCACCCGGACCCGCACCGGCTCCACCACCGCGCGCGGCTGACCCGCCGCGCGACCGGCGGGACGGAACGCCGCCCCGCCATGGCCGACGGGGGTACCCGGCGCCGGTGTGGCACGGATCACGGCGAGGTCGGCACGGTCGGCGAAATGCGGAGGCCGCCGGGGCGGTTGGCACGGGCAACCGTTTCGATCCGGCGCACACCACCGTTACCCGCGAGGAAACCCCATGACCGTCACCGAGCCCGCCGCGGCCGCCGACCGTTCCGCCTCCCGCGCGGCCGAGATCCTGTCCCGGCCCGTCACGATCAACGGGCTGACCGTGCCCAACCGCATCGTGATGGCGCCGATGACGCGCCAGTTCTCCCCGGGCGGCGTGCCCGGTGAGGACGTGCGCTCCTACTACGCCCGCCGCGCCGCCGCAGGCGTCGGCCTGATCGTCACCGAGGGCACCTACGTCGGCCACGAGTCCGCCGGGCAGAGCGACAGCATCCCGCGCTTCCACGGCGAGGAGCAGCTGGCCGGCTGGGCCCGCGTCGCCGAGGACGTCCACGCGGCGGGCGGCACCATCGTGCCGCAGCTCTGGCACATCGGCATGGTGCGCAAGCAGGGCGACCCGCCGTTCGCCGACGCCCCCGCCGTCGGCCCGTCCGGCATCCGGCTCGACGGCACCGAGGGGACGGGCCGAGCGATGACCCGGGCCGACCTGGACGCCGTCATCGGTGCGTTCGCGGAGGCCGCCGCGGCCGCCGAGCGGATCGGCTTCGACGGTGTCGAGCTGCACGGCGCCCACGGCTACCTGCTCGACCAGTTCCTGTGGGCGGGCACCAACCGCCGCACCGACGGATACGGCGGCGACCCGGTCGCCCGGACGAAGTTCACGGCCGAGCTCGTCGCCGCGGTGCGCGGGGCCGTCTCCCCGGAGTTCCCGGTGATCTTCCGCTACTCGCAGTGGAAGTCGGAGAACTACGACGCCCGCCTCGCAGAGACCCCGCAGGAGTTGGAGGCGATCCTCTCCCCGCTCGCCGAGGCCGGGGTCGACGCCTTCCACGCCTCGACCCGCCGCTACTGGGTCCCCGAGTTCGACGACTCGGACCTCAACCTGGCCGGCTGGACCAGGAAGCTCACCGGCCGCCCCGCCATCACCGTCGGCTCGGTCGGCCTCGACGGGGACTTCATCCGCGCCTTCGCGGGCGAGGGCGCCCCGGTCCAGGGCATCGACGACCTGCTCGACCGGCTGGAGCGCGACGAGTTCGACCTGGTCGCAGTCGGCCGCGCCCTCCTCCAGGACCCGCAGTGGGCGGAGAAGGTCCTCTCCGGCCGTTTCGCCGACCTGCGCTCCTACGACGCCGCCGCGGTCCGCACCCTGAGCTGACCACAGCGCCCCGGGTCCCGGCCGCACGGCGAGTGCGGCCGGGACCCGGCAGCCCACGAGGGCGCGGCGACATCCGCTGGTGCCGGTGCGGGCCGTGCCGTTGGCGACGGTGTCAGCGGAGCGCGAGCGCGATGGCGCGGGCGATCGGCTGGCCGGTGTGGGACTCGAAGTAGGTGAAGGCCGGGCTGCGGTTGACCTCGAAGCAGTAGACCCCGCCGTCGTCGGCGAGCATCAGGTCGATCCCGGCCAGGACCAGCCCGAGGTCCCCGGCCAGCCGTACGCACCGCTCGGCCAGGTCGTCCGGGAGCCGGTACGCGGAGAGTTCGGCCCGGCCGCCGTCGTGGTGGGCGTAGCGGTAGTCGACCGCTGCTGTCCCGCTGTCCCGCTGTCCCGCCGTTCCGACCGGCCCGCGGCCTACGGGTGCCGCGCGGGCCCGAGGACGGGGTCGATCTCGGCCAGGATCAGGTGCAGTTGACGGGCCGCCCGCGCCGGACCGTCGCCGACGGCGTCCCGGGAGATCTCCTCGCACAGCCGCATCGCTGCGTCCCGGTCGTCGGCGAAGACGCCGAACACGTCGTCGACGGCGGTGTGGATCCAGTCGGCGTGGTTCTCGTCGGCGACGGCCAGCGCGGAGGCGACCACTGCCAGCCCGGCCTGGTCCTTTCGGCGCAGCAGGGCTCGTACGGTCTGCCGGGTGACGAAGGTGTCACCCCGGTCGAGCACGAGCTCCAGCAGTGGCCCGACGGCCTCGGGCAGTTCGGCGAACCCGGCCAGGCCCTGCCCGGCATCCGCGCGGTCGCGGTAGTCGTGGCTTCGCCCGAGTGCGCCGAGCGCCGCGACGGCTGCCTGCCGCAGTTCGTTGTCCATCGGCTTGCGCTCCCCTTCGGTGCAGTGTCGGTGAACGTACCACCGGGGCGCCGCACCGGTGATCGCCGGGGACGGTGGGCCGCAGCCGGCGTCCCGTCCGGCCGACGGGGGCGTGGGTCGCCGAGTCGGCGCCGGTGCGGGGGAGTTGGCCGATTCCGCACCCACCACGGCGCGTCGTGGTGCATGATCGCAGCGTGAGCACGTGGTGGGACAGGCGCCGCAGCGCCCGGCTGGCAGAACTGGCGTACGCGCTGGAGTTCTTCGGTGCCGAACCGGTCGAGGACCCGGGTGTCGGCGAACTCGCCCACGCCGCCGAAGCCCTGGCCAAGGAATACCGGGCCAGCGACCGGGGGCACGCCATACACCGCACCGGCGAGCTGCTGCAGCAGGCCGCCGCCGCGCTGCACACCGCCGACCGCCTGCGCGGCACCCCGGTCCCCGTGGTCAACCACCATCTGCGGTGCGCCGCCCTGCTCTTGGCGTGCGCCCGCGCCTGCCTGCAGGGGCGGCCCGCCCCGGGTGCCGGTCCCGGCCCGGGTGCCCACGACGGCCGGGTGCCGCCGCCGTCGACGGCCCGGCACGACGGGAACACCGCGTCGCACACCAGTGGGCGGCCCGCTCGGAACCTCCCGTACTGACGGATCCCGGTCCGGAACCGCCCGGCGGCGTCGGCCGTTCGCCTGTTCCGCTGTTCGCCTGTTCCGTCGTCCGCTACTCCGCGACGAGTACGGCCACACCGGTGACCCGGTCCGCGGCGAGGTCCGCGAGCGCGGTGTCGGCCCCTCGCAGCGGGTAGCGGGTCAGGTGGACGACCGGGCGGATCCGGGCCGCCTCGGCGAGGAAGGCCACGCCGTCGGCCCGGGTGTTGGCGGTGACGCTGCGCAGGGTGCGTTCCTGGAAGAGGTGGTGCCGGTAGTCGAGCGTCGGGATGTCGGTGAGGTGGATGCCGGCGACGGCGAGCGTGCCGCCGCGGTCGAGGGCCGCCAGGGCGACGGGCACGAGTTCGCCTACCGGGGCGAAGAGGATGGCGGAGTCCAGCGGGCGCGGCGGAGGGTCGTACGAGTCGCCGGCGAAGTGGGCGCCGAGTTCCAGCGCCAGGCGTCGGGCCGCGGGGGTCCGGGTGAACACGGCGACGCGTGCGCCCCTGGCGAGGGCGAGTTGCGCGGTCAGGTGCGCGGACGCCCCGAAGCCGTAGATGCCCAGGGTCCCGCCCGGCGGCAGGTCGGCCCGCTCCAGGGCCCGGTAGCCGATGATCCCCGCGCACAGCAGCGGGGCGAGCTCCTCGGCGGGCGGGCTTTCGGGCAGGCGGTAGGCGAAGCGGGCGTCGGCGGTCAGGTGTCCGGCGTAGCCGCCGTGCCGGTCCCAGCCGGTGTAACGCGAGTCGGGGCAGAGGTTCTCGCGCCCGTTGCGGCAGTAGGCGCAGTTGCCGCAGGTCCCGGCCAGCCAGGCGACTCCGGCGCGGTCCCCGACGGCGAACCCCTGGGCCTCCGGGCCGGCCGCCCGTACCCGCCCGACCACCTCGTGCCCGGGCGTGCACCTCGCGCGGTGAGGGGCGAGGTCGCCTTCCGCGAGGTGCAGGTCGGTGCGGCACACCCCGCAGGCTTCCACTTCCACGAGGAGCTCGTGCGGCCCGGGCGCGTCCACCGGCCGTCGCTCCCACGCCAACGGGCCCGGTCGAGTTCCGTCGACCGGCCCGGGGCGGGCCACCACCCAGGCCCCGGTCTCGGCCGGCACCGGTTGCGCCGTGTTCATCGCGGTCTCCCGTCTGCGTTTCCGCGGCCCTCGGGGGCGGGGCCGTTCGGGTCGGGTTCGGAGGGCGGCGGGCACTCGCCGGTCATCGGGGCGGTGCGGGCCGCGGCGCGGGCGACCCTGCGGGCGAGGCCGGTGACCAGGTCGAACGGGTCACGGGGGCAGGTGCCGGTGACCGCCGGGGCGGCGGCCCTCGGCTCCGGCCGGCCGATGAGTCCCGTTCCGATGCGTCCGCGGTGGGGCCGCCGGTGAGCACGCCGATCGGCACGGCCGGTGCCTGCGGCCGTCCTGGCCCGGCGCGGCGGGACGGGTGCCCGGTTCCAGCAGACCGCGGCCGGCCGCGGGGCGGCAGGGCCGGTCGGTCCCGGGCCGACGGCCGGTCGGTCCCGCGCCGCCGGCCGGTCGGCCCGGGTGCGCGGGGCGGGCCGGTCGGTCCGTGGCCGGGCGGGCGGGTGCCTCACAGCCGGACGATGATCAGCGCGGCGTCGTCCGTGGCGCCGCCGGGCGGCAGCAGCGCGGACAGGACCCGGTCGGCGAGCGCGCCGGGGTCGGCGCGGCGGTTGTCGGAGAGCGCCCGGGCGAGCCGGCCCAGGCCGGTGTCGATGTCCTCCCGGCGGCGTTCCACGAGCCCGTCCGTGTAGAGGACGAGGGTGTCGCCCTCGGCGTAGCCGGTGACGGCCTCCGGCCGGGGTCGGTGTTCGGGGCGGGCGCCGAGCGGTGGGTCGGTGGCGCCGTCGAGGAACTCCACGGTGCCGTCGCCGCGCACCAGGACGGGCGGGGGGTGCCCGGCGCTGCTGTAGGTGACGGTCCGCGCGGTGCAGTCGACGAAGGCGGTGGCAGCGGTGGTGGATTCGGCGCCGTCGACCGAGCGGGCGTACAGCCCGAGGACCTCCAGGGCCTGGGCCGGTCCGGCGGCGACCCGTGAGGCGGCGCTGAGGGCGCTGCGGAGCTGGCCCATCACACCGGCGGCCAGCAGCCCGTGGCCGACCACGTCCCCGACGGCGACCGCGATGCGCTCGCCCGGGAGTTCGACCAGGTCGTACCAGTCGCCGCAGACGTTGAGCGTGCCCACGGCCGGCCGGTAGCGGACTGCGGCGTCGTGCTGCCCGAGCGGTCTGGGCGCGGGCAGCATGGCCTCCTGGAGTGCGAGCGCGACCTCCCGTTCACGGGCGTGCGCCGCGCGCAGGCGCTCGTTGACCTCCTGCAGTTCGCGGGCACGGGTGTAGAGCTCGGCCTCCAGGACGCGGGCGCGGTTGCCCTCCGGCAGGCCGTGGGCCCGGATCAGCTCGGTGATCTCCTCGACCCGGTGGACGAGCAGCACCACCCGGCCGTCGGCGTCGAGGACGGGCTCGTTGACCGGGCTCCAGTACCGCTCCTGCCAGTCGCCGGGCACGGTGGTCGATTCGACGTCGTAGCGCTGCAGGGCCATGGTGTCGCGTTCACCGGTGGCCAGGACCCTGCGCAGCGACGCCTCCAGGTTGCGGGCACCGGTGGCGGTCGGGTCCTCCGGGTTGTCGGGGAACACGTCGAACAGGTACCGGCCGACGAGCCGGTCCCGGCTGTGGCCCGACATCCGTACGAAGTCCTCGTTGGCGTCCACGTACACCAGGTCCGGCGAGAGGAGGGCGACCATGCCGGGCAGGGCGCGGAACACCGCCCGGTAGTCGGCCGCCGGGCCGGTCACGGCATCCGCGCCGGCCCCGCCGCCCCCGGTGTGCCGCACCGCCCGGCCCGAGGCGGTCCCGGCGGCCGGAGAAACGTCCACTCCCCCGACGACGGGGGCCGGTCGTTCGGCACTCTCGCTCATCACTCACCTCCGTGGGGGCGTCTCAGCGGCGCGGTTCGGCGTCGGCCACCGTGTTCCTCTCCGCGGCGGAGCCGCCTCCGGGCGGCGCCGGCAGGGTGACCCGGCGGCGCCGGGCGCGCCGGGGGCTCCGTTCCTGCCAGTGTCCGCCGGGAGCCGCCGGACCGTCGAGCGGCGTCCCCGCTCCCCGACGGCGTCCGGGACGGCGCACCGAGCCCGGGCCCGTCACGGTTCGGGCTCGTCAGAGGTGCAGGAGCCGGGTCTCGCCGGGCCGGATCGTCACCTCGGTGCCGCGCAGCCGGACGTGGACGGGCTCCTGCCGGTCCTCGCGCAGGCTCACCGTGACCGCTCGGCGCTCGACGGTGATCGCCAGGCCCCAGTGGCCCCGGTAGCGCAGGTCCAGGTCGAGCCGGTGGAGGGCGGAGGGCAGGTGCGGGTCGAGCCAGAGGGCGTCCTCGCGAACCTCCAGCCCGGTGTAGCAGCGCTGCAGCAGGTCGACCGCGCCCGCCATGGCGCCCAGGTGGACGCCCTCCGCGGTGGTGCCGTGCTGGCTGTCCCGGAGATCGGCCACCAGGGCGTCCCGGAAGTAGTGCCACGAGGCGCGGCGGTCGGAGCGGGTGAGGACCCAGGCGTGCACCACCGAGCTGAGCGTCGAGCCGTGGACGGTACGCCGCAGGTAGTAGTCGGTCGTGCGGCGCAGCAGTTCGTGGCCGGCCGGGTGGCCGAGGCGCCGCAGCAGGTCGCGCACCTCCCGGGCGGAGAACAGGTACCAGAGCATCAGCGCGTCGGCCTGCTTGGAGGCCTTGTAGCGGTTCACGGTGTCGCCCTCGGCCTCCAGGATCCGGTCGAGCCAGCGCAGGTCCGGGTGGCGGCGCCGGTAGCCCGGCCAGTCGAGTTCGGCGAGCCGCTCGTAGCCGTCGAACTGGCTGAGGACGCCGTCGTGGAACGGGACGTGCAGGCGCCGGCCGACGTCCTGCCAGCGGTCGAGCTCCGCGGCGTCGAGGGCGAGGCGCTCGCGCAGCTCGTCGCGACGGTAGCCGGGCAGGACGTCCAGGGCGTCCTGGGCGCGGGCCAGCACCCAGGAGGCCAGCACGTTGGTGTACGCGTTGTCGTCCAGGCCGGGCCGCGTCTCCCAGGGGTAGGCGTCGTGGTACTCGTCGGGGCCGAGCACGCCGCGGATCGACCAGCGTTCCCGGTCCTGGTCGTAGTCGGCGGCGGAGGACCAGAAGCGGGCGATCTCCAGCAGCATCTCGGCGCCGGCCGCAGCCAGGAAGTCCCGGTCCCCGGTGGACTGGTAGTACTGCCACACGTTGTAGGCGACGGCCGATCCGACGTGCCGCTGGAGGTGGCTGTGGTCGGGCAGCCAGCGGCCGGACAGGGGGTTGCGGTGCACCTGCTGGGATTCCTCCCGGCCGTCGCCGGCGCTCTGCCACGGGTACATCGCCCCGCGCAGGCCGAGCACGCGGGCCTCGCGGCGGGCGGCGTCGAGGCGGCGGTGGCGGTAGCGCAGCACGGCGCGGGCGAGGTCGGGGAAGCGCAGGTCGAGCAGCCGCAGCACGAACAGCTCGTCCCAGAAGACGTGTCCCCGGTACGCCTCGCCGTGCAGCCCCCGGGCCGGGACGCCGACATCCAGGTCGACGGAGTGCTCGGTGTGGGTCTGCAGCAGGTGGAACAGGTTCAGGTGCAGTGCGCCGACGCCGTCGAAGTCGGCCTCGATCCCGCAGCGGCGCCACAGCTCCGCCCAGCGCAGGGCGTGTTCGCCGAGCAGCTGCTCGAAGTCGCCGGCCTCGGCGGCGAGCAGGCGGGAGGCCCGCAGCGGGGTCTCGATCGCCCGGTCGCGGGAGGTGTGCACGGCGACCGTCTTCGTGACGGTCACGGGCCGCTCCGGCCCGGCGTCCACGGTGAGGAGGTGGGCCGTCCAGCCCGCGCGGGACTCCGCCGCCACCTCCGCCCGGCCGGCGGCCGTTCGGCAGCAGAGGGCGATCCGCAACGGCGAGCCGACGGCGTCGACCTCCAGCCAGAGCAGCCCCGCCGCGTCCGCCCCCTGGCCGGCCGGGACGAGGTGGCGCCGGGCGAGCCCCCGGTACCGGGCGACCCCGGTGTTGGCGACGTCGCCGTCCAGGCCCGAACGGACCTCCAGGGGGCCCGACCAGTTCTCCGGGGTGAGGGTGGTCTCCAGGGCGAGCAGGTGCGGCCGGGCCTGGCTGGCGAAACGGCGCTGAACCAGCCGCGTCCGCCGCCCCTGCTCGTCGACCACGAGGGCGGTGCGGGTGAGCAGGCCGCGGCGCAGGTCCAGTTCCAGCGTCTGCCCGGCGGGCGGTCCGGTGAACCACGTCCCGCCGGGCGGCCGGAAGGTCAGCGGCAGCCAGTTCGGGCAGTTCACCAGGTCCGCGTTGGTGACCGCGCGTCCCGCCACCGTCGACTCCGCCCGGTCGTAGCATCCGGCCAGGTACGTCCCCGGATAGTGCGTCCCGTCGGCCACCGCCTCCGGTGCGGCGCCCCGGCTGACCAGGTACCCGTTGCCGACCGCGCACAGCGCCTCCCGCAGCCCCTCCGCAGCCGGGTCGAAGCCCTCGTACCGGAGCGTCCAGGGGCCGGGCATGTCGGGATGCCCCGAGGGTGGGTCTGCTGCCACGACGTGACCTCCGTGCCGACCGGTCTGCCTCCAGTCTGCGGACGGGCGCGCCGGTCCGCCCGACGCCGTCCGGCGGGCCGGTCCGCGCCACCGGGCCCGCTTCGGCGGACCGGCACCCGCCCGCCCGCGCGGGGCACCACGGCCGCGCGGTGCTCCCGCCCCCGGGGTGTGCCGACCGGGCTGCGCCGTCCTGGGCCGGACCGGCCCGGCGGCAGGGACCGTACGGCCCTGTTCGCAGCCTTCGGGCGGACGGACAGTGAAGGCGGGGGCACCGCAGACAGCGAAGGCGGGGGCACCGCAGGAGGAGCGAGGACCGTGCAGCACCGGACCGTCCAGGACGTGCTGACCCGCGAAGTCGTCGCCGCCCGGCCCGGCACGCCGGTCGAGGAGGCCGCGGCGCCGGCCCACCGCGACGCTGTCCCCGCCGTCCCCGCCGTCCCGGTCGTCGACGACCGGGCCGGCCGCTCGGCACGGTGTCAGGGGCCGACGTGATCCTCGGGGCGGCCGTCCGGCCGGCCCCGGGGGCCCGCCACCCCGGCAGGCGGCCGACGCGAAGGACCGCGCCCCGCCGGCCGTGACCCCCGTCCACGGAGGAGCCGTCGCCATGACCGAACACCCCGATCCCGCCGCCGTCGCCCGCCGGATCGTCCGACGCCGCGACCAACTCGGCCTGAGCGAATGGATGCTGGCCTACCGGGCGAACATGTCGCCGGCCTACCTGCGGCAACTCCTCGGGACCGGGCCCGAGTTCGACCCGCCCGCCTTCGCCCGGATCGCCGCCGCACTCGGGGTGACCCGGCCGGAACTGTTGTCGGGCCACCGCCCGGACGCGCCGCCGGGACAGGCCGACCCCGGCCCGCGCCCGCTGCTGCTCCATCTGACCGGGCCCCAGTGCTGGGAACTGCTCGGCACCCACGGCGTCGGCCGGGTCGGCCTGCCCCTCGGGCCGGCCCCCGTGGTCCTCCCGGTGAACTACGCGGTGGACGCCGCGACGATCGTCTACCGCACCTCCCCCAAGGGCGCGGCCGCCCCGGACGACGGCTCGCCCGCCTCCTTCCAGGTGGACCACGTCGACGACCACCGCAGCCGCGGCTGGAGCGTCCTGATCCTCGGCGAGGCCCACCACATCGACGACCCCGAGGAGCAACGGCGCCTCGCGGCGCTGCCGGGCGCCGCACCGTGGGCCGGCGGCGCCCGCCCGCTGTGGGTGCGCATCCGGCCCGGTGAGGTCACCGGCCGCCGGATCGGTACGGGGTGAACGCCCCGGCCGTCGGCGCGGCACCCACGGGCCGGACTCCGCCGAGCCGCGGGTGCGCGGTGCCGGTCACGTCCCGACCCCGGTGCGCCTCGCCCGTGCCCGTACCCGCGCCCGGAGCGCAGGTGCGGGTGGGCCGTGGCCGGGGTGTCACTGGTCGGAGTAGCTGAGGTCTCCCACCGTCCAGCTGCTGATGTCCTCGATGGCGATCCGGTACATGCCCCCGGTGTGGGGCAGGCCGTAACTGCCCTGCAGGATACGGGCCAGGTGCAGGTGCAGGTGGGTGGGCCGTACGTCGGGTGGCGCCGCGTCCCCGCCGTCGGCGGTGGCGGGTGTCCGGAACAACGCGGCGAAGGGCTTCAAGTGGTCCGAGGCAGCGAGGACTTCGGCCACCCGTTCGTGCCAGAGGCTTTCCGGTGCCAGCCGGCCGGTGATGACCGCCCCGGGGACGACCACGGTCAGGGGCATCTGGTTGCTGCGCTCGGACTCCACCATCGTGGCGATGTCGACGAGCAGCGCATCAGAGTTCGACATGGATCCGAGGATAGTACGCGCCGGGGCGGCGGACCGGAACGATCCCGCACCCGGTGAACGGGAGCCGCCGGTACACCCCGCGAGCGGGCCCGCTCGGCGGCGGGCCCGCAGCGGTGCCCGCGCCCGGGGCGGGGGAGGGGGCAGTACGGGGCCTTGCCAGGTGGCCGACCGCCACACCTCGGCGCCCGGGGTGTGCGCCGCCGACATGGGGCGCACGCTCCGGCGTCCGTAGCGTGTCGCGCACTGGACCCTCGGCGTGAAGGAGTGAACGGGGTATGCGAAGAGGCCTGGGCCTGCTGCTCGCGGGCGTGCTGGCGCTGATCGGCGCGGTCGTCCCGTCAGGGCCGGCCGCGGCGGCGGTGCCGTCCAACCTGAGCCTGGAGGGGAGCTACGGCAGCGTCGCCAACGGCTGGGACCACGTCGAGCGGTACCTCGACACCACGCCCGGCTTCCGCCAGGAGCAGTACCCGCCGGACGGCCGCGGCGACCAGGACGGGCAACGGCTCACCTTCTTCGGCGGCGTCAAGCAGCCGTACTCCGGCCGCTTCCTGCTCTACTCGGCCCCGGGCTGGAACACCGGCGCGCACCAGGTCCCGGTCCTGCTGGTCCACGGCGCCAACGACAACCCGGACCGGGCGTGGGCCAATCCCGGCGAGTCCGGCGGCTACGGCTGCGGCGCCGCCTCCTGCCCGAACACCGGTCTGATGCAGTACCTGGCCGGGCGGGGCTACCGGGTCTTCGCGATCGGCTTCGCGCACAAGCAGGGCGACAACCTGATGCAGGCCCAGGAGGTCGGCGACGCGGTCGCACTGATCCGCGCCAGGCTCGGGGTCCCCCAGGTGGACCTGGTGGGCTGGAGCAAGGGCGAGATGTCGACGCGGGCGTACGTGTCCTCCGTCAAGCCGGCCTGGGGGCGCCCGTACGCGGGCGACGTGCGCAAGCTGATCACCCTCGGCGGACCGAACGGCGGCTACGACTACCCCTTCGCGCACGGGTGGGCGCACGACTTCTCGATCTGGCCGCAGTGCGGTGGCGCGGTCAACGCCCCCTCCCCGCACCTGCACATGACCTGCTACGGCACCTACACCGCGCACCCGGAGTTCTCCTTCACCCCGACGGGCGGCTACGACGACTACCCCGGGCAGCGGCAGATGCTGGCCCGCTGGGACTCGGTCTTCGGCGTCGACCAGACCCAGCAGGACTGGTACACGACCTACTACGGCGGCCAGGGCTTCTACACCGACGGCGGCGGCATCCAGGCCGCGATCGACGCCGGCTCGCTGATCGCCCCGCTGCGCAGGGCCGGGGTGCCCGCCTCGGTGACGGCGTACCTGCTGGCCGGCGGCACGCCCGGCATCCTCGGGATCTTCAACGAGAACCGCGGTCCCAGCGACGGCGTGGTCTTCGTGTCCAGCGCGCTGGACACCACCGGCTTCGGCACCGTCGGCGGCACCGCGCTCATCACCCTCGCCAACCACCTGGAACTCGGCTGGGACGGCGCGGCGAGCGCGCAGGTCGCCGGCTGGCTGAACTGAGGACGTCCCGGATGATCGCCGACCGACTGATCGCCACCGACCGACTGACCGTGAACTACGCCGAGATCGAGGGCCGCACCGGGGAACCCGTGGTCCTGGTGCACGGCAACGTCTCCTCCGGCGTCTTCTGGCACCCGACCATGGCCGAACTCCCCGCCCGCTACCGCCCGCTGGCGCCCGACCTGCGCGGCTTCGGCGGCACCGAGCCGCTGCCGGTGGACGCCACCCGGGGCCTGCGCGACCACAGCGAGGACCTGCTCTCCTTCCTGGCGGCACTGGCCCTCGGACCGGTGCACCTGGTCGGCTGGAGCATGGGCGGCGGCGTGGTGCTGCAACTGCTGCGCGACCGGCCGGAGCTGGTCCGCTCGCTCACCCTGGTCAACCCGGTCTCCCCGTACGGCTTCGGCGGCACCCGCGGGGCGGACGGACGGCTCAACTCGCCCGACGGCGCGGGTTCCGGCGCGGGCGGCGCGGCCCCGGAGTTCGTCCGGCTGCTGCGGGAGGGCGAACTCGGCGCCGGGTCGCCGTTCGCGCCGCGCTCGGTCCTGGACACCGCCTACGTCAGCCGGCCGTTGGCCGAGCCGGACCGCTACCTGGCCGCGATGCTGGCCACCCGGGTCGGGGAGGACCACTACCCGGGCGACGTCCGCCCG
Organism: Kitasatospora sp. NPDC048545; assembly: GCF_040651155.1. Classification (NCBI taxonomy): domain Bacteria; kingdom Bacillati; phylum Actinomycetota; class Actinomycetes; order Kitasatosporales; family Streptomycetaceae; genus Kitasatospora; species Kitasatospora sp. NPDC048545. Next base: position 62,861 of record NZ_JBEZIQ010000047.1, read on the forward strand.
AGCGACACCTGGCCGGGCTTCGGGCCCGGCGACCGAGGGGTGCTCAACTCGCTGGCGCCGACCCACTTCCGGATCGACGACCTGGAACTGGTCGAGCCGAAGCCGCCGATCCGGTGGATCCGCGGTTCGGCCGACGTGATCGTCTCCGACACCTCGCTCTTCGACCTGGCTCACCTGGGCGCGCTCGGTGCGGTTCCGGGGTGGCCCGGCGCCGACACCTGCCCGGCACAGCCGATGGTGGCGCAGACCCGCGCCGTCCTGGAGCGCTACGCCGCCGCGGGCGGGCGGGTCGGCGAAACGGTGATCGAGGGAGCGGGGCACAGCGTGCAGCTGGAGCGGCCGAAGGAGTTCCTGGCGGCGCTGGTGGAGACGCTGGACGGCGCGTAGCGGCACGGCGGGCCGGCCGGATCGGGCCGGCCGGCGTGGGAAGGCGGGCGTGGGAAGGCCGCAGGCGGTCACGGCGAGTGACCGCCTGCGGGCGCGTTCCGTGGCCGGCAGCTCGAGGACGCCGTCCAGGTGGCGCAGGCGGTGGGCCGTCGGTGGGTCACGGTGTGCCACCCGACCTCGCGCGCCGCCCTCCGCGGGGGCGCATGACGCTGCGGAAACGGTGCGACTGGGGGGACGGCGCTCGCGGAGCGACCATGGGAGCCGATGATCCACCGGGCCACCGGCGGGCCCGGGAGGCCCGGCCTGCCGAGTGCGTGCGCGCCGGGAAACCTCACCGCCGGCGCCCCGGACATCCCCGACCGCGGGAGGACGTCATGACCGTCGACCAGCAGATCCGCACCCACGAGCGCCCCGTACCCGTGAGCCCTCCCACCGAGACGCCCGAGTGCGAGGCCTCGACGTGCGCGGGCATCTCGACGCCGGAGTCCGTCGAACTGCACACGGCCTGGCCCGGCTGGATCCCGCTGCTGGTGATCGCCGTCATGGTCGTGTGCTGCGTGGGATTCGCCGTGGGGAGGATCGCGGGGTGGTGACCGTCGGTGCCCCTCGGGCTGCCGGTGCCCCGGCGGGGGACGCGGCACGGACGGTCCGGCTCACAGTCCGGCTCACGGTCCGGTTCACCCGTTCACCCGGCTGAGCCCTGCGTGTCGTGCGGCACGACGACCACGGGCACGTGGGTGTGATGGACGATCTCGGTGCTGGTCGAGCCGAGGGAGAGCCGGCCCCAGCGGCCGGCGCCGCGGGACCCCACCACCAGCAGGCCGGCGTCCTGGCTCGCGTCCAGCAGGACCTCGGCGGGCCGGCCGCGCTCACAGCGCACCTCGACCTCGACGTACGGTTCGCCGACCTGCTGCCGCAGTTCCTCGACCGTGTCCGTCACGTCGCGGGCGACGGCTTCCTCCAGGTGCGGCGCGGCCGCGCCGCTCCCGCCCCAGCCGGTCATGGACCGGTCCGCCGCCTCGGCGTGCCGGCCGCCGAAGGCACAGACGGCCCGCACGCCGACCCCACGGATCTGCGCCTCGCGGAGCGCGAAGAGCACGGCCTTGCGGGCGGGCTCGGAGCCGTCCGTACCGACGACGACCGGACCGGTGGGACCGGATGCGGGAGTGGTGTTCACGGGGACCTCCAGGACGTGCGGCCTGACCGCGGCCCCGCCCGGTCCGGCGGGTTCGGAGGAGACCGGTGCGGGTCGGTCCGCTGCCTTCAACGATCCTCCGTGAACGCTCCGGCGGCACATCCGCCCCCGCCGCGGCCCGCCCGGCAACTCCGGGGCGCCCGCCCGGGCGCTGCGGCCGGGTGGGTGCCGTTCCGGAAGGAGTACCGCGTGCGCCGCGCGCCACCGGAAGCCGGCGTCCGGGACCGGGGCGGCCCCGGACGCCCGGATTGAGCCGTGCGGTCCAGGACGGCGGTCCGTCCGGCCCAGGACGGCGGTCCGTCCGGCCCATGACCCGCCGATGGAGCCGGCCCTACGGTGAAGGCGGGGCTTGCGGTCCGGATCCCCCTCGAACGAGATCCCGGACGGTCGTCATGCAAGCCGACGACCTGCTCCACACCAGGACGGGGCCGCGCGGGGCGCCGCCGTGGTGTCACCGGCGGCGAACTCGACGCCACCACCGCGTCGCCCCCGATGCCGCACGCGTCGACCCGGAGCCACCGCGTCGCCGGCCCCGGAGCGCCCGGCCTCCCCCGGTTCGGGGCGCGCCGTCCGCGAGGCCGCCGGCGTCGCACGAGTCCACGACATGAGACCGGTACCGACCCGAACAATCCGTGGAGATGGTCTGACATGACAATCGCATCCGAGACCCCCGTCCTCGACACCCTCGCGGCGATGACCGCCGATTCGATCGAACGCTGTGGTCTGGCCCCCGACACGCTGATCCTCACCCGGATCGCGGCGTTGGTGGCGATGGACGCACCAGCCGTCTCCTACCTCGCCCACCTCGAACCGGCGATGAGCGAACACATGACGGCCGAGCAACTGCAGGACGTGCTGGTCGCGATCGCGCCGATCGTCGGCACCGCACGCGTGATGTCGGCCGCGACCCACATCACGGAGGCACTCGGGATAGCCATCGCGGTGGCCGACGCCGACGCCGACGAGAGCCGGGGCGGGATGTGACACGAGCGCACGACCGGTGCGGGGCGGCGGGGGCGGGCCGGCCGGGGAGGTGAGAGGCAGTGGTCCGGGTGGCGGGGGCCCGGTTCGCGCGGCGACCGGGCCCCCGCCACTGCCGGATCGACTACGAGTACGAGGGGACGTAGGCCTTGCAGTAGTCCTGGTAGTAGTCCCGGGAGGCCCAGCTCAGGATGACGGTGCCGGTCGCCGGGCCGACCACGCCGTCCACGTCGAGCCGGGAGGCGTTCGGCTGGGCGTTGTTGGCCGTCTGCAGCCACTCGACCATGGCATAGGTGTCCGGACCGAAGGAGTTGTCCTGGGCGATCGTGCCGGGAGCGGGCGGCCCCGGGTGCGAATTGCTCGCGATGTAGTTGAGCATCTGCTGGACGCACCAGACCGGGGTCCCGGAGGTGACGTGCCCGTACCCGATGTACGCCGCGTTGGGGTTCGCGCTGGCGGTACCGCCCCCGACGACCAGCGCCATGCCGGCCGCAGCCACCACCAGCGCCGACTTGGCCTTCTTGCTCGGCATTCGATTTCCCCGTTCACGAGTCAGATGATCAACGTCTTGCGACGCACAGGCTGACACGTCGGGCGCCGGGCCGAGCGGGAATCGGAAGGATCTCCGGTGTGAGGTGCGCCACTCGGCGGCTCGTCGATCGACCGGGGGCCGATCGTCCGTCAACGGGCGCTTCGGCGCCGCCCGTCCGATTGCGGGTGCGGTACGCGCCGGGGTGGGTGGCACCGGCTGCGAGTGGTCACCGGATCTGCTGTTCGGCCCGGTCGAGCCAGTCCAGGTACCAGCGCGCGAACGTCACGGGCTGCCCGTGCCCGGTCAGGAGCGGGGCCGGGTCGACGTCGTCGCCCCGGTCGTCGGACCAGATCCGGCCAGCGCCCGTACCCGCTCCCGCACGCCCACCCACACCTGATCGTTCATGGGGCGGAGAGTAGCCCGCGGCTGCGACATCGCCGTGCGGGGCGGCGGGTACGGGCCGCCGCCGCTACTTCTGCTTGATCGCGGAGATGTCGAACTCCAGGACGACCTTGTCGCCGACCAGGACGCCGCCGCCCTCCAGGGCCGCGTTCCAGGTCACGCCGTACTCCTTGCGGGAGATGGTGACCGAGCCCTCCAGACCGACCCGGAGGTTGCCGTACGGGTCGACGGCGTTGCCGGTGTACTCGAAGTCGATGGTGACGGGGCGGGTGGTGTCCTTGATGGTGAGGTCGCCGGTGACCCGGTACTCGGAGTCGGAGCGGGCCTCGACCGAGGTGCTCCGGAAGGTGATCTCCGGGAAGGTCGGCGCGTCCAGGAAGTCGTTGGCGCGCAGGTGCTGGTCACGCTGTTCGACGCCGGTGTCGATGCTCTCGGTCTTGATCACCACCTGGCCGGACGAGCGGGACGGGTCCGTGCCGTCGAGGTGGGCGGTGCCTTCGAAGGCGAGGAACGCGCCGCGGACCTTGGTCACCATGGCGTGGCGGGCGACGAAGCCGATCCGGGTGTGGGCGGGGTCGAGGACGTAGTCCCCGGTGAGCTCGGCGGGGCCGCTGGTCGTGGTCAAGGTTCCTCCGTGGGGCCTGGCCCGGGCGGCGGTCCGCCCGGGTCGTTCCCGAGGCACGGTAGGGCGTGACGGGCGCCCGGCTCGGCCGAACGCGCGGGGCCGCGGAAGAGTGCACTCCGACCGGTGACCCGGCACCGCCACCTCGCTGCTGCCGGCCGCCGCGCCGGGCGTGGCGCGCCCCGGGCCCGGGGCGCCGGTCGGGCTACCGACCGTCCGGTGCCGGCACCGGCCCGGAGTCGTTCCGGATCGCCCGGTGCCGGCCGTCGGTGCCGGGCGGGGCGGTGGCGGCGGGCGGAGCGGCCCACGCCGGCAGCATGTGCAGGGCGTCGTGCGAGGGGGTGCCCGGGGTGGCGGCGTAGGTGATCAGGGCCTGGCCGGGATCGTCCGCGGCTCGCAGCGTCTCGTACGTCAACTCCAGCTCCCCGACGACGGGGTGGCGGAACCGCTTGGTCCCGGAGGTCTTGTCCTGTACCGGATGCTCGGCGGTTCACCCGGTCGCGTGTTCCCGTCCTGCGCCGGCGTCAGCCGGTCAGCTGCTGCACCCGGATCCAGAGCGCGTCGAGCAGCAGCAGGAGGACGATCACGGTGCCCAGGATCAGCATGGGGCTGCTCGACCGGAGCAGCGCCGTGACGCCGAGGACGGTGCCGGCGGCGAGGAGTCCCAGGGAGGCGACGACGATCAGGACAAAGACGGCGGCCGGGAGTCCTGAGGGGAGGAGGCGCTCGCCGAGGGAGGCGGCGACGTAGAGCAGGAGGTACTGCGGCAGGCCGAGCAGCCAGACGGCGACGGTCCTGGCCCTGGTCGGGCGCGGGCGGGACTGCGGCGGCCCGGCGGGCGTCGGGTACGGCGCTGCGGGCGGGTACGGCGCCGTGTGCGTGGGCGCGTACGACGGGGGTGGGGGCGTGAGCCGGGGCGGTGGGCCCGTGGGCACGGCCGGTGGCACGGGTCCGCGGGCGCCCAGCGCGGTGTGCACCTGTTGCCCGAAGGTGGGGTCGCGGGCGATCTCGTCGGCCAGGACGCTGCGGGCGATGTCCGCCGCGCCACCGCTCCCGCCCTCGGTGTCGAGCCGGTGGAGCACGGCGGTGCCGATCGTGGTCCGGCCGAGCCGTTCGCGCAGGAGCCGGATCAGGCCGTCTCCCGGCGCTCCGGGCGGTGCCGTGCGGGCGGCGGATCCGATCAGTGCTTCGACCGCTGCTGCGGCCAACTCCGGTCCGTACACGGTGTTTTCCTCCTCGTAGGTGTCCGCCGCGATCGTACGGAGGAGGACCGGCGTGCACCAGGGCTCCGCGTGGCGACGTCCGTACGCCCCGGCGCCGGCACCGAGTGCGGGACCGGGCCGGGTGACGTACCGCCGGCGGTCGGCCGGGGGTGCGGTGGACCCCGTCCGCAGTCGCTCCGCATCAGCCCGGGGATGTAAACCCGTGGGCCAATGCGAACTGATGGAGGATCAATCGGTGGACTGATGCTGCCCGCCCGCCCCGCGTGACAGCGTTCCGAGCATGGACACCACGCCGATGGACACCAGGTCGACGGACAACACACCGATGGACACCGCGCCGATGGACTCCGCGCCGGGCGCACGCCGTACCGGAACGAGCCGCCGCCGCATGCTGGGCGCCGCCCTCGCCCTGGGCGCCGCCGCGCCGCTGGGCCTCGCCCGCACCGCCTCGGCCGCTCCCGCCTCTCCGGCCCCCGCCGGCCCTGCCTCCGGCGGCGCCGGCTCCCCCGCGCGGCTCACCCTGACGGCGCCCACCGGCCCCTTCCCGGTGGGCATGGTGCCGCTGCACCTGCGCGACGAGTCCCGCCTCGACCCGAACGCCAGGCCCGGGAAGTTCCGCGAGCTGATGGCCACCGTCTGGTACCCGGCCCGGGCCGCGAACGCCGACGCGTACCCGCTCGCCCCCTGGTTGACCCCGGGCGCGCTGCGCGCCTTCCTCGACGACACCGGATTCCCGCTCGACCCCTCCCTCGTCCCGCTGACCGCCGGCCACCAGGGCGCGCCCGTGCACCGGACCGGCCGGCCACTGCCCGTCGTCCTCTACTCGCACGGCGCGGGCGGCCACCGCGGTGACCACACCATCGTGGTGCAGGAGTTGGCCAGCCACGGCTTCGCCGTCGTCACCGTCGACCACACCCACGACGGCATCACCGAGTTCCCGGACGGGACGGTGGTCACCCGGGACGGCGTCGCCCCGGGGCTGGCTCCGAAGGACTACGCAGCCGACCTGCTGTTCCTGCTCGAACGCGCCATCGACCTCGCCAACGGGCGCAACCCCGACGTCGACGGCCGCGCCCTGCCGGCCGGCCTGCTCGGCGCCCTGGACGCGCGGAACATCGGCGTCTCCGGCTGGTCCAAGGGCGGCACCGCCGCCGCCCTCGCCATGGTCGCCGACCCGCGCATCCGCGCCGGCCTCACCTTCGACGGCCGGATGGAGTCGAACCCCGCCATCACCACCGACATCGACCGGCCGTTCATGCTGATGACCGCCGCCTACACCCGGGCCGCCAGCCCGTACGTCGAGACCTTCTGGGGCCACCTGCGCGGCTGGCGCCTCGATGTCCAGGCCACGGGCGCCGTGCACTCCTCGTACGGCGACAACATGACGCTGATCCCGCAGGCGGGCCGGCTGATCGGGATGACCGAGCAGCAGATCCAGGCGCAGGTCGGCACCCTCGACCCCGACCGCGGCACCCGCATCCAACAGGCCTACCCGCGCGCCTTCTTCGACCTCCACCTGCGCAACCGGCACTGCGGCGACCTGCTCGACGGACCGTCCGAGGCCTTCCCGGAGGTCGTCTACCACCCGTAGGCCCCGGTGCGGCGGCGGGCGGCCGTCACGGGGGTACGGCCGCCCGCCGGCGCCCGGTCCGGTCCGGGGGCCGGCCCGCTTCCGGCCTGGACAACGGCCCGTGCCGGGGCGGCGGGTGACGGCCGTGGTGAACAAGTCGGCTTTGGGGTGCGACAGTTCGCCGATCTCGGGCACCGTCGGCGACCGGTCGATCTCAGGACTCGACCGCCGCCGGGCGGCCGGGGGCGCCGACGGCGGTCCGGTGACCGGACCGGTAGCGGCCCGGGGTCGTGCCCATGACGTCGGTGAACGCGGCGATGAAGCTGCTGGGGCTGGCCCACCCGCAGGCGTAGGCGGTGCGGACGGTGTCGTGGCCGTCGGAGAGCAGCACGAGCGCGTGGTGGACGCGCAGTTGGGTGCGCCACTCGTAGAACGTCATGCCGAGCTCGGTGCGGAACAGCCGGCTGAGGGTGCGGGTGCTCGCCCCGATCCTCGTGCCGAGTTCGGCAAGCGTGGAGTTCTCCGCCGGGTCCTCGTACAGCAACCGGGAGACGGCCCGCAGCCGGTCGTCCCGAGGCTCCGGCAGGTGCAGTGCCTGCTCGTCCGCTTCGTGGAGTTCGTCGACGAGGACGCGCAGCAGGCGGGAGCGCGCGGAGCGGGTGCGACCGGGCGCGGCGTCTGCGTCGCCGGGGGGCCGGGTGAGGGCGAGCAGGACCTCGCGGGCGAGGGCGGACGCCAGGAACACGGCGGGACGGTCCGGTACCAGCCGGGCCAGGGACGGCGGGAGGAAGACGATCCGCATGTCGGTGTCGCCGTGGGCGCGGTGGTGGTGGGTGAATCCGGCCGGGGTCCAGGCGACCCGGTTGGCGGGGACGACGGATGTGCCGCGCTCCGTGTGCACCGTCAGGACGCCGTCGGCCGCATACACCAGGTGCCCCCGGTCGTGCGACTGCGCCGCGCTCGCGGCACCGGACGGCCAGAGGTGACGCCCGCCGGAGGGCCACACCTGTGACGTCACGGCGGCGGTCCGGGAAGGTTGGCGGCGAACAGGCATCGGTTGGCATCGTACCGGTCGCACGCCACCCCCGGGCCCGGTGAGACTTCCTGCAGGCCGAGTGGCCGTCGGTCGCCCGCAGCGCCCGACGCGCCACACGGCGTCCGGGCGGTGTGCCTCGATGCCGCGGTCCGAGCGAGAAGGAGACCCGCATGACGACGTTCGTCCTCGTTCCCGGCGCCTGGAAGGGCTCCTGGGCGTACGAGGCGGTGGTCCCGCTGCTGGAGCGCGCCGGGCACACCGTTCACGCCCTGACCCTGACGGGTCTTCGGCCGGACGACGACCCCGCGACGGTCGCGACCGCCAACCTCGACACGCACGCCGACGACGTGCTGCGGCACCTCGACCGCCATCACGTCACCGGCGCGACGCTGGTCGGCCACAGCTACGCCGGGATGGTGGTCGCGGCCGCCGCCGACCGCGCCGACGGCCGGATCTCACGACTGGTGCACCTGGACGCCTACGTGCCGCACGACGGCGATTCGTGCTGGTCGGCGACGAACGACCACTTCCGGGGCGTGTTCGCCGTCGGCGCCGCGGCCACCGGCCACGCCGTCCGGCCGCCGGCCGGCGGAGATCCCCGCCGCCGGCCCCACCCGCTCGCCTCGTTCCTGCAGCGGATCCGGCTCACGGGCGCGCACGACCGGATCCCCCGGCGGGAGTTCGTCTACTGCGCGGGGTGGGAGGACCGGACGCCGTTCGCCGACCTCCGTACCCGCCTGCGGGCCGATCCCGGGTGGCGGGTCCACGACCTCCCGACCGGCCACGACGCGATGCACGAGGACCCGGAGGCGGTCGCCGCGATCCTGCTCGACGGGTGAGGCACGGACGCGGCGAGGTAGGACGCGGTGAGGCACGGACGCGGTGAGGCACGGCCGCGGCGAGGCACGGCCGCGCGGGTGTGGTTATCGTGCCGGTCATGACTGCTGATGTCCCGAGTGATGGTCCGCGCCGCGAAGTCGCCCCGAGGGGTGCGCGGTTGACCGATCCGGCGTGGCTGGTGAACGCCGACCCCGAGCAGGTCGTCGCGGCGCTGGACGGCGCCGCCGGACCGGAGGAGGCGGCGGCCGCCGCCGTGTACCGGACGTCGGGGCACCTGCACCGCGAGTCCGGCGCGCCGGTGCGGCGGCAGCTGCTGGCGCTGGACGCCGCCCGGCACGGCGACCGCGAACTGGCCCGCAGCCTCGCCGCGGTGGCGGTCGGTCACCAGGACGCCGACGACCCCTGGGCCGTGCAGTGGGCGACCGGGACCGACGTGGACTCCCGGCTGCGCCACGCCCTGCCCGCACCGGCCGAGGTGGGCGTGGTGGCGACCGTCGTCGTGGCGGACCGCGGGCTCGCGGTCGCCGGCTGCAAGGACGGCACGCTGCACTGGTGGGACCCGGCCACCGGCCGGAAGCTCGGCACCGTCGCGACCGGTGACACCGACGCGGTGCGGGCCCTGGCGACGGCGGTGCTGGACGGCCGGCCCGTCGCCGTCACCGGCCATGCCGAAGGGGCGGTCCGGGTGTGGGACCTCGCCGAGGGGGAACCGGTCGCCACGTACCGGGGCGCCGACGACTCCTGGGTCAACGAGCTCGCCACCGTACCGGTCGAGGGCCGTCCGGTCGTCGTCAGCGCCGGGACCGACGGCGTCCTGCGGGTGTGGGACCTGGCCGCCCCCACCGGCAGCGACGAGCTCCTGACCATACCCACCGGCTTCGCGGGCGCGCTGGCGACGGCCGTGGCGGACGGCCGGCCCGTCGCCGTCACCGGCCACAACGACGGAGTCGTCCGGCGGTGGGACCTGACCACCGGGCGTGAGCTGGGCGTCGGCAGCGACGCCGACGCCGACGCCGTGGATGCCGCCGGTGTCACCTCCACGGATGATGACGACGACCACGGGGGACGCGGCTGCGCCACCCTGGAACTCAACGCCCGGACGCACGTCCTGGCGACGGACCCGGTGTCCGAGTCCCCGCTGGCGGTCAGCGCCAACGCCTACGACTCCTGGGTCTGGGACCTCGCCACGGGCGAACAGGTCGGTGGACCGGGCCCGGGATTCGTGGAGGCGGCGGCCGTGCGAGTGCTCCGGGGCCGCCCCACCGCCCTCGTCGCCGGCGGTGGCGGGCCGGTCCAGGTGTGGGACCTGTCCACCCACCGGCACCTGCGCCTGCCGCTGATCGGCCACGCGGGGACGGTCCGGGCAGTGGCGACCGCGGTGGTGAAGGGGCGTCACCTCGCCGTCACCGGTGGCGACGACCGCTCGGTGCGCGTCTGGGACCTCGACGGCGAGCGGGTGGGGGCCGGTCGGCCGACCGGTCACGCGGGGCCCGTGCACCGGGTCACCACGGCGGTGGTGGACGGCCGTCCCGTGGTCGTGACCGGCGGGGCGGACCGGCTGGTGCGGATCTGGGACCTCGACGGCGGACAGCTCGGGGAGCCCCTGGCCGGCCACACCGGGGCCGTGCACCTGGTGACCACGGGAACGGTCGACGGGCGCCCCGCCCTCCTCACACGTGCCTCCTCGGAGGCGGTGCGGATCTGGGACCTCGCGAGCAGGGAACCGCTGCACGGCCGGACGACCAGCGCGTACACCAGCTCGTCCATCGACTTCTTCGCCACCGTCGAAGGCCGCTTCGTCGCCGTGACCTGGGAAGGCCGGGTGTGGGACCTGACGGCGGGCGCCTGGATCGGCGTGCAGCCCCGGAAGCGCGGCGCCATGGCCCTGGAGGAACTCGACGGCCGCCCCGTCGTGCTGACCGGGCGTGGGACGGACACGGCCCACCTGTGGGACCTGGCCACGGGCGAGCCGCTGGGACCACCCCTGACGGGACACACCGGCCGGGTGCAGGCCGGTGCGGTGGGGACGCGGGACGGCCGTCCCGTCGTTGCGGCCGGCGGCGACGACGGAACGGTACGGGTGTGGGAGGCCACCACGGGGGAGCAGACCGGCGGGTACACGTTCCCCGCCGGTATCCGCGGCCTCGCGGTCGCCCCGGACGGCCGGTTGGTGGTCGCCTTCGGCTCCGACCTCGCGGTCCTTGCCCACCGCTGACCGCCCGCGGGCCCGTCGAGCCGGCCGGTGCCCGCCCGCAGGCCCGCTGCCCCGGCCGGTGCCCGCCCGCGAACCGGACCGGCCGGGGCGGGCGGAACCGGGAGCCGGTGTGCGCCCGGCGACCGCACGCGGCTGTACCGGACCCGCGCCGACGCGGGCGTGCCCTACCCGGCGGGGCGTTCGGCGCGGGCGGTGAGGCGTTCCCAGTTGCGGTGGCCGATGTCGGCCTTCTGGTCCTCGGTGAAGGGCGCGTTCTCCAGGAAGGAGCGGGCCGCGCCGTTGCTGGTGTCGACGTAGGGGAAGCCGCCGGGGCGGAAGCCGTAGGTGAAGGGGTAGTCGGTGGAGTACAGCATCCGGTCGGTCCCCATGACCTCCGCGGTCCAGCGCAGGTACCGGGGGCTGTTGGTGCCGCTGCCCGCGACCCAGAAGTTCCTCCTCCAGTAGTCGGCGAGGGGCTGCCTCTGGCCGCCCGCCTCGGCGAAGAACCCGACGTGGTCGAGGTGGAACATGACGATCTCGCCCCAGTGTCCGGCGATGACCTGCAGGCCGGGGAAGCGGTCGAAGACGCCGGAGAAGATCATGCGCAGGTACTGGAGGCCGAGGTCGTAGTACCAGCCGATGCCGGGCCCGGCCAGGATCGGGCCCATGGCGCCGAGGTCGGAGTAGTAGGCGTCGAGGACGGGCCGGACCGGTGTCTGCGGGTGGAAGTGCAGTGGCACGCCGAGGCGTTCGGCGGTGGCGTACAGCTCGTCGTTGTCGGGGTGGTCGGCCGGCTTGTCGCCGGTGCGGCCATACAGCATGGCGCCGGGGAAGCCGAGTTCGGCGACCGCGCGCTCCAGTTCGGCCGCCGCGGCGGCGGGTGACCGGGTGGGGATCGCGGCGAACGCCTGGTACCGGTCGGGGCGGGAGGCGACGATCGCGGCGAGTTCGTCGTTGGCGTCGCGGGCCACGGCGACCGCGTCCGCCTCGGGCAGGTCCTGCACGCCGGGTGACGACAGGGAGAGCACGGCGACGTCGATGCCCTGGTCGTCCATGTGGGCCAGGCGCTGCTCGCCGACCTCGTGCAGGTTCTTCGCGACGGGGCTGTCGCCGAAGCCGCGGGCGGGGGTCCGCGGCGATCCGGCCCGCTGGTAGGCGGCGAAGACGGAAGGGACGACGACGGTCTCCTCCAGGCCGATGATCTTGAAACGATCGGGCACGGGTCGCTCCTCACGATGGTTCCAGTGGAATCGGCTCGACGGTATCATCGATACTATCGATGGAAACGCCAAGGCGGGATCATCGGTATTCACGGCGATATCGCCCGATGGTTACCATTGATCATGGACCTGGACCCCGTGTGTTCGTTCCCCGCAGGTCCTTCACCGGCCTTCGCCGGGAAGGCTCGCCAGTCACACAAGAAGATCGGACGGGCTGGTGTCGGAGGGGGATGCCGCACCCGATCCGGTTCCCGGGTCCGGAATGTCGCAGCGATCTGTCGGATATCTGGCGATACCGCCTCTGAGCTGCGAATTCCTGGTGGCAGTCGACGCTGCGGATCCCCTAGAGTCGGCGCGCCCGCCCCGGTCGGGGTGGTGGCGTACCGGCGCGCGCGGTCGAGCGCGCGGCGATTTCCAGGAGTTGACGATCTGATGGTGTGTCTGGCGTGCGGGGCGCGTCCTGCGGGGACGGACAGCGGCCGCTGCTTCGGCTGCGCGGAGGCGGTCCCGGGGTGGGCGGCGGCGCTGCGACCGGCGAACGGCCTGGCCGTGGCGGTCTACGCCCTGCTGGCGCTGAACGCCGCGGTGTCGGCGGTCGCGGTCGCCGTCGACCTCTGGACCGACGTGCTCCTGGGCCGGGCGCTGGACGGGTCGGGCAACGTCAGCGCCGACGACTTCGACGTCACGCACTCGCTGGCGCGCGTGCTGGACGGCGTGTTCCTCCCGTTGGTGCTGGCGACCGCGGTGGTGTTCGTCGTCTGGTTCTACCGCATCCGTCAGAACGCCGACCTGCTGCTGCCGAACGGGCACCGGCTCGGCCGCGGCTGGACCATCGGGTCCTGGATCACGCCGGTCGTCCTGCTCTGGTTCCCCTGGCAGCTGATGGTCGACTGCTGGCGGGCGAGCGCGCCGCTGGACGCGGAGGGACGGCGGCGCACGCCGTCGGAGGCCGTGGTCGCCCTCTGGTGGGCCACCTGGATCGGCGCGATCGTCGTCAACCGGATCGCGGGCTCCATGCTGCCTCACGTGGACCTGTCGGACCTCGGTGATCTGGAGGACCTGCGCAACACCATCCGGGTGGAGGCCGCCGGGTCGGTGCTGCGGCTGGTCGCGGCGGTCGCGGCGATCCTGGTGGTCAACCGGCTGACGGCGATGCAGCAGGCCCGTCGGGCCGGGATCAATCCGATCGCGGCGATGGCCGCCCAGGAAGCCCGGACCCGGGCGGTGGTGTCGGCTGCTCCGACTCCTGCTCCGGCTGCTGCCGCAGCACCCGCCGCAGCACCCGCCGCAGCACCCGCCGCCGCGCCCGCTGACGCCGCGTCGACGGGGCAGTCGCCCGCCTGACGGCGTACCGGGCAGGCCCGGCCCCGCCCGACTGCGCGCTCCGGTCGGCGGGCGGGGCGGGCGGTCAGGCCGTGGGCGGGGTCCAGTCGGCGGTCAGGCCGGACTGGGCGAGGACGGTGGAGAGGCTGTACCTGTCCTGGTCCGAGGCGATCCGGCAGGGCTGCGGGTCGAGGGCCGGGAGGGTGGTGGGCAGGTCCTGGTAGAGGGTGACTGATCGTTTTTGTACGCACGAGGGCGTGGTCGCGGCGCGCGCAGCACGGGAGGTGGTGATCCGTCACGGGCGCACCGGGTGGTGCTCGCTCGGGCGCGGGCCGGGGCCGGGGCGCGCCCGCGCACGTCCGCGAGCCCCGCGGGGCCGGGGGGTTCGGCTCGCACGGCCGCGGGGACGGACGCTGCACGGGGCCGGTGTACGCGGGCCGCCGAACCGGTGCGGCGGCCGGTGCGATGCGTGCCAGGACCTCACGGGCGCCAGCGGATCCGGCCGTCGACGGTCGGCGGCGCACCGTGATCCGGTCGGCGGCGCACCGTGATCCGGTCGGGGCCGGGTGACCGCCAACGGCAACCAGCTGGGCATCCGGTACGGCACCGGCGCCGCGAACCAGGTGTGGCACGTCCCCGTCTGAGCCTCGCCTGCCCCCGCTGCGCACCCGCAGGCGCCACGAGGGCGCCATGACGGCAGGCCGGGCCGGCTCCGGGGCCCGGAGGCGGGCCGTGACACCGGTCGTCCCGGTGCTCCTGTACCACTCGGTC
>NZ_JBEZIQ010000048.1:0-74744 GCF_040651155.1 Kitasatospora sp. NPDC048545
CCGTCGCCATAGGACTCGCGTCCCGTAGGCGATCCCACGTTCGTCTCTGTCTGTACGTTCTAGCGCGACACAGGCGTCCCACTCATCTCCTTGAACGTCCTCGCTGGACATCGCTCCGAACCCCGGAAGTTGCACCAGTTGACACAATCGAAACCGGTGCAGGGTCGGCGTCGGTTTCAGCTGTCTTTCCGACGGATGGGAACTTGCATCTTCTGGAGATTGGGCTTCAAACAATCCAGTCTTCGCCATATCGCGCGGGCCGCCCGGCACACCGTCCCTGACAACTGGACCCGGTCACCGGTTTCCTGACATGCTCTTGTCCCCTTCACCTTTCGGATCCAGGTAAGCCATCCGGCCCAGGAACCTCCTTCCGAGTTCCTCCCAGCTGAGCCGGGGATACAAACAGAGCGCCTCGTGGCGCACAAGGTGCGCTCTACCGCCCACCGCTTGGGCTGGACCTGGAAGCCGCGTTGGTCAGGGTCTTTGCGGACGATCTCCAGGTCGCGGCCGAGGATCTGTGCGGTCCACTCGACCAGGCGGCCGGCGAAGCCTTGATCGGCCCAGACCTTCTCGATGCCGGGGTGGTCGAGGCGGGTCCACAGCAGCGGCCGTCGCGCGCCGTCGCGGTCCTGGATGTTCGCCGCGACGACGTGGACGGCCAGGAGCAGGCCGAGGGTGTCGGTGACGATGAACCTCTTGCGGCCCTTGACCTTCTTGCCCGCGTCGAATCCCCTGGTGGCAGCGGGGACTGTGTCGGCGGTGCGGACGGACTGCGAGTCGATCAGGCTCGCGCTCGGTTCCACGTCTCGGCCGTCGGCTTCGCGAACCTTGCCGCGCAGGGCGTCGTGGATGCGCTCGACGGCGCCGTCGTCGTGCCACCACGTGAAGTACCAGTACACCGTCGGCCACGGGGCGAAGTCCTTCGGCATCTGCCGCCAGGAACACCCCGTCCGCACCACGTAGAAGATCGCGTCCACGATCCGCCGCCGCGGATGCTTCTCCCGCCGGCCACCCTTCGGTCCCACCCGCGCCGGCGGGAGCAACGGCTCTACCAAAGCCCACTGTTCGTCCGTCAGGTCCGACGGATACCCACCCCCAACACCGCTCACAGTGAGCTCAACGAACCCCTCAACAACGGGACACGGCAGATCTCAAACACGGTCTGAGACGACATTCTGAACCGGTATGCCCGATTCTGGTGGTGACTCGGGATGGGGACCTGTCCAGGCGATCGCGCGGCCCTTCGGCGGCCGCAGTGTCGTGATTGAAGAGGGCGGGCGAGTGGCTACGTCCAGGGAAACGTGGACAGCGGCAGGCCGTCGATCGACACCCGCGGTAGATCCCGGACGTGGCCGGGCCAGCGCAGTGATCTATGGTCACGGCCATGACCAGGAGCGTGGACGCTCCGCGTGTCGATCACGACTAGGCTCGGGCGGCCAGCAGGGACTCCGCGATGCTGCGGGCGCGCCAGGCGGCGTCCGGGGTGCCTTCGCGCAGGGCGGTGACGATGGCTCCGTCCATCAGCAGGGCGAACTGCCGTGCCCGGCAGGAGGGTTCGGGGATGTCGGCGTCGCGCATGAGCTGTTCGACGAGTTCGATGACGCGCCGCTTGTGCAGCGCCGCCATCTCGCGGGCCGGGCTGGTGCGGTCCGCGATTTCGGTCATCGTGTTGATGGCGACGCAGCCGCGGTAGTCCTGTGCGGCGAATCGTTCGGCCAGGGCGTCGAAGACGTGCAGGGGGTGGCCGCCGTGGGCGGCGACGCGTTCGGAGAGCCAGGCGCGCCAGCGTGCGTCCCGGCCCTCGAGGACGGCGGTGACCAGGGCTTCCTTGCCGGTGAAGTGCCGGTAGAAGGAGGCCCGGCCCACGCCGGATTCGGAGAGGATGCGCTCGACGCCGACTGCGTGGATGCCGTTCGCGTAGAAGAGGGACTCGGCCGTGCTCAGCAGGCGCGCCCGTGCGTTGACTGCCATGGGACCGATCCTAACCGCCCTTGACGCCAAACGGCACCGATCGGTACCGTTTTCGCGTCGGAACGGAACCGATCGGTACCGTTTCAGGGGACAGTCGTACAGCGGGGGGACGCATGAACGAGGACTGGGCCGAGGCCGCCGTCGAACTGGTCGCCGGCTACACGGTGGTGACGGCGGACGGCGAGGCGGTCTCCTCGGTGCCCCGGGCGCTGGTGGCCTTCCAGGGCGGCTTCGCCAAGCTTCGACTGCCCGGCACCAGGACGGTGCAGGTGGTCTCCGCCCCCGCCGTCCGCCTGATCACTCTCACGACCGGGTGACCCCGGCGGTCGGACGCCCGACCGCCCCCACGGACCTGCGGCTGCACGGCCGCCCTGGCCGGGACGCCACGCCACCTGCACACGGCGCGGCCGCCCGACCCGGGACGCCGGGCAGCCGCACAACCGTTTCCGGACGCGCGTTTCCGGACGCCCGTGGCAGACCCCCGCCGGGGCTACGCGCTCGCGACCGCCGCCTCGGCGAGGGCGTCGAGGACCGGCCGGATCAGCGGGTGCCCGTCGGCACCGGCCCGCACGGCCGCGAACACCCGGCGGGTGGCGAGCTCACTGTCCACCGGGCGGACGGCCACCTGCCCGAGGTCGACGCCGCGCAGCGCCGAGCGCGGCACCAGGGCGACCCCGGCGCCCGCCGAGGCGAGCGCCACGACGGCGCGGAAGTCGTCGGAGGAGTGCAGCAGCCGGGGCTGGAACCCGGCGTGTTCGCAGGCCAGCAGCACCACGTCGTGGCAGGGGTTGCCCGGGTAGGGGCCGATCCAGGGCTCGTCGGCCAGCGCGGCGACGTCGAGCGGGCCGGCCTCTCCGGCGAGCGGGTGGCCGAGCGGCAGGACGGCCTCGAAGGGCTCGGCGTACAGCGGCACCCTGGTCAGCCGGGCGTCGTCGGCGCGCGGGGCACCGCGGTACTCGACGGCCACCGCGAGGTCGGCCCGGCCGTCCAGGACCATCGGCAGGCTGGCGTCGCCCTCGGCGTCCAGCACCTTGAGCCGCACCCCCGGCGCGCGCTCGCCGAGCAGGCCGATGGCGGGGGCGAGCACCAGCCCGATGCCGGTGGCGAAGGAGGCGACGGTGACCTCGCCGGAGACCCCCGCGCTGTAGGCGGCGAGGTCGGCCTCGGCACGTTCCAGCTGGGCGAGCACGACGTCGGCGTGGCCGAGCAGGATCTCCCCGGCGGCGGTCAACCGCACGCCCCGGCCCTCGCGGGCGAGCAGGTGGTGCCCGGTCTCCTGTTCCAGGGCGGCGAGCTGCTGGGAGACCGCGGAGGGGGTCAGGTAGAGGGCGGCCGCCGCGGCGGTCACGGTGCGGTGGTCCGCCACGGCCCGCAGGGTCCGCAGCCGTCGTGCGTCGATCACAGGCCAATTCTGCCAGCGCGGCGGAGCGAACCGAACGGAGCGGGCGGGACGGGACGCGGCGGACCGGACGCAGCGGGCCGGCGTCGCACCGCACCGGCGCCGCCTCCGAGTTGGCCGGGTGGCCTGATCCGCTGCCCGAAATGGCCTGACTCCCCTGCAGGATACGTCCGTTGACGTACTTTTCCGCCGGGATCACCCGGGGCCGTTGACCAGCGCGCCCTCCCGACGATTGGCTCTGCACGAGCCCGTCGCCGGGAGGGAGCCCGGCGCAGGGGGCGATGACCGGGGAGGACAAGGCCCATGACCCGCACCACCCGCACCACCCGCACCACCCACAACCGGTGGCTGGCCGGCGGCGGCGGCGTCCTCGTGGCCGCCGCCCTGCTCGCCACCACCGTCGTCCCCGCCCAGGCCGCTCCGGCGCCGCGCGGCACCGTCCAGGTCAGCGTCGGACTGAACGGCGCGGTGCCGGACAACCAGTCGTGGAGCAAGGGGATCAGCGCGGACGGGCACTACGCCCTGTTCACCTCGTGGGCCACGAACCTGGTGTCGCAGCCCGCGAAGAGCGGCCGCGACGCCTACGTCCGCGACCTGCGGACCGGCCGTACCGAGCGGATCAACCTGGCCGACGACGGCAGCGTCCTGAACGGCTTCACCGACTACGTCGCGATCAACGCCGACGGCCGCTACGTCGCCTTCGAGAGCGACGCCGAGAACGTGCTGCCCGGCATGCCGGTCCCGGGACGCACCGAGGTGTACGTCCGCGACCGCAGGACCGGCCGGACCGAGCTGGTCAGCGGCGCTCCCACCAGCACCGACGCCGACAAGTTCCACGCCTCGTACGCGCCCTCGATCAGCGCGAACGGCCGCTACGTGGCCTTCGTGTCCTCCCGGACCGACCTCGTTCCGGGCCTCCAGGGCGGTGACCCCTCGCTCGCCAGGCCCTACACCTGGGACTACAACGTCTACGTCACCGACCGCTGGACCGGGAAGACCCGTCTGGTCACCCTCGGCGTGGACGGCAAGCCGGGCGACAGCATGTCCCTCAATCCGACCATCAGCGCGGACGGCCGCACCGTCGGGTTCACCTCGTTCGCGTCCAACCTGGTGCCGGCCGGGCAGACCCCCGCCCTCGCCGCCCCGGCCGCCGAGGCCGCGGCCGCCGCCGGTCCCGCCGCAGGTCCCGCCCCCGGTGCGGCCGCCGCCACCGCCGACGTCGAGCTGGCCCCGGGCACCGCCCCGGCCCTGCCCCGCGGCGCCCGGGTGGCACAGCCGAACCTCGCCCGGCCGACCACCGGCGCCTACTACACCTACGACGTCGACTCCGGCCGCATCTCCGCCGCGAGCCTGGACCTCGACGGCAAGCTCGGTTTCGCGAGCTTCGACGCGACGATCAGCCCGGACGGGCGGCGCGCCGTCTACGCCCTGCCGGAGCCCGGCGGGTCCACCAACGGCCACCGGTACCACCTGGTGCTGTACGTCCGGGACCTCAGGAAGGGCACGGTGACGAAGGTCAGCGGCGGCCTGCCCGGCACCACCTCGGTCGGCACCTCCGACCACGGCAGCGTCACCGCCGACAACCGCTGGATCTACTTCTCCTCCGCCGCCGACAACCTGGTGGCCGGCCCGCAGCACGCGGGTTGGGAGGTCTACCGCCAGGACCTGCGCACCGGCCGGACCGAGCGGGTCGCCACCGCGCCGGACGGCTCGTCCGGCAACGGCTCCTCGGTCGACCCCTTCGTGGACGCCCGGGGCGAGGCCGTGGTGTTCGGCTCGACCAGCGGCAACCTGGTCGCCGGCACCGACGGCCCGGCGAGCGAGGGCTACCAGGTCTTCGCCCGTCCCACCGGCCACCCCGGCGACGGCGACGACCAAGGCCAGGACGACGACTGACCCGGTCGGTCCCGCCGCCCCGAAAACCGCGAACGGGGGCGGGACGTCGGCCGGGCCGGCGTCCCGCCCCCGAGGCGGGAGGGTGGGGCAGGTGGTTGGTGGGCCGGGCGGCGGAGGGGCGTCGACGCGCCTGCGCCGCCCGGCGCTTGTGAGCCCGCGGGCCGGTCCGGTTCCGAGCGGACCGACCCGCGGGCAGTCTGTGCGGGCCCCTGCCGGGCCCGTCCGGACGGGGCACTGCCGAGCCCGTCCGGTGTGGGGCCTCAGCCCCGGGGTGTTACTCGCCCAGCGCGGTGCGCGCGTCCACGAAGGCCGCGACGGCGCGCTCGACGTCCGCGGTGGAGTGTGCCGCGGACAGCTGCACCCGGATCCGGGCCTGGCCGTGCGGGACCACCGGGTAGGAGAACCCGATCACGTACACGCCGCGCTCCAGCAGCAGTTCGGCGAGCTTGCCGGCCTTCGCGGCGTCGCCGATCATCACCGGGGCGATGGGGTGGTCGCCGGGCAGGATCTCGAACCCGGCCTCGGTCATCTTCGTGCGGAACAGCGCGGTGTTGGCCGCCAGCCGCTCGCGCAGCTCGTTGGACTGCTCGACCAGGTCGAGCACCTTCAGCGAGGCGGCCGCGATCACCGGGGCCAGCGAGTTGGAGAAGAGGTACGGGCGGGAGCGCTGGCGCAGCAGGGCGACGATCTCCCGGCGGGCGGCGACGTAGCCGCCGGAGGCGCCGCCGAGGGCCTTGCCGAGGGTGCCGGTGATGATGTCCACGCGGTCCATCACGCCGTGCAGCTCGGGGGTGCCGCGGCCGCCCGCGCCGACGAAGCCGACGGCGTGCGAGTCGTCGACCATGACCAT
Source organism: Kitasatospora sp. NPDC048545 (assembly GCF_040651155.1). Classification (NCBI taxonomy): domain Bacteria; kingdom Bacillati; phylum Actinomycetota; class Actinomycetes; order Kitasatosporales; family Streptomycetaceae; genus Kitasatospora; species Kitasatospora sp. NPDC048545. Next base: position 6,117 of record NZ_JBEZIQ010000048.1, read on the forward strand.
GGCGTCGTAGCGGTCGGCCAGGTCGCAGATCTCCCGCAGCGGGGCGACGTAGCCGTCCATGGAGAAGACGCCGTCGGTGACGATCAGGCGGCGGCGGGCGTCCTGCGTGTCCTGGAGCTGCTTCTCCAGGTCGGCCATGTCGCGGTTGGCGTACCGGTGGCGGCGGGCCTTGCTGAGCCGGATGCCGTCGATGATGCTGGCGTGGTTGAGCGCGTCGGAGATGACGGCGTCGTTGGCGTCGAGCAGGGTCTCGAAGACGCCGCCGTTGGCGTCGAAGCAGGAGGAGTAGAGGATCGTGTCCTCCTGACCGAGGAACGTCGAGAGGCGGTCCTCCAGCTCCTTGTGGACGTCCTGGGTGCCGCAGATGAAGCGGACCGAGGCCATGCCGTAGCCCCAGCGGTCCAGGGCGTCCTTGGCGGCGGCCAGCACCTCGGGGTGGTCGGCCAGGCCGAGGTAGTTGTTGGCGCAGAAGTTCAGCACCTCGCCCGGCTTGCCGCCGCCGGTGACGGTGACCGCGGCGCTCTGCGGGCTCCCGATCACCCGCTCGGGCTTGAACAGGCCGGCCTCGCGGATCTCGTCGAGGGTGGTGGCGATGTCGGCGCGCACGTTGTCGAACACAACAGGCTCCTTTTGCGTCGGCGGGGTGGCTCAGGCGGTCCAGTCGAGGATGATCTTGCCGCAGTTGCCGCTCGCGGCGTCGTCGAAGGCGGCCTCGAAGTCGGTGGCGGGGTAGCGGCCGGTGATCACCGGGCTGAGGTCCAGGCCGCCCTCCAGCAGCACGGACATCGCGTACCAGGTCTCGAACATCTCTCGGCCGTAGATGCCCTTGATGGTGATCATCGAGGTGACGATCCGCGCCCAGTCGACGGCGAAGTCGTCGGCCGGCAGGCCGAGCATGGCGATCTTCCCGCCGTGCGTCATGTTGGCGATCATCGACTGCATCGCCTCGGGGCGGCCGGACATCTCCAGGCCGACGTCGAAGCCCTCGCGCAGGCCGAGCTTCTGCTGGCCCTCCTCGATGGTGTGCTCGGCGACGTTGAGCGCCAGCGTCACGCCGACCTCGCGGGCCAGGTCGAGGCGGTACGGGGAGACGTCGGTGATCATCACGTTGCGGGCGCCGGCGTGCTTGGCGACGGCGGCGGCCATGATGCCGATCGGGCCGGCGCCGGTGACGAGCACGTCCTCGCCGACGAGCGGGAAGGACAGCGCGGTGTGCACGGCGTTGCCGAAGGGGTCGAAGATCGCGGCCACGTCCAGGTCGACCGGCACCCGGTGCACCCAGACGTTGGAGGCGGGCAGCGCCACGTACTCGGCGAAGGCGCCGTCGCGGTTGACGCCCAGCCCGACGGTGTTGCGGCACAGGTGGCGCCGGCCGGCCAGGCAGTTGCGGCACTTGCCGCAGACCAGGTGGCCCTCGCCGCTGACCAGGTCGCCGATCTCGATGTCCGCGACGCCGGCGCCGAGCTCGGCGACCTCGCCGACGAACTCGTGGCCGAGCACCAACGGGGTCCTGATGGTCTGCTGGGCCCAGCCGTCCCACTTGCGGATGTGCAGGTCGGTGCCGCAGATACCGGTCCGCAGCACCTTGATCAGCACCTCGCCGGGGCCGATCTCGGGCTTCGGGACGTCGATCATCCAGAGGCCGGGCTCGGCCTTCTGCTTGACGAGTGCCTTCACGGGTGGCGGCTCCTGACGTGCGGGGGACGGCCTTCGAGGGTCGGGCAGGCCGGGGCGGCCCGGTGGCCGCTCCTGACGGGCGCACTCCGGACAGGCAGCAATCTGCCTGGTGGGAGGGGGTGCGGTCCATCGAGGAATTCTTAAGGGCGGCCACAGCTGGGCTGAACGATCGTGCCCGAGCAGCGGCCGGCGGCGGGTGCGGCGTGCCGGTGCTCACTCGTTCGGCCGAGCGCGGGGCCGCGGTCACGACACCAACCGACCGGCACGCCGGGGTACTTGACAGCGTCCCGCTGGCCGGGCCGCGGCACCCGGTCGGCGGTGGGCCCGTTCGGATCAGCCGTGGGCCCGTTCGGATCAGCCGCAGGCCGACCCGCGCGCGGCCGGGAGGCGGCGGTGCTTACGGTGACGGCGCTCCCCCTCGGCCCCGTGGAGCGGCGCTCCGGCCCCGCGGAGCGACGGCTCCGGGGCCTCCGCCACGGGGCCGTCCGCCCCAGAGAGGCGCTGTCCACACCATGACCGAGACCCGCCGGCCCCGACCGGCCGCCGCCCGCACGACCGCCGCCGCCCTGGCCCTGACCGGCCTGCTCGTCACCGCGGCCTGCTCCGGTGCCGCGAAGCCCGCCCGGCCGGCCGGCGACCCGGCGGTCGCCGCCGAGCCCGCCGCGCTCAGCCCCTCGCCCACCACCTCGGCGACCGTGTCCCCGGGCGCGGTGGTGCCGCTCACCCCGGCCGTCACCGCGCAGCTGGACTCCACGATCCAGCAGGTGCTGGCCCGCACCGCCGTCCCCGGCGTCTCGGTCGGGATTCTCACGCCCGGCGGGACGTACCAGAAGTCCTTCGGCATCGCCGACAAGACCACCGGGGCGGCGATGGACCCGGGGCTGTTCTCCCGGATCGGCAGCGAGACCAAGACCTTCACCGCGACCGCGGTGCTGCGGCTGGTGGACCAGGGCAAGGTCAACCTGGACGCCCCGATCTCCGCGTACGTCGACGGCGTCCCCGGTGGCGACGCGATCACCGTCCGCCAGCTCGGCGAGATGCGCAGCGGCCTGTTCCCGTACAGCTCCGACCCGGACTTCGTGAACGCGCTGATCAGCGACCCGAACCGGGTGTTCACCCCGGACCAGCTGCTCGCCTACGGCTACAAGCACCCCGCGGTCTTCCCGCCCGGCACCCAGTTCCAGTACAACAACAGCAACTACATCATCCTGGGCAAGCTGGTCGAACGGGTCGGCGGGCAGACGGCCGGCACCTTCCTCCAGGACCAGGTGTTCACCCCGGCCGCCCTCAGCCGGACCAGCTTCCCCGTCGACGGGACCATGCCCGACCCGCACGCCCACGGCTACACCGACCAGACGCCCACCGGCGCGATCGAGGACGCCACCAACTGGAACCCGTCCTGGGCCTGGACCGCCGGCGCCGTCATCACCACCCTCGCCGACCTGGAGAGCTGGGCCAGGACCATGGCGACCGGCGCACTGGTCACGCCCGCCACCCAGGCCGAACGCCTGAAGACGCTGCCGACCGGCGACCCCGGCGTGGGCTACGGCTTCGGGCTGTTCGACAACAACGGGTGGATCGGCCACAACGGCTCGATGCCTGGCTACGAGAGCGTGGCGGTGTACCTGCCGCAGGCCCAGAGCACACTGGTGATGCTGCTCAACACCGATGTGCTGTACCAGGGTTCCGAGCCGTCCTCGGTGTTCGCGAACGAGATCACCAGGATCATCTCGCCGCGGAACGTCTACTCGCTCCCGCCGGCGACGGCCGCGCCGTCGGCACCCGGCTCGGGTTCGCCCTCGGGGTCGGGTTCGCGCTCGACGTCGGGCCCGGCTTCCGGGTCGGGCTCCCCCTCCCTCCCCGCCGGCAACTCCAGCTCCACCGTGCGGGTCTGATCCCCGCACCCCGTCGACGTCGGGGCCAGGACCGATCAGCCGGTCCGGGCCCCGACGTTCGGCCGGACCCTGCGGATCCCCCGCCCCCCTGAGCCCGGATCCCCGGCTCCTCAGATCCCCAGTACCCGGGACAGGTCGTACGACACCGGCTCCTCCAACTGCGCGTAGGTGCAGCTCTCCGGGGTGCGGTCCGGCCGCCAGCGGCGGAACTGCGCGGTGTGCCGGAACCGGGTGCCCTCCATGTGGTCGTACGCGACCTCGACCACCCGCTCGGGGTGCAGCGCGATCCACGACAGGTCCTTGCCGCCGGTCCAGCGGCTGACCGCGCCGGGCAGCCGGCCCTCCGCGTGCGCGGCCTCGTCCGCCCAGCCGCCCCAGGGGTGCCGGGAGAGGTCGTCCATCCGCAACGGGGCCAGTTCCTCGGCGAGTTCGCGGCGGCGGGCCATCGAGAAGGCGGCGCAGACGCCGACGTGCTGCAGCCTCCCGTCCGCGTCGTTGATGCCGAGCAGGAGGGAGCCGACCACCGGGCCGCTCTTGTGCTCGCGGTAGCCGGCCACCACGCAGTCGGCGGTGCGCCCGTGCTTGACCTTGAACATGGTCCGCTCCCCCGGCCGGTACGGCTGGTCCAGCGGCTTGGCGACCACCCCGTCCAGCCCGGCGCCCTCGTACTCGGCGAACCAGGTCCGTGCGAGGTCGCGGTCGGTGGCGGCGGGGGCGGTGAACACCGGGTCGGCGGCGTCGGCGAGCGCCGCCTCCAGCGCCGGGCGGCGCGCCGACAGCGGCTCGTCCAGCAGGGAGTCGGTGCCAAGGGCGAGCAGGTCGAAGGCGACGAAGGAGGCCGGGGTCTGCTCGGCGAGCAGCTTCACCCGGCTCGCGGCGGGGTGGATGCGCTCCAGCAGCTCCTCGAAGCGCAGCCGCCCGTCCCGGGCGATCACCACCTCACCGTCCAGCACGCAGCGCGGCGGCAACTCACGCTTGAAGGCCTCCACCAGTTCGGGGAAGTACCTGGTCAGTGGCTTGCCGGTGCGGCTGCCGAGCTCCACCTCGGCGCCGTCGCGGAACACGATGGCGCGGAAGCCGTCCCACTTGGCCTCGTACTGCATCCCGGGCGGGATGTCGGCCACCGATTTGGCGAGCATCGGGGCCACCGGCGGCATCACGGGCAGGTCCATGCGTCCGATCCTCGCCCGGTTCTCCCCCGGGCGCGCGCCGGACTCCGGGGGCGCGCGGAGCCCCGCGCGCTTAGCGTGAGGGGCATGGGCTCAGCCGTGGAACTGGAAGTCGCCGGGCGCACCGTCCGGCTGTCGAACCCGGACAAGGTGTACTACCCGGAGCGTGGCTTCACCAAGCTGGACGTCGCGCAGTACTACCTGGCCGTCGCCGACGGCGTCCTGCGCGGGCTGCGCGACCGCCCCACCACGCTGCAGCGCTTCCCGGACGGCGTCGACGGCGAGTTCTTCTACCAGAAGCGCGCGCCCAAGGGCCTGCCGGACTGGCTGCCCACCGCCCGGATCGAGTTCCCCAGCGGCCGCTCCGCCGACGAGATCTGCCCCACCGAGCCCGCCGCCGTGCTCTGGGCCGCCAACCTCGGCTGCCTCACCTTCCACCCCTGGCCGGTGCGGCGCGCCGACACCGACCACGTGGACGAGCTGCGCATCGACCTCGACCCGCAGCCCGGCACCGACTTCCACGACGCCGTCCGCGCCGCCCACGAACTGCGCGCCCTGCTGGAGGAGCACGGGCTGCGCGGCTGGCCCAAGTCCTCCGGCGGGCGCGGCCTGCACGTGTACGTGCCGCTGGTACCCGAGTGGACCTTCACCGACGGCCGGCACGCGGTGATCGCCCTCGGCCGCGCGCTGGAGCAGCGGATGCCCGGCAAGGTCACCACCGCCTGGTGGAAGGAGGAGCGCGGCGAACGGATCTTCGTCGACTACAACCAGATGGCCCGCGACCGCACCATCGCCTCCGCCTACTCCCTGCGTGCCCGCCCCCGCGCCACCGCCTCCGCCCCGCTGCGCTGGGACGAGCTCGACGACGCCTCCCCCGAGGACTTCGACCTGCGCACCGTCCCCGCCCGGTTCGCCGAACTCGGCGACCTCAACGCGGAGATGGACGGCCAGGCCTTCCGCCTGGAGGCCCTGCTGGAGCTCTACGACAAGCAGCTCCACGACGAGGGCCTCGGCGAACTCCCCTACCCGCCCGACCACCCCAAGGCCGCGGGCGAACCCACCCGGGTCCAGCCGAGCCGCGCCCGCAGGAAGTAGCCGTGGCATAGGCTGGCGCTCTCGACGAACGGGGGGACCGGATGGACGGGCAGGGACTGGACGGGCGGGGACTGGCCGAGATCCTGGCGGACGCGGCGGGCGGGGTGTTCCCGCCGCCGGACGGATCGGTGACGGTGCTCCCGCAGCCGTCCCCGCGCGAGGCCGGGGTGATCTCCTTCGCCGCCCACGCGGTCGTCTTCACCGACCAGGACCCGGCCTGGGTGCACGGCACGCTCGCCGCCGACCCGGGCGACCCGCTCTCCGCACCGCTCTGCCCGCCCTTCCTGACCGCCCTCGCGGCACGCACCGACCGGGTGGTCAACAACATCGACCTGCTGTCGGCCGCCGACGCCCTGCCGGGAGAACCGCCGCTGCCGCTCGCCGAGGAACACGACCGCGAGCACCCCCGGGTGGTCCGCGCCCTGCGCTACCGCGAGGACGTCCGGGTGTTCACGGCCGACGGCGGCGTCCTGGTCCTCGGCCGCGGCGTGGCCGGCCGCTGGGAGTGCGCCGTCGAGGTCGACCCGCACGCCCAGGGCCGCGGCCTCGGCCGCGTCCTCGCCACCGCCGCCCGCCACCTGCTCCCGGAGGGCGGCACCGTCTGGGCCCAGCAGGCCCCCGGCAACGCCCCCAGCGTCCGTGCCTTCCAGGCCGCGGGCTACCGCCCGGTCGGCGCGGAGGCACTGCTGGTCACGGGTCGGCCGTAGAGCCCGCCGGGGCGGCACTCAGCCGTCCCGCCCGGTCCACAGCACCCGGACCCGGTCGGCCTCGACGTCGTACCCGAGGAACGGCGTCCGTGTGTCGCCCTCGAAGTACATCGGCACCGACTTGCCCACTCGTCGCCCGATCGCGGCCAGGAACCCGCACAGCACGTCGATCCGTTCCTGGCCCTGCAGCTCCCACAGCGAGACGTCGAAGTCGATCTGCTCGTCCGCGAGGAATCGGAAGATCGCGCACACTTCGGCGACCGGCCACACGCGCAGGCTCGGGCACTCCGCGTCGGCCGGGCGCGCCGGCACCGTCCCGGCCGACGGCAGCGGCAGGACGGTGCTCCCCTCGGCGTACTCGTACGACCAGCCGTGCTCCACGACGAGGTCGAGCACGGCCTGCCAGTCCGCCGCCGTGGTGTCGGGGACGTAGACGTCCGGGAGCGTTCCCCCGTCCGAAGGGTCGAGCAGCCACGCGACGTCCTCCCACAGCAGATCCGGCATGCCGCCATCCTGCCCGCCGACGCGCGCCCCGCCGAACGGTTATCCGCGCCGGGCGCCCGCGGGGGCCAGTGCGGCGATGATCCGGACCGCGTCGGCGATCTGTCCGTCGGTCAGGTCGCCCCGGGCGGTCAGGCGCAGCCGGGAGATGCCGTCCGGGACGGACGGGGGGCGGAAGCAGCCGACGGCGAGGCCGGCTCGGCGGCAGTCGGCGGCCCAGGCGACGGCGGCCTCGGGGCCGGGGGCGCGGACGGAGACCACGGCGGCGTCCGGTTCGCAGGCGTGCAGTCCGGCGGCGGTGAGCTGCCGGGCGAGGGTGCGGGCGACCTCGCGGGCGCGTTCGGCGCGGGCGGGTTCGGCGCGCAGCAGACGCAGTGCGGCGAGGGCGGCGCCGGCGGCGGCCGGGGCGAGGCCGGTGTCGAAGATGAAGGTGCGGGCGGTCTCGGTGAGGTGGCGGATCACCCGGACGGGGCCGAGGACGGCGCCGCCCTGGGAGCCGAGGGATTTGGAGAGGGTCACGGTGGCGACGGTGTCGGGCCGCCCGGCGAGGCCGGCGGCCGCGAGGGCGCCGGTGCCGCCGGGGCCGAGGACGCCCAGGCCGTGGGCGTCGTCGACGAGCAGGGCGGCGCCGTTCGCGCGGACGGCTTCGGACAGGGCGGGCAGCGGGGCGGCGTCGCCGTCCACCGAGAAGACCGAGTCGGTGACGACCAGTGCCCGCCGCTGTGCCCGCGCGGCGAGGACCTCGGCCACGGACGTCGGGTCGCTGTGCGGGGCGCGGTGGACGTCGGCGCGGGAGAGCCGACAGCCGTCGATCAGCGAGGCGTGGTTGTAGGCGTCGGACACGATGAGGGTGTCCGGGTCGGTGAGCGCGGTGAGCGCGGCGAGGTTGGCGGTGTACCCGGAGGAGAACACCAGTGCCGCCTCGGCTCCGCAGAACTCGGCGAGTTCCTGTTCGAGTTCGGTGTGCAGCGCGGTCGTGCCGGTGACCAGCCGTGAGCCGGTGGAGCCGCCGCCCCACCGCAGTGCCGCGTCGGCCGCGGCCCGGGTCACCACCGGGTGCCTGGTGAGCCCCAGGTAGTCGTTCCCGGCGAGGTCGAGCACCGGGTCCTCGGCCGGCCGGCTGCGCAGGGTCCGGGTCAGTCCGGCGTCGGCGCGCAGTGCGGCGGCCTCGTCGAGCCAGTCGAAGACGGTCTCGGGGGCGAGGACGGTGGAATGCGGGTCGGACGCGAGGGGCTGGCTCATGTCCCGCACTGTGGCACGTCGTCGGAAGCGGGATCAATGTGCCACTCAGCACATGATCGGCGCGGGCCCCTGGACGGTCACCACAACGGAGCCGCCGTGTCCCACCGGCCCCGGGCTTTGCCCGGGGTGGCGGCGAACAGGCAAGATAGCCGGGTGACCCTCCTTGATCTGATGCCGAAGCCCGCCACTCCCGACGCGCTGTACGAGACGTTCGCAGCCTGGGCGGAGGAGCGGGGGATCACGCTGTACCCGGCGCAGGAGGAGGCGCTGATCGAGCTGGTCTCGGGGAACAACGTGATCCTGGCGACGCCGACCGGCTCGGGCAAGAGCCTGGTGGCGGCGGGCGCGCACTTCGCGGCGCTGGCGGAGGGGAAGCGGACGTTCTACACGGCGCCGATCAAGGCGCTGGTGTCGGAGAAGTTCTTCGACCTGGTGAAGATGTTCGGCACCGAGCAGGTCGGCATGATGACCGGCGACGCGAGCGTGAACCCGACCGCGCCGATCATCTGCTGCACGGCCGAGGTGCTCGCCCAGATCGCGCTGCGCGACGGCACCCGGGCGGACATCGGCCAGGTGGTCATGGACGAGTTCCACTTCTACGCCGAGCCGGACCGCGGCTGGGCCTGGCAGATCCCGCTGCTGGAGCTGCCGCAGGCGCAGTTCCTGCTGATGTCGGCGACGCTGGGCGACGTCCGCCGCTTCGAGGAGGACCTGACCCGCCGGACGGGCCGTCCGACCACGGTGGTCCGCAACGCGACCCGCCCGGTGCCGCTGTTCTACGAGTACCGCCGCACCACGATGCACGACACCCTGGAGGAGCTGCTGCAGACCGGCCAGGCGCCGGTCTACGTCGTGCACTTCACCCAGAAGGAGGCGGTGGAGCGGGCGCAGTCGCTGATGAGCATCAACATGTGCTCGAAGGCGGAGAAGGAGGCCATCGCCGACCTGATCGGCGGCTTCCGTTTCACCACCAAGTTCGGCCGCAACCTGTCGCGTTACGTGCGCCACGGCATCGGCGTGCACCACGCGGGCATGCTGCCGAAGTACCGCCGGCTGGTCGAACGCCTCGCCCAGGCGGGCCTGTTGAAGGTGATCTGCGGGACGGACACGCTCGGCGTCGGCGTCAACGTGCCGATCCGCACGGTGCTGTTCACCGCCCTGTCCAAGTACGACGGACAGCGCGTACGCATCCTGCGGGCCCGCGAGTTCCACCAGATCGCCGGGCGGGCCGGCCGGGCCGGCTTCGACACCGTCGGCCAGGTGGTGGCGCAGGCGCCGGAGCACGTGATCGAGAACGACAAGGCGATCGCCAAGGCCGGGGACGATCCGAAGAAGAAGCGCAAGGTGGTGCGCAAGAAGGCCCCGGAGGGCTTCGTCGGCTGGACCGAGGAGACCTTCGACAAGCTGATCGGCGCCGATCCGGAGCCGCTGGTGTCCCGGTTCAAGGTGAGCCACGCGATGCTGCTGTCGGTGATCGGCCGCCCGGGCAACGCGTTCGAGGCGATGCGCAAGCTGCTCACCGACAACCACGAGGACCGGGCCGCGCAGCGCCGGCACATCCGCACCACGATCGCCATCTACCGTTCGCTGCTGGAGGGCGGCGTGGTGGAGCGGCTGCCGGAGCCGGACGCCGAGGGCCGGATCGTGCGGCTCACCCTGGACCTCCAGGAGAACTTCGCGCTCAACCAGCCGCTGTCGACCTTCGCGCTGGCCGCCTTCGAACTCCTCGACCCGACCTCGCCCTCGTACGCCATGGACGTGATCTCCGTCGTCGAGGCGACGCTCGACGACCCGCGCCAGATCCTCGCCGCGCAGCAGAACAAGGCGCGCGGCGAGGCCGTCGGCGAGATGAAGCGGGACGGCATCGAGTACGAGGAGCGGATGGAACGGCTCCAGGACATCACGTACCCCAAGCCGCTGGAGGAGCTGCTCACCCACGCCTACGAGGTGTACCGCCGGGCGCACCCGTGGATCGGCGACCACCAGCTGCAGCCGAAGTCGGTGGTCCGCGACCTGTACGAGCGGGCGATGACCTTCTCGGACTACGTCGGCTTCTACGAGCTGGCGCGCACCGAGGGCATCGTGCTGCGCTACCTGGCGGGCGCGTTCAAGGCGCTGGAGCAGACCGTCCCCGAGGACGTGAAGACCGACGACCTGAAGGACGTCATCGCCTGGCTGGGCGAGCTGGTCCGCCAGGTCGACTCCAGCCTGCTGGACGAGTGGGAGCAGCTCGCCAACCCGACCGAGCCGCAGGCCGCCGAGGTGCGGCTGGACGACAAGCCGGCGCCGGTCACGGCGAACGCGCGCGCCTTCCGGGTGCTGGTCCGCAACGAGATGTTCCGCCGGGTCGAGCTGTGCGCGCTGGAGCACTACGAGGAACTGGCCGACCTGGACGGCGAGTACGGCTGGGACGCGGACCGCTGGGCGGACGCCATGGACGGGTACTGGGAGGAGTACGACGACCTCGGCACCGGCCCGAACGCGCGCGGCCCGAAGATGCTGATCATCGAGGAGGAGGACTCCGCCTGGCGGGTCCGGCAGATCTTCGACGACCCGGAGGGCGACCACGACTGGGGCATCAGCGCCGAGGTCGACCTGTTCGGCTCGGACGAGGAGGGCCGGGCGGTGCTGCGGGTGACCGCGGTGGACCGGCTCGGCGGCTGACGGCTGACGGCTGACGGCTGACGGCTCGCAGAACGCCCGAGGGGGCCCGGAGCACCGGGCCCCCTCGGGCGTTCGTCGCCTCCGCACGGCGGGTCCGTCACATCACCGGGTCCGTCACGTCACCGGATCCGTCCCGTCGCGGGGTGCGTCACATCCAGGCGAACGGCGCGCCCGCCGCGTACGAGATGGCGCGGGTGGCCTCGTCCAGGCTCTGCTCGGCGCTGGGTGCCGAGCCGGTCGGCGTCGGGGCGGGGGCGGTCGGCGCGACCGTACCGGTCGGTGCCGGGGCCGGCGTGCGGCCGTCGCCGGTCCGCGAGCTGGTGACCGTCACGTAGTGCCCGACCACCTCGACCCGGGGGTCGCCGCCGGGCTTGCTGCCGGGGGCCTGGGCGGGGGCCGTGCTGGCGTCCGCGAGGATGAAGGCAACCGATCCGGGCTTGGCCCGCAGGGCCTCGGCGGCCCTCGCGGCGGCGGCCTGGTCGGGGAAGCGCAGCATGGTGACGCTGCTGAACACCGGGCGGTCCTGGCCGGCGAAGCTGACGGTCAGGTAGGCCTGGCAGCCACTGTCCTTCAGCGGGTCCTGGGCGCGGTCCTGGAGCGTCTCGGCGCAGTTCTCGCCCTGCCGGGCGCCGTTGCGCCGCGCCTTGTAGCCCGCCACCTCGACCGGCCGCTGGGCAGGGAAGAAGTTGTCGACGTTGAGGTTCTCGGTGTCCACGCGCGGCGGCGGGGTGCCCACCACCGGCGGTGTCCCGGCCGTGTCCCCGGTGGACGGTCCGAGGCCCGGTATGTAGTCGCCGGGCATCGGGCGGGTGATGATCCATCCGCCGACCACGACCACGCCGGCCACGACGATCCAGCCGGCTGCCCGGCGGCGGCTCAGCCGTCGGCCACGGCCGGTCCCGGTGCCGGTCCCGGTGCCGTCGCGGGACTCGGTGCCGTTGCCGGTCTCCGGGCCGGTTCCGCTTCCGGCGGCAGCGCCCTCACCGGTGCCGGCGTCCTTCGCGTCGCTGCCCTTGGCGTCGGCGTCCTTCGCGTCGGCGCCCCCGCCGACCCGCTGCCCTGTCCGGCCTTCCCGGCCCTCTCCCGGAGTCGGGGTGTGCTCCCCCTGCGTGGTCATGGCGCAGATTCTAAGCACCGCGGGGGTGGCCTGGGTCACGGGGTCGGGGGTTGTGGATCACCGGCCGCGGACCACGTCGACTACTCGCCGGTAACCTTCACCCCGGGTTCACGTCAAGCTCGTGACCAGCGGCGGAGCCGTGACCTTCGACACTGTGGCAATCGGCACATCCTCACACCGATCTTCTGGCGGGTTTGCTCTGGCGCCGCTCGATCACGAGCAGGCAGGATCGCCCCATGGATCTGCTCGATACCCTCACCGCCAAGGGCCTGCGCGGCGAAGTCCCGACCCGCGAGGAGGCCCTGGCCGTCCTCGCCACCACCGACGACGAGCTGCTCGACGTGGTCGCCGCGGCCGGCAAGGTGCGCCGCCGCTGGTTCGGCCGCCGGGTCAAGCTCAACTACCTGGTGAACCTCAAGAGCGGGCTCTGCCCGGAGGACTGCTCGTACTGCTCGCAGCGGCTGGGGTCCAAGGCCGAGATCCTCAAGTACACCTGGCTCAAGCCGGACCAGGCCGCCGACGCCGCGCGCGCCGGCGTGGCCGGCGGCGCCAAGCGGGTCTGTCTGGTCGCCAGCGGCCGCGGCCCCACGGACCGCGACATCGACCGGGTCACCGACACCATGGCCGCCATCAAGGAGGCCGACCCCGAGGTCGAGATCTGCGTCTGCCTGGGCCTGCTCTCCGACAACCAGGCGGAGCGGCTCAAGGCGGCCGGCGCGGACGCCTACAACCACAACCTCAACACCTCCGAGGGCACCTACGGGACCATCACCAAGACCCACACCTACGCGGACCGGGTCGACACCGTGCAGAAGGCGCACGGCGCGGGCCTGTCCGCCTGCTCCGGCCTGATCGCCGGCATGGGCGAGAGCGACGAGGACCTGGTCGACGTGGTGTTCGCGCTGCGCGAGCTGGGCTCGGACTCCGTCCCGGTGAACTTCCTGATCCCGTTCGAGGGCACCCCGCTCGCCAAGGAGTGGAACCTCACCCCGCAGCGCTGCCTGCGCATCCTGGCGATGGTCCGCTTCGTCAACCCGGACACCGAGGTGCGGATCGCCGGCGGGCGCGAGGTGCACCTGCGCACCATGCAGCCGCTCGGCCTGCACATCGCCAACTCCATCTTCCTCGGCGACTACCTGACCAGCGAGGGCCAGGCCGGCCAGACCGACCTCGACATGATCAAGGACGCCGGCTTCGAGGTCGAGGGCGCCGGCGAGGCCACCCTGCCGCGCCACCGCGCGGACGTCGCCGAGGCCGCCCAGGCCGGCGGCGGCTGCGGCACCGCGGCCTCGGCCTGCGGCAGCGGCGGCGGCTGCGGCCCGTGCGGCGGACACTCCCACACTCCGGCGGTGACCGCTTCCGCCGAGCCGGCCGAGGAGACCACCGATTCCGGCGAGCCCGGCGGCGAACTCCGCAGCGACCTCGTCAAGGTCCGCCGCCGCGGTGCCGGCACCGAACTCGCCCCCAACGCCTGACCCTTCGGATCACTTCGGAGAGATCTCACCATGCCCCAGCTGTCCGCGGACACGCTGCTCACCCTCGACCGCGCCCACGTCTGGCACCCGTACGGGCCGATGCCCGGCACCGCCACCCCGTACGTGGTCGAGTCCGCCTCCGGCGTACGGCTGCGCCTGGCCCACGAGGTCGCGGGCGGGCAACGCGAGCTGGTCGACGGGATGTCGTCCTGGTGGGCGGCGATCCACGGCTACCGGCACCCGGTCCTGGACGAGGCCGTGCGCGAGCAGCTGGGGCGGATGAGCCACGTCATGTTCGGCGGGCTCACCCACGAGCCCGCCGTCCGGCTGGCCGCCACGCTGGTGGAGATCACCCCGGAGCCGCTGCAGCACGTCTTCCTCGCCGACTCGGGTTCGGTCGCCGTCGAGGTCGCGATGAAGATGTGCCTGCAGTACTGGCAGTCCACCGGTCGGCCGCAGAAACGCCGGCTGCTGACCTGGCGCGGCGGCTACCACGGCGACACCTTCCACCCGATGTCGGTCTGCGACCCGGACGGCGGGATGCACCACCTGTGGGGCGGGGTGCTGCCCGGGCAGCTCTTCGCGCCGCAGCCGCCGGCCGGGTTCGACGCCCCGCTCGACGCCGAGTACGCCGCCCGGTTCGAGGAGTTGATGGCACGTCACGCCGACGAGCTGGCCGCCGTCATCGTCGAGCCGGTGGTCCAGGGCGCGGGCGGCATGCAGTTCCACTCCCCCGCGTACCTGCGCATGCTGCGCGAACTCTGCGACCGGTACGGGGTGTTGCTGGTCTTCGACGAGATCGCCACCGGATTCGGCCGCAGCGGCGCACTGTTCGCCGCCGACCACGCGGGCGTCGCGCCGGACGTGATGTGCCTCGGGAAGGCCCTCACCGGCGGCTACCTGACCCTGGCCGCCGCACTGTGCACCGGTGAGATCGCCGACGGGATCAGCCGCGGCGAGATGCCGGTGCTCGCGCACGGCCCGACCTTCATGGGCAACCCGCTGGCCTGCGCCGCCGCCAACGCGTCGCTGGACCTGCTGCTCGGCCAGGACTGGGCGGTGGAGGTCAAGCGCATCGAGGACGGGCTGCGCGGCGGCCTCGCGGCGGCCTCGGCCGTCCCCGGCGTGCACGACGTACGGGTCCGGGGCGCCATCGGCGTCGTGCAGCTCGACCACCCGGTGGACGTCCGGGCGGCGACCGAGGCGGCCGCGCGGGAGGGCGTCTGGCTGCGCCCCTTCCGGGACCTGATCTACACGATGCCCCCCTATGTGACGGAGGACGAGGACGTGGCACGGATCGCTGCCGCCGTGACCGCCGCGGCGGTGGCGGGATGACCGGCACCACCACCGAGGGGACGGGCGCGCGCGTCCTCTTCGTGACGGGCACGAACACGGACGTCGGCAAGACCGTCGCCACCGCCGCCGTCGCCTCGGCCGCGCTGCACAGCGGCCGGAAGGTCGCCGTGCTCAAGCCCGGACAGACCGGTGTCGCCCCGGGCGAGCCCGGCGATGCGGCCGAAGTGGCGCGCCTGGCAGGCGAACTGACGATCCGTGAACTGGTGCGCTACCCGGAGCCGCTGGCCCCCGACACCGCCGCCCGGCGGGCCGGGATGCCGTACCTCTCCCCCGCCGAGGTGGTGGCCGAGGTCGCCGAACTCGCGGCCACGCACGACCTGGTGCTCGTCGAGGGTGCGGGCGGCCTGCTCGTCCGCTACGACGACGAGGGCCGCACCCTCGCCGACCAGGCCCGGGCCGTCCTCGACGCCGGGCTCCCCGCCGAGGTGCTGCTGATCGCCTCCGCCGGACTCGGCACGCTCAACATCGTCTCGCTCACCGCCGAGGCACTCTCCCGGCGCGGGCTCCCCCTCGCCGGCGTGCTGATCGGCTCCTGGCCCACGGCCCCCGGCCTCGCCGAACGCTGCAACCTCGCCGACCTGCCCCGCTCCGCCGGCGCCCCGCTGCTCGGCGCCCTGCCGGAACGCGCGGGCACGGCCGAGGACTTCGCCGCCCTCGCCCTGGACTCACTGGCACCCGGGCTGGGCGGCCACTGGGACGCGGAGCACTTCGCGCGGGCCCACCGGGCCGAATAGGCCCGGCTTCGCTCGAAGGTGTGATCTCTGCGCCCGAACCATGGGTGCGGCGGGTACGGGCTCAATACGGTTCCTCCCATGACAGACGGGCTGACCATGGACGAGGCCCTGCGGGCCTTGGCCGCCCTGGAGGCGGCGTGGAAGGACGACGACGAGGCGCTGGCCGCCCTGGCGGCGGGCAGCGCCGACGAACCGCCGCTGCCGGCACTGGTCGCCGCGTACGGCGAACACGCGATGGACACACTGATGGCGCTGGCCTTCGGCCTGCGCTCCACCATGAGCGACGAGGAACTCGCCGAGATCTCCGACGCCGTCAGCTCCAACATCGGTGCGCGGATGAGTGCCTTGCTCACCCAGACCCTCAAGGCCTGGGGCACCCTCGCCGCCCCGGACGACTTCGCCGTCACCAAGATCATCGCCCACACCGTGATCGACGCGATGAGGGCCGTCACCGAGGACCCCAGCAAGACCGAAGTGCTGCCCCTCCTCGCCACGTTCCGCAGCTACGCCCTCAGCGACGTCTGAGCACCGGCTCGTTCGGCTCCGTCCGGGCACGGCAAGCATCGAGCGGCTTCCGCTCGTGGACGAGGGCCCGGGGGAACGGACCCCGACCTTCCGGGTCGGGGTCCTGGCGCGGCTTCGTCGCGGCGACCGGGCTTCGGCCCCAGAACGCGCGGTAGAGCAGCATTCCCGCCGTACCGAGCACACCGACCGGCAGCATCAGTACCCACGGGAGCAGCACGGACCCCCACCCCACCTGCGCCGGGAACGCCACCGTGGACGGCCGGTTCGGGTTGACGAGCACGGTCCGCGCCGAGCCCGTCTCAAGCCCTGCGGGCACGCTGCTCAGGTCGCGGTCGGGCGTGACCTCCCGGCCGTCGGCCAGCGCGAGCACGATCCTGCCCGGCCGTTCCCCCTTCGGGCCCCGGTACTCCGCCGTCACCACCGTGGCCTGTACGCGGCCAGCATCGGCGTAGCGGTAGTGGTAGCGCGCCTGCGCTCCCATCGCCGCCAGGCTCAGCAGGATGAAGCCGCCGAACACGACGAGCCCGATGACCAACGCCGTTCTGTTGTAGAGCGGCATTCCGGATGCTTTCCGCGCCATGATCCCCCCAGTTGCTCGGGGCCAGAGCATAGACCTCCCGTTCGCCCCCGCATCCGGGGGTGGGACTACATCCACCCTGCGGCGAACGCGAATCCGCCCGTCGAGGCGGCGAGGAAGGCGAGGGCGAACACCAGGCCGCGCGGCGGGCCGGGGCCGCCCTCGGGGATCGGGAGGACGGCGATACCGGCGATCGCGAGGGAGCCGACGGTGACGAGGCCGGCGGCGACTACGGCCGCATACCTCTGCGGAGGACGACGACCAGCCGCTCGATGACGTCCGGCCGGGCCGCGCCCAGGTCGACCAGGAGGACGCCGGTGTCCCTGACCGAACGCCAGTCGATGCCGAGCGAAGGGAGTGTGACCTCGGCGGCGCTCAGGACGGCCTGGAGGTCGTCGAGGATGTCGGCCGCGATACCACGGTCCTCGGCCGTGATCCTGGAAATCATGCTGCTCATGGGGCATCTCACTGTTCGGAGTCGGTGATCCAACGCGCTTCGGTGTCCCACTCCACGCCGCCGTCGAGGGGCCGGAGGAAGGCACGCCCCTGCTGCCGACGGCTTCTTCACCCGGTTCTATCCGCTGGTGAGCAGTGACTCCTTTCCGGACCGGTCACGCCGCTATATGACACTTGAACCACTGGCGAACACTCACCTGACGTTCTCGCTGTCGATTCCAGGACTGTGGGACACCGAGAACCACGGCTGCGCCTTCCTGCGGCTCGGCCGACCTCGCGCGTCCGATCAGGAGATCCGCGAACGCTGGAATCGACGTCAGGCTCGACAGCAAATCCTGCACGGCCCTACGCCTCCGTTCATGTGGGTCGTTCTGGACGAAGCAGCTGTCCGCCGAGTCGTCGACTGCCCGGATGTCACCCGCGAACAGATCAGGCACGTGATCGACATCGCCCGGGGCTCGAACGCCGTGGTGCAGCTCCTGCCGATTGATCGACCTCACGGCGCCATCGGCGGTTCACTCACTCTCCTCCACTTCGACGACGCCCCTCGGGTCGCCTGCCTGGAAGGTGTGCAATCGGGTCAACTCATCGAAGTCACTGAGGAGGTGACCAATATGGCGCTGATCTACGATACGCTCCGAACAGAGGCCCTTACGCCCGATGATTCGTTGGCGTGGCTGCATAGAGCATTGGAGGATCACCCGGTATGACCCCGCAATTTTCGGCGCCCGACCCCTCCACCGCCCGCTGGTTCAAGTCGACTCACAGCGATCCTCAGGGCGACGGCGACTGCGTCCAGGTCGCCACCGACTTCCGCGCGTCCCACGACCTCGTCCTCATCGGCGACACCAAGACTCCCGGCGTCCACCTCGCCGTTTCTCCCGAGGCCTTCGCCGCGTTCGTCTCCGCCACCTCCGACGGTCAATTCGACCTCGTCTGACCCTGGGGGACCTGCCGTCAGCCGGTGATCCGAGTCCGCTCAGCTTCGCATCGCTCGGCGCGCTGCGGGTGCAGCGCGCCGGCGTAGCAGTCGAGTTGGAGCCCCTCGGCAGTGATCCGTCCTGGTTGGCGGCCCCTTCGTGATGGCCGACCGGCTTCGCCGGCTGGAGAGAGCGTGGCCGGCCTTCCGCATGTCATGTTGTAGATCGCACCCTCCGGTCTCGGCGAGAACCTTCCGACAGTCCGGCCGTTCGCGCTTTCGAGTTCAGCGGGCCAGGAGTGGATGGCCTACCTCGAAGCCATCCAACGGGGCTACGTCGAACGCGATGGCGTGAACGAGATCCGCTCCCTCGCAAGGAACTTCCGATCGCCTCCAGGCCCAAGCCCTCTCATGTGCGGACCCCCTGGCTCTCGTCCGCACGCGCCTCAAGGAGCTCTACGCCATGGTCCTCATCGCGGCCGTCAAGCCCGCCCTCCGGCTGAAGTCCTCGTACAGCAGCGGCGGCGGCGACTGCATCGAGGTCGCCCCCGGTATCCCCGGGGTCCTGCCGGCCCGCGACAGCAAGGACCCTGACGGCCCACAGCTCGCCTTCGGCCCGGGCCCTTGGCGATCGTTCATCGCCGGCGTCAAGGCCGGCGAGTTCGGAACCAGCTGATCCGTCCCAACTGCCCATCAGGGGGAATGCCTTGCCGTTAGCCGGTGATCCGAATCAGCTCAGCTTCGCGTTGCTCGGCGCGCTGCGGGTACAGCGCGCCGGTGCTGCCGTCGAGTTGGGGGCGCCTCGGCAGCGGTCCGTCCTGGTCGCCCTCCTCCTGCGGCCGGACTCCGTCGTCACGGTCGACGAACTGGTCGACGACCTGTGGGGCGACCGGCCGCCCGGCTCGCCAGTCATCACCCTCCGGTCCTACATCTCCCAGCTGCGGAAGCTGTTGGAGCCCGCACGCGACACCCCGACCGTCCTGCTGTCCCAGGCGGGCGGCTACCGGCTGGCGATCGATCCGGACCTCGTCGACCTGGGCCGGGTCAGGCGCCTCCACGAGCTGGCCGGACGGTGCTCGGCCGCGCACCCCGAGCGCGCCCGGGACCACTTGAGGGACGCGTTGTCGCTGTGGCACGGCGAACCGCTGCTCGACCTCCCGGGCCCGTTCCTGCGGCGCGAGCGGGAGCGGCTGTCGGAGTTGCGTCTGACGCTCCTGGAGGAGCGCCTCGCCCTGGACGTCGTTCTCGGCGGACCGGCCGACCACCTCCCCGAGTTGGAGTCCCTCGCCGCCGGTCATCCGTTCCGCGAGCGTCTGCAAGGCCTGCTCATCCGCGCGTTGCACCGTCAGGGCCGTGCGCCGGAGGCGCGCGCGGTCTACGACGCGCTGCACGCCCGGCTCGTGGAGCACCTGGGGATCGAGCCCGGCCCTGAACTCGCCGCCCTGCGTGACGGCCTGGACCCGGACCAACTCCCCCCGGCGTTGCCACACTTCACCGGCCGACAGGAGCACGTCGTCCGCATCGACCGGGCTCTGACCGCGCGGACCGGCCCTGCCCTGCGTCTGGTGTCCGTCACCGGTATGGCGGGGGTCGGGAAGACGGCCCTCGCCGTGCGGGCGGCCCATGCCCTGCGCCCGGCGTTCCCGGACGGCCGGCTGTACGCGGATCTGCGGGGCGCCGACCTGGTGCCCGCCAGTGCGTCCGACATCCTGGCGGACTTCCTGACCGCGCTGGGTGTCCGGCCGTCGGCCGTGCCGAAGGACCTGGCGGGCAGGTCCGCGCTCTTCCGGTCGGCCAGCGCCGGAAGGCGTCTGCTGATCGTCCTGGACAACGCGCGGGACGACGCCCAGGTCCAGCCGCTCCTGCCCGGTTGCCCGGACTGCGCGGTGATGGTCACCAGCCGTACGGTGCTCTACGGCGTGCCGTCGGTCCTGCACGTCGCGCTGGACGTGTTCAGTGAGGACGAGGCGATCGGCCTGCTGGACGCGGTCATCGGGGCGTCCCGCAGATCCGCTCAGAGCGAGCAGGCCGGGCTGTTGGTCGAGGCCTGCGGCCGGCTGCCGCTGGCCGTGCGGATCGCGGCGGCGCAGCTCGCCGCGACCCCTGGCCGGCCGATCGCCGACCTCGTCCGGCGCCTGGCCGACGACCGTGAGGGGATCGGCGCACTCCGTACCCGGGACGTCGCCGTCGAGCAGGTCTTCGAGCTGGGTCACCGGCGGCTCTCCCCGCCACTGGCAACGGCCTTCCGCATGCTGTCCTGGATCGAGCCGGACATCGGCCTGGCGTCGGCAGCCGCGGTCCTGGGGCTGCCGGAGGACCGGGCGGAGCAGCTCGCCGAGTCACTGGTGGACCAGGCGCTGCTGGAGTCCCTGGGCGCCGGACGCTACCGCTTCCACGACCTGGTTCGCGCCTTCGCCCGCCGGACGTCGCGGCGGCACGATCAGGAGGAACGGGCGGCCGCGCACCGGCGGCTGCTGGCCCTGCTGCTCGGCTGCGCCCGGACGGCCTTCGCCCTCGCCGTTCCCGGCGACCCGGTGGCCGACGTGTTCGGCGCGCCGGCTCCCGACCGGGCCGACCACGCCGACCCCGCCGATCGGGCCGCCCTCGCCGGCCGGACCGACGCCGCCGACCGCCCGGTCTTCGCGGATCCGGCGGGCGCCCGCCGGTGGGCGCGGGCCGAGACTCCGGGAGCCGTGGCGCTCGCCGCCGCCGTCGCCACCGACGGCCCCACCGCCGCGACGGCCGAACTACGGCCCGCCGTCGACCTGTTGATCGCCCTCAGCCCGCTCGGTCTCGGCGCCTTCGGCGGCCGGGCGGAGGAGGCGGCCCGGCTCCTGATCGCCGCGGCGGTCTCCTCCGGCGACCGTTTCGCGGAGGGCCGTTCCCGTTTCCTCCTGGGCACGATCCTGCTCTCCCGTGCCAGGCTCGACGAGGCCGACGCGCAGGCCCGGCTGGCCGCACGGGCCTGTCAGGAGGCCGGGGACCCGCCGGTGCTCCGGCAGGCCCTCAACGACCTGGGGCTGATCGCGCAGGCCGAGGGCCGGCACGAGGAGGCGATCGCCGCCTTCGACGAGGCGGCGGCGCTGGCCCGGCGGCTCGGCCACCGTTCGGGTGAGGTCGCCAGCACCGCGAACGCGGCACTGTCCCGGATCCGCAGCGGTCACGCGGCCGGGGCGGTGGAGACCTGTCTCCGTCTCCTCGCCGAACCCGGCGGGACCGCCGACGCCGCAATGACCGCCTATGTGCACTACGTCCTCGGCCTCGCCCACCAGGTGCTGGGCCGGCTCGACGACGCCGCCGCCCGGATGCGGTCCTGCATCGGCTGTGCGAACGCGGCCGGGGATCTCGACCGCGAGTCGGCCGCCCGCAGCCGCCTCGCCGACATCCTGCGCCTGCTGGGTCGGGTCGACGAGGCCGTCCGGGAGGCGGAGCAGGCACTGGGCCTGGCGACGAAAGGTGGGCGACAGCGCGAACGCGCTCTCGCCCACCTGGTGTTGGCCAACACCCTGACCGCTCGCGGCGATCACCGCACCGCGCGGGACCACGAAGCGCAGGCGCGCTTCCTGCTCAGCCGGCTGAGCGCTCCGGAGTCCGCCGATGCGACGCCGCTGCTGACGGCGCTGGCCACGGCCGACGGTGCGGTCACGGGTGCGGGGTGACGATGAGGCCGGTCCCGTTCCACGCGACCTTGCTCGCCAGGCACTGCACGTCCGCCGAGCCACCGCAGGCCCCGGCCGGCGGTGCGGTCGGCGAGCCGTGCCGCGCGGGCCCTCCCCCGGCCGCGACGACCACACCCAGCACTGACACCACGACCACCGCACCGGCGACGACCGCGCGGACAACCACCGTTCGAAACACTTCTGACGCTCCTTGCTCAGGTGGGACAAAGCGTCCGCACCTTCGCAGGAGCCGGTAGACAGCCGGTCAACGCGGCCGGCCGCCGCCGCTGCCCGCCCCGGCGGCGCCGGCCGCCTCAGCGGCCTTCGCGGACCAGGAACGAGCCGGAGTCCCAGCGGAGGCCGGCCGGCCCGCCGGTGGGCCAGTCGTGGCTGAGCCGGCGGCGGTCGCGGCCGAGGGCACCCAGGTCATGGGGGCGCAGGGTGCCGGCGACCAGGCCGGTGGCCTCGGCGGCGGTGAGCGGCATGACCGTCATGTACCGGGAGTCGTCACCGCCCATCCAGTCGACGAACTCGGTGAAGATCCAGACGAACCGCTGCGAGCAGTCCCGGCAGCGCTGCACGTCGACGGAGAAGTGCGAGCCGTCCACGACCTCGGCCTCGTGCTCGAACCTCTCCCGCTGGCCCCGCCACACCGCCTGCGCGTCCTCGCCGTAGCACTGCGCGCAGCCGAACTCCACCATCGGCCTTCTCATCGATCGACTCCCCGTTCCGCTGTTCCGCCCGTTCCCGCAACTGTTCGACGTCCCCGTCGCGGCCCATGATGCCCGCACCGGCGGCGGACGGCAGCGGTACGCCGATCATCGCCCGGAACTCGTCCCGGCCGTGCGGGGGCCGTCGGCATCCCGCCGCACCACCCGGCGGCCGACCGGCCGGCCGGGTGGGGAAACCGACTCCCATGGCCCCTACGCAGGGGCGACGTGCCCTCGGGCCCGGTCGTGCGGCCCCGGGCGGCGCCCCTGTGGCGAGCCCGCCCCCGGACCCGGTGGGGCCGACGGGGCCGGTGGGACGGGAACCCCTGGGGAGGAACAATTCACGGCCCGTTTCCACACCGTTCGTGCCCCTGGGACGGCCCGCCGGCCGTGCGGTTGACGCCCCGATCCCGGTCCGGGCGCGGACCGGTCGGCGGTCAGGCCGGGACCGGGGGCCGCGGGTTGTCGAGCAGCAGGTCGTGGCCGACCTCGGTGAGGGTGTGGCGGACCTGCTTGCCCTGGCGCTGGGTGACGATCAGGCCGGCCCCGCGCAGCGCGGTGGCGTGGGCGGAGGCGGAGGGCGGGGTGACGCCGAGCTGGTGGGCCAGTTCGGTGGTGGAACAGGGGCTGCCCGCGATGGCGCGCAGGACCCGGGCCCGGGCGGGGCCGAGGACGGCGGCGAGGCCGTCGGCGGCCGTGGGCCGGGGCGGCGGCTCGGCCGGTGGGGCGCCGACCGGGTGCATCAGCAGGCTCTGGCGGTCCTGGCCGGCCAGCAGGCCGATGCCGTGCTGGAGGAAGTAGTTGGGCCGCAGTTCCAGGCCCCGGCCGCCCAGGTCGAAGGTGCCCTCCAGGTCGGCGAGGGTGCACTCCAGCACCCCCTCGTCGCGCCAGACCGCGTTCGGGTGCAGCGAGTCGAGCATCGTGCCGAGCCCGGAGCGGGCGACGGTGCGGGACCGGGCGGCGATGTCGGCCTCCAGGGCACGACGGATCTCGGGCCAGTCCGGGGCGAGGCAGGAGCGGAACAGGGCCCAGGCGCCGTCGCTGACCTCGCGCATGCCGCGACTGCCGTCGTCGAGCAACCGGGCGAGGGCGTCGGGGAGTCCGGTCGCGCCGCCGAACGCCGCGAGGTCCTCCTCGACGGCGTGCTGCGGTACGGCTAGGACCGCGTCGAGTTCGTCGGTCAGCTGCCGGCGGACGGCGTCGAGGTCGGCCGCCATGAAGCTGGGGACGCCGAGCGCACTGGCGTTGACGAGGTCGAGGAAGCGTCCGGCCCGGTACGGCACGTTCCGACGGACTCCGCGCCACCAGCGTTCGCTGCGCAGCCCGACGCACTGGTGCACGCCCAGCCGGGCCGCGCCGGCCATCAGGTGGTCGAGCGGTGAGACGACGAACCGGGTCCTCGCGAGGTCAGCGACCCCGAACCTCAGTGTGATCACGAACCCTCCCCCGGCTCCCCGCAGCCGCCGTGACCTGGCGCTCTCTTGACCTTTAGGCCCTGAGGCTAATGCATGGCCACCCGACCGCGGCAGTTGGCATGCTCTCCCGGGTCGGCACGGCGGAGCCCCGTTCCGGCCCCCACCACGAGGGGAGTGGGGGCCGGGGCGCCATCGCCGCGTGTCGGCGGGGGGCACCACCCCGAACGTTCGGCAAACCGAACGCCGCTCCTCGCGCGCCCGTGCCCGTAAGTGCCCGCCCTCGCCCACCCGTGCCCGTCAGTGCTCGGGACGGAGCGCCGGCCCCAGCGCCGGGCGGGGCGCGGCCGGCAGGGCGCGCCCGTCCGCCGGGCTCACCGCGTCGGCCGGGTCCACCGCGTCCGCCGGGCCGGCCAGGTGCAGCCGCTGCTCCGCGCGGTACTGCAGCAGGAGCACCGAGCGGACCGGCTCACCGCCCACGGCGGTGTAGGAGTGCGGCAGCGAGGCGTCGAAGCCGACGTAGTCCCCGGGGCCGAGTTCCAGTTCCCGGCGGCCCGCCCGGACCCGCAGTCGGCCGGCCTGGACGATGGTGTGTTCGGTGCCGATGTGGCCGGCGGAGATCTGGGTGCCGTCGGTGCGCACCTGCTGGTCGTAGACCTCGAACACCACGTCCCCGGACTCGATCCGGCGCAGCGGGCGCAGGTCGACGCCCCGGCCGCTCAGCACCTCCGCGTCGGCCGCCCGCACCACCGTGACCTCCTCGGCGGGCTGCGCCTCCACCAGGTCGGAGATCGGCACGCCCAGCACCCGGGACAGTCCGAGCACGGTCTCCAGGGTCGGGTTGCCGGCCCCCGACTCCAGCTGGGAGAGCGTGGCCTTGCCGATCCCGGCCCGCCGGGACAGCTCGGACAGCGACAGCCCGCGTTGCGCCCGCGCCCGCTTGAGGTTGGCCGCCAGGACGCTGCGGACGCTCGCCTCACCACGAACGGACTCGTCACCGCGAACGGACTCGTCACCGCGCCCGGGGTCCCCGCCCAGGACGGATTCCTCGGCGTCGTTCACGCTGGACCTCTTCTCTCCCGGCACCTGTTCGATATACCGTACGGGACGCATGCCGACGGACGGGGCAGCGTAGCGAAGCGCGTCGCATCCACCACCCTCACCAGGAGACCGTAGTGACCGAGCCCGCCGACACCATCAAGTACCGGAAGAACGGCCTCACCCGCGGCGTCACGGACGAACTCGCGGCGAACATGAAGCAGGGCTGGGCCGACACCGAGCGCACCGCCCTGGAGCCGGTCCCGCAGGCCGCGCACACCGCCCGCCGGCGCGCCGAACTGTCCGCCGCCTTCCCCGGCGAGCTGCTGGTGGTCCCGTCCGGCAACCCCAAGGTGCGGGCCAACGACACCGACTACCCGTTCCGCCCGTCCTCCGACTACGCCTACCTGACGGGCGACCAGTCCCAGGACGCCGTGCTGGTGCTGCGGCCGACCGGGGCGAGCGGCCACGACGCCGTCCTCTACCTGCGCGACCGCTCCGAGGTCGACAACGGCGAGTTCTGGCTGGACACCCACGGCGAGCTGTGGGACGGCCGCCGCAACAGCCTCGCCGAGAGCGAGCAGCTGCTCGGCCTGCCCTGCCGGGACGTCCGCGGCGTGCACGCCGACCTGCGCGCGGCCGACGGCCCGGTGCGGGTGCTGCGCCGCCACGACGCGGGCGTCGAGGCGGCCCTCGACGGCCGGGCGGTCGCCGAGCGGGACGAGGAGTTCGAGACCTTCCTGTCCGGACTGCGCCTGGTGAAGGACGAGTTCGAGGTCGCCGAGCTGCGCTTCGCCTGCGCGGCGACCGCCCGGGGATTCGAGGACGTGGTGCGCGTCCTCGGCACCGACACCGACACGGCGGAGCGGCTGATCGAGGGCACCTTCTTCGTCCGCGCCCGGGTCGAGGGCAACGACGTCGGGTACGGCACGATCGCCGCGGCCGGCCCGCACGCCACCACCATGCACTGGGTGCGCAACGACGGCCACGCCAGGCCGGGCGACCTCCTGCTGCTCGACGCGGGCGTGGAGACCAACCACCTCTACACCGCCGACATCACCCGCACCCTGCCGGTCAGCGGCCGCTTCACCGACCTGCAACGCAAGGTCTACGACGCCGTGTTCGCGGCGCAGGAGGCCGGCATCGCCGCGGTGCGGCCGGGCGCGGACTTCCGCGACTTCCACCGCGCCGCCCAGCGCGAGCTCGCCGAACACCTCACCTCCTGGGGCCTGTTCGGCGACCTGACCGCCGACAAGGTGTACGAGCTGGGCCTGCACCGCCGCTTCACCCTGGCCGGCACCGGCCACATGCTGGGCATCGACGTCCACGACTGCGCCCACTCCCTCACCGAGGTCCACGTGGACGGCCCGCTGAAGCCGGGCATGGTGCTCACCGTCGAGCCGGGCATCTACTTCCAGCAGAACGACCTGACGGTCCCGGAGGAGTACCGCGGCATCGGCGTGCGGATCGAGGACGACATCCTGGTCACCGAGGACGGCAACGAGAACCTTTCCGCTGCCCTCCCCCGCCGCTCGGACGAGGTCGAGGCCTGGCTGGCCGGCCTGCGCGGCTGACGGCGGCGCCGGGCAGCCGTCCGACCGGCGGCGGCCGCCCGGGCCGGGACCGGGACCGGCGGCAGAAGCGCCGACGGGCGGGAGGCGGCAGCGGCCGGGTGCGGGTCAGCTCTCCAGCGGCTTGACCCACCGGCTCCACTGCGGCTCGGGCGCGTACCCGGCGGCCTGCCAGGTGCGGTGGCCGAGCGCGTTGTCGTCCAGCACCATGGCGTCGGCGCGGCGCCCGCCGAGCGCGGCGAAGCGCTCCTCCGCGGCGGCCAGCAGGGCGGCGCCGATGCCGCGGCGGCGGTGCTCGGGGTCGACGGCGAGGCGGTAGAGGTGGCAGCGCCAGCCGTCCCAGCCGGCGATCACGGTGCCGAGGAGGGTCCGCGGGTCGTCGGCCGGGGTGGCGACGATCAGGCACGCGGGGTCGCGGGCGAGCAGCGCGGCCACGCCCGCCTCGTCGTCCGTGATGCTGGCGCCCTTGGCGGCCCGGGCCCAGAGGGCGAGCAGGGCGGGGATCTCGTCGGGGGTGGCGGGGCGCAGGGCGATCTGTTCGGTCATGCGGCCTGTCTAGCAGCGGGCCCGCTGCCGCCACCGGGAATTCCACCCCCCGGACGGCCCGCACCGCGAACGGCGGCGCCGCCCGCCCCGGCCCGTCAGGCGGGCGGAGCGGGCGGCGGCGGCGAAAGCGCAGCGGGAACGCGGCGACCGTCAGAAGTGACGGCCGGCCTCCCGCTCGGACTTCTCGATCTGGTCGATCCGGCGCTGCAGCTGGTCGGCCTGGGCGCGGGCCTTGCGCGCCGCGTCCCGCTCGCCCTCGTGGTCCAGACGGTTGGCCTTCTGACGGAGGTCCTGGACCTGCTGGCGCATCTTGTTGAGGTCAACGGTGATCGAGGCGGCCGCCGCGGGCTGGGCGGTGGCGACCTGGGCGACCGTCGCCAGGGCGCCCCCGGCCAGGGCTGCGGTCAGGACGAGGGCCGGGATGCGTCGACGCATGGTGACTCCTTACGGTGGTGCGGTTTCTCGGACCGGGAATCATCTGACTACCAGTCGGTAACCATGGTGACATGACCATTCGTCACCAATTGCACCGGTGGCGCCCGGGCACCACACCCGCACCGCACCCGCACCGAAACCCCACCGCTGCGGCGCGGGTCGAACGCGCCGGCAGGTCGAACGTGCCGGCGGATCGAACGCCCGTCAGCCGAGCCGCCACACCGTGGTGGTCTTGACGGCGGTGTCCTCCAGGTCGGCGACCACCGGCACCTGGTAGGCCGCGACCGCCGTGAACCGCTCCCGCGGCAGGTAGGCGCGGCCCGGGTCGCCGACGATGACGGTCGCGCCGCGGGCCGCCGCCCGTTCCAGGAACGGCAGGAAGCGGGCGGCCATGGCCCGTTCGTAGAAGACGTCGCCCGCGAGCACCACCTCGGCCGGGGCGCCGTCCCCGTCCACCAGGTCCACCAGGGCGCCCTCCACCCGCACCCCGTTGGCCTCGGCGTTGAGGCCGATCGCGGCCACCGCGTAGGCGTCGATCTCGGCGGCACGCACCGAGGCCGCGCCGCGCAGCGCGGCGGCGACCCCGACCAGTCCTGATCCGGCGGCGACGTCCAGCACCGTGCGGCCCGCCACCAGGTCGGGGTGGTCCAGCACGTAGCGGCTGACGGCCACCCCGCCCGCCCAGGCGAAGGCCCAGAACGGCGGCGGAAGTCCGGCCCGCCCGCGCGCCCGCTCGGTGGTCTCCCAGAGGGCGATGGCGTCCTCGGCCATGTGCAGGCTGATCTCGGACACGAAGGGGACGGGCTTCAGCTCGGTCTCACGCCGGATGAAGGCGAGGTCCTCGGCCGGCTGAATTGTGCGCAGCTCACTCGGCATGTCCCGCAGCATAGGGCCAGACGGGGTGTGCTCAGGCGCGACCGGCCGCCTTCTGGGTGCGGCGGGCCAGGGAGTCGACCACGACGGCGGCCAGCAGCACCGCACCGGTGATCATGAACTGGATGGCGTTGCTCAGGCCCTGGATGTTCATCCCGGACTGGATCGAGCCGATCACCAGCGCACCGAGCAGCGCCGACCAGGTCTTGCCGCGCCCGCCGAAGAGACTGGTGCCGCCGATGACAGCCGCCGCGATGGCGTTCATCAGCAGGTTGCCGCCGCCGGAGGTCTGGCTGGCGGACTGGATCTGCGCGGCCAGGAAGAGGCCGCCGACCGCCGCCATGGTGGAGCAGATGGTGAAGACGGTGATCCGGATCCAGGCCACGTTGATGCCCGCACGCCGGGCGCCCTCGATGTTGCCGCCGAGCGCGAAGACCTGCCGGCCGTAGGTGGTGCGGCGCAGCACGAAGTCCAGCACCACGATGAAGATCAGGAAGATCAGCAGCGCGAGCGGCAGCCCCTTGTACTGGTTGAGCGTGTAGGCGGCGAGGAACGCCACGATGGCCAGCAGGACGGTCCGCAGCACGATGTCGGTCATCGGCCGGGACGGGACGCCCGCGGCCTGCCGCCGGTGGGTGTCGAGCAACTGGGAGAACAGGAACAGCAGGACGCCGACGAGCGCCGCCCCGTACGCCGCGGCCTGCTGGCTGTAGATGGTGCTGTAGAGCCGGGAGACGATGTCCGTGCCGGGGAGGTTGACGGTGCCGGTGCTGCCGAGGATCTGCAGCATCAGACCGTTCCAGCCGAGGTTACCGGCGAGGGTGACCACGAAGGCCGGGACGCCGACCTTGGCGAAGAAGACGCCCTGGATGCAGCCGACCACCGCGCCGCCGACGAGGGCGGTGATCAGCGCGAGGTACTGGTTGACGCCGTCCGAGACGCTCAGGACGGCGTAGATCGCGGCGCACAGACCGCTGACGGAGCCGACCGAGAGGTCGATCTCGCCGAGCAGCAGCACGAAGACCACGCCGATCGCGATCATGCCGGTGCCGACGATCTGCTGGGACAGGTTGGAGAGGTTCTGGGCGGACAGGAAGCTGCTGTTCAGGCTGCCGAACACGGCCCAGATCACGATCAGCGCCAGCACGACCGGCAGCGAGCCGAGTTCACCGCTGCGCAGGCGCCGCCGGAACTCCCCGACGTAGCCCTTGACGCCCTGCTGGCGCACGATCAGGCGCGGGTCGACCGCCGGGGTGGCCTCGGGTGCCACCGGCACCGGCGCGTTGACGCCGCCGGTGGGCATGCTGTCCTCGGGCAGCGGGGTGTGGCGGTGCTCGGGCTCGCCGCCCGGGGTGCCCCCGGGATAGTTCTCGCTCACTCGGAACCCTCCTGGCCACGGGCCTTGCGACGGGTCACGGCGTTGTCCGTGGCACCGGTGATGGCCGAGATGATCTCTTCCTGGTTGGTGTAGTGCTTGTCGAAGACGCCGTTGTTGCGGCCGAGGCGCAGCACCGCGACGGTGTCCGCGACGGCCATCACGTCCGCCATGTTGTGGCTGATCAGGACCACGCCGTGGTCCTGCTCGCGCAGCCGCTCGACCAGGTCGAGCACTTGGGCGGTCTGCTCGACGCCGAGGGCGGCGGTGGGTTCGTCCAGCATCACGACCTTGGGCGAGCCGATCAGCGCGCGGGCGATCGCCACCACCTGGCGCTGACCGCCGGAGAGCGAGGCGACCGGGATCCGCACACTGGGGATGCGGATGGAGAGGGTGTCCAACAGCGTCCGGGAGCGCTTCTCCATCGCGACCTCGTCCAGGATGGTGAAGCGCCGGATCTCGCGGCCGAGGAAGAGGTTCCCGACCACGTCGAGGTTGTCGCAGAGCGCGAGGTCCTGGTAGACCGTCGCGATGCCCAACTGCTGGGCGTCCTGCGGCCGGTGGATGGACACCGGCTTCCCCTGCCACTCGATGACGCCCTCGTCGGGCTGGTGCACGCCGGCGATCGCCTTGACCAGGGTGGACTTGCCGGCGCCGTTGTCGCCGACCAGGGCCACCACCTCGCCGGCGTGCACCTCCAGTTCGATGTCGGTGAGCGCCTGGACGGCGCCGAACCGTTTGGAGACCCCGCGCAGGGCCAGTACGGTCTCACCTGCCACAGTGACCAACTCCCTTGCCCCGCCTCCGTCGTGGAGGCGGGGCCTGTTCGGGTTCCGAGGGGGGACGGCGACTACTGGAGGCCGGCGGCCTGGCAGGCGGCGGCGTAGTCCGGCGTGCAGATCTGGGCGACGGTGTAGAGGCCGTCCTGGACCACGGTGGTCTTGATGTTGTCCTTGTTGACGACGATCGGAGTGATCAGGTTGGCCAGCGTCTTGTTGTTGCTGCCGTTGGTCGCCGTCGTGGGCACCAGGCTGGGCGCCGGGGTCTGACCGGCGGCCAGGGCGACGGCCATCTCGGCGGCCGCGTCGGCCTCCGGCTTGAACGGCTTGTAGATCGTCATGGTCTGGGTGCCGGCCACGATCCGCTGGATGGCGTCGAGCTGGGCGTCCTGCCCGGTGAGCGGGGTGTTGATCCCGGCCGCCTTCTGCGCGGTGGCGATACCGGCGGCCATGCCGTCGTTGGCGGAGTAGATGCCGACCACGTTGGCCGGGCCGATCGCGGTGATGCCCGCCGCGGCCTCCTGGTTGGCCAGGTTCGGGTCCCACTGCGGGGTGTCGTACTCCTTGCCGATCTTCAGCTTGCCGTCGATGGCGCTGTGTGCGCCGGCCTTGAAGTCGGCCGCGTTGGGGTCGGTGGGCGACCCGTTGATCATGATGATCTGGCCCGCGTTGGCCTTGTTGCCGACCGCTGCGACCAGCGCCTGGCCCTGCAACTGGCCGACCTTCTGGTTGTCGAAGGAGACGTACGTATCGACCGGGCCCTGGGCCAGGCGGTCGTAGGCGATCACCTTGACGCCCGCGTCGTGGGCCTTCTGCACCGAGGACTGGATCGACTTGGAGTCGACCGGGTCGAGGATCAGCACCTTGTCGCCCTTGGTGAGGGCGGTGTCGACCTGGGTCTGCTGGGTCGTCGCGTCCTGGTTGGCGTTGTAGTAGTCGATCTGCGCGTCCGGCGCCAGCTCCTTGATCTTCTGCTCGATCAGCGGGCGGTCGAACTGCTCGTAGCGGGTGGTCTTGGTCTCCGGCAGCAGCAGACCGATCCGGACGGCCCCCACGGAGGCGCTGCCGCTCCCGGCGGCCGCAGACGAGCCGCCAGAGCCAGAGGAGGACTGCTTGGCGCTGCCGCAGGATGCCATGCCCAGGCCGACGGAAACCACTGCGGCGACCGCGAGGACGCGGCGAAACCCGATGCTCATGAAGGTGCCTCTCCGGTTGGGTCCACCCCCTTCTCCTCTCCGAGTCTGGGAAGCATGTGCCGCGCCCACGATTCCGGTGGGCCGAAAGGGGTAGCAGGAGTGGCGGCTGGACGCACCCCCGGCCGAACGTCTACATTTCTGTAGACGTCGGAGGCGCGCGGCATCACCCCCCGGACAGCCGCGCGCCTCCGACCTCCTCAGGGCAGCCCGGCCCACGTCCTCGACCCGGGCCCGGGCTCGACTCCGGTCCCGACCCCCGGAGGTTCAGCCCCGCTGGTCCATCACCCGCTTGATCTTCCCGACCGAGCGCTCCAGCGTGTACGGCTCGACCACCTCGACCGCGACCGTGACACCGACCCCGTCCTTCACCGCGCGGACGATCGCCTCCCGCGCCGCGTCCCGCTGCTCGGCCGGCGCATCCGGCCGGGCCTCGACCCGGACGGTCATCCGGTCCAGCCGCCCCTCCCGGGTGAGCCGCAGCTGGAAGTGCGGTGCGACACCCGGGGTGCGCAGCAGGATCTCCTCGATCTGGGTCGGAAAGACGTTCACCCCGCGCAGGATGATCATGTCGTCGCTGCGCCCGGTGACCTTCTCCATCCGCCGGAAGGCCGGGCGCGCGGTGCCCGGCAGCAGCCGGCTGAGGTCGCGGGTGCGGTAGCGGACGATCGGCAGCGCCTCCTTGGTGAGCGAGGTGAAGACCAGTTCCCCACCCTCGCCCTCGGGCAGTACCTCGTCGGTGAACGGGTCGACGACCTCCGGGTAGAAGTGGTCCTCCCAGATGTGCAGTCCGTCCTTGGTCTCCACGCACTCCTGCGCGATGCCCGGGCCGACCACCTCGGAGAGGCCGTAGATGTCCACGGCGTGCAGGTCGAGCCGCTCCTCGATCTCGCGCCGCATCTCCTCTGTCCACGGCTCGGCACCGAAGATGCCCACCTTGAGCGAGGTGCTGCGGGGGTCGATGCCCTGCTTCTCGAACTCGTCGAGCAGGGTGAGCAGGTAGGACGGGGTGACCATGATGATCTCGGGCTCGAAGTCACGGATCAGCTGCACCTGCCGGGCCGTCATGCCCCCGGAGGCCGGGATGACGGTGCAGCCGGCCCGCTCGGCGCCGTAGTGCGCGCCGAGGCCGCCGGTGAACAGCCCGTACCCGTAGGCGATGTGGACCTTGTGGCCGGCCCGGCCGCCGGCCGCGCGGATCGAGCGGGCGACCACGTCGGCCCACATGGAGAGGTCGTTCTCGGTGTAGCCGACCACGGTCGGCAGGCCGGTGGTGCCACTGGAGGCGTGGATCCGGCGGACCCGGTCCATCGGGACGGCGAACATGCCGAAGGGGTAGCCCTCGCGCAGGTCGGCCTTGGTGGTGAAGGGGAAGCGGGCGAGGTCCGCCAGGGTGCGACAGTCCTCGGGGTGGACGCCGGCCGCGTCGAACTTGCGGCGGTAGAGCTCGACGTTGTCGTAGGCGTGCCGCAGGGTGGCCCGCAACCGGGTGAGCTGGTGGGCGCGCAGCTCCTCCGGGCCCATCCGCTCACCGGCGTCCAGGAGTCCGGGCGGGATCGGCTCCCCGAGGTGTCGGCGCGGGACGGGTGCGGTGCCGGTCATCGTCGCTCCTTCGCTGGTCGGCCGATCCGGAGCGGCCTACCGATCGTTCGGTCAGGCATACTCGGGCCCAGTAATCCAGCCTCCGGACCGACTGTCAAGGGATCGCGTCGGAGTTCCGGAACGCGGAACTCCGGACTTCCGGATCCAAGGCCCGGACTCCCGGAATGCGAAGTTCCGACGGATTCGCTCCGGCTTCACCCCGACCCTTGGCTGGCCGATATGAAAATCATTACGGAAGCTTGACTCGTACGCGGCGTCCCCCGGCCCGGCCACATGGTTCAGTAGTGCGGTTTCTCCCCCGCACCCCGGAGTGATCACCGTGCCCACGACTCCTGCCCTGGTCAGCGCGCTGCGCGAACTCGGCGACCGGCCCGCCGTCGTCGCCGACGGGCGCGCGATCAGCGGCATCGGCCTGCTGCTCGGCGTCTCCCCGCCGGGTGGCCTCCCGCGGGCCCTCGCCGAACGCGTCGCCGAACACGCGGCACTCGCCCCCTCCGCCGCCCGCGCCGCCGAGCAGCGACTGCGGTACTGGGCCGGCGTCCTCGGCCCGCCGCCGATCCGGCACACCCTCCTCCACCCCGTCACCGACCTCGCCGTCGACCTCGCCCTCGCCACCCTGCTGGCCGGCGGCACCGTCCACTGCGGCGACCCCGAGCAACCGCCCGAGGAACAGCTCGCCGCCGTCGCCGCCCTCCGCACCACCCACCTCAGCCTGCCCTCCGCCCTGCTCTGGCACCTCAGCCGACCGACCGGCGCCAACGCCGCCGGCGGCGGCGCGGAGCCCGGCGCCCAGGACCGCACCGGCCACGACCCCGCCGGCCACGACCTCAGCGCGCTCCGGCTCGTCCTGCACATCGGCCCCGAACCCCGCCAGGAGGACGTGTACGCCGCCGTCGACGCCCTCGGCGCCGTCCTCGCCCACGTCCGCGCCCCCGACAGCAACGCCGAAGCCGCCGACCGCCGCCTGCGCGCCGCCACCGAAGCCGCCACCGCCGCCGCCTGGAAGCACAGCATCGGCATCACCGCCGAACAGGTCCGCGACTTCGGCGCCCGCCTCGACCGCGCCGTGCTCCTCTCCCTGCTGCTCACCCTCCAGCAGAGCGGCGTCCTCACCGACCCCGGACGCGGGTACTCCGAGGCCGAGGTGCAGGCCACGGCCATGGTCGCCCCCGCCCAGCGCCCCCGCGTCACCCGCTGGCTCGACGCGCTCGCCCGGAACGGCCTGATCACCCGTCACGACGGCGGCGCCCAAGGGCCGCTCTTCCACGGCGGACCGGCCCTCGTCGCCGCCGAGGTCCGCGAATCCTGGCAACCCGTCGTCGAGGCCTGGGCCGACGGACTCGGCCCCGCCGCCCCCCTCGACCGCGTCCGCCGCGGCGCCCTGCGGCTGCCCCGCCTGATCACCGGCGAAGCGGCACCCCACCCCGCCTCCGCACCGGTCCGCTGGTCCACCGCCCGCGGCTACCTCGGCACCGCCCTCGCCACCCTGGTGCGCGCCACCGCCGACGCCCACGACGGACCGGCGCCACTGCGCGTCCTCGAACTCGACCTCGACGGTGTCGACACCACGGTCTCCCGGACCCTCGCCGCCCGCCCCCGCCCGAGCGCCGACCACCACACCACCCCCGACGGCGGGCGCTACGACCTCGTCGTCGCCACCGCGACCCGGCAACCGGACGAGGAAGCCGCGGCACTCGTCCCGCTGCTCTCCCCCGGCGGCCGGCTGCTGCTCACCGCCCCCACCGCCGAACAGCTCGACCTGCTGATCACCGGCCGCACCCGGCGACACCCCTCCGCCCACCCGTCCGGACACTGGCAGGCCGCCCTCACGGCGGCCGGCTGCCCGACCGTCCGCACGCTGCCGGAGGACGGGCACCCGATGGAGCTGCTGGGACAGCGGCTGTTCGTGGCCCGGGTCGACTGAGGCGGCGGCAGGGGCGGCGGCCACGGGGGCCGAGACCGCCGGAGGGACTTGGCGGGCCAGCGGACGGGGGCGCGGCAGGACAGCCCCCGGGCACCGCGGCCATCGGGGCACCGCGGCTACGATCAAGGGCCATGACCGCTCCCGCACGTCTCGCCCGGTCCGCCCGGTCCGCCCGGTCCGCCCGCGGCTCGATCGACTCCCTCCGGTCCATCGGCTCGATCGCCTCGGTGCTGTCGATCGGCTCCATCGGGTCCGTCCTCTCCGTCGGATCGGTCGGGTCCGTGCTGTCGATCGGCTCGGCCGGCTCGGTGCTCTCGGTCGGCAGCCTGCTCTCCGCCGGCTCGGCCGGCTCGGTCTGTTCCGTGCTCAGCGCCCTGTCGGCCGGCTCCCGGCGCAGCCTCGGCTCACTGCTGTCGACGCGTTCCCGCTGGTCCGTGCGGTCCCGACGGCCCGGGCGCGGGCCGCTCGTGGCCGAGCGGTGAAGTCCGGGTCACGCACCGCCACCCGATCCGTACCATTTCGATACCGAAGCATGGGTGAGCTGCAAGGATTCTCGCCGCCCGGGCCGGTCCCCGGGTAGGCTCCGCTTGTCCTCCGGCCCTCGCGCAGGCGGCCCCCTGCCGCCGTGCCGCGTTCCGGGGACGCACCCCCGCGGGCCACTCGGTGGGCACCGCGCACTCGACACCGCGCGCCAGGGCAGTCGCGCGAACGGCGAAGGGCATCGCATTGGCGGATCGGCTCACCGGAGGAGACTCCTCGCTGCTGCGGCGGATCAACGCGGCGGTCACGCTCCGGGCGCTGCGGAACGGCCACTCCGTGACCCTCACTCAGCTCGTCGGTGAAACCGGGCTCTCCCGCCCGACGGTCGAGGGCGTGATCGAGGGCCTGGTCGAGACCGGACTGGTCGCCGAGGTCGAGCAGCCGAAGGAGGACGGCCAGCCGGGCACCGGCCGCCGCGGCCGCCCGGCCCGCTGGTTCCGCTTCCGCGCCGAGGCCGGGCACATCCTCGGCATCGAGATCGGCGTGCACGACATCCGCGTCATCCTCGCCGACCTCACCGGCGACGTGGTGGGCAGTCACTTCAAACCGGTCGACGAGACCCTGGAGGCCGAGGACCGGCTCACCGCCGTCCGGACCGCCGTCGCCGAGGTGCTGCGCAAGGCCGGCATCTCCCGCGACAACCTCTGGGCCGTCGGCATCGGCACCCCCGGCATCGTCGACCGCGAGGGCACCATCCGGCTCGGCACCGCGATGCCCGGCTGGACCGGCCTCGACCTCGGCGCCCGGCTGCGGCGCTCCTTCCGCTGCCCGGTCATGATCGAGAACGACGCCAACCTCGCCGCCATCGCCGAACACTGGCAGGGCTCGGCGCTCGGCGCCGACGACGTCGTCTTCGTGATGGCCGGCCTCAGCCCGGGCGCCGGCTCCCTCATCAACGGCAAGCTGCACCGCGGCTACGGCGGCGCGGCCGGCGAGATCGGCGCCCTGCACCTGCTCGGCCAGGAGGTCACCCCCGAGCGCCTGCTGTCCACCACCGGCAAGCCGCTCAACCCGTTGGACGAGGCCGCCGTCGCCCGCGTCCTGCGGCTGGCCCGGGAGGGCGACGAGGTCGCGAAGGTCGCCATGGACCGCTTCCTCACCCGCCTCGTCCAGGGCGTCGCCGCGCTCGTCCTCGCCATCGACCCGCAGCTCGTGGTCATCGGCGGCTGGGCGGCCGGCCTCGACGGCGTCCTCGACCCCCTTCGCGAACGCCTCTCCCAGTTCACGCTGCGCGCCCCCGAGGTCGCGCTGGCGGCCCTCGGCTCGGAGGTCGTGGCGATGGGCGCCCTGCGCGTCGCCCTGGACCACGTCGAGGAGCAGCTCTTCGCGGTGGACCCGCCCCGGGCCTGACACCGACGGGGGTACGGCGGGGGCGCGGGCGTCCGTGGCCGGCCCTTCCGCCTCCCCCGCCGCCCTGCCGGGGCCCCGAGGACAGGGGCCCCGATCGCGGTGGGCCCAACGGCAAAGGCCCGGACGCCGGTTGGCGCCCGGGCCTCGACCTGAGGGTTTCCGGAAAGTGGTTCAGGGGTGGTGCTTCGGGAGGCCGCACGTCAGGACACGCCGGCTCAGGACGTGGCCCCTCAGGACGCGGGTCCCTCAGGGGCGTGCTCCCTCGGAACGTGCTCCCTCGGAACGTGCTCCCTCGGAACGCGGTGCCTCAGGAGGCGGAGCGGACCTCGGTCGTCCCGGCGACCGGGGTGACCTCGACCAGCCCGGTCTCGCCGAAGGTCAGCTTGCAGGTGTCCGCCCGGTAGGTGGCGACGGCCAGGGCGGCGAGACGGCCACCCGCGGCGTACTGGGTGGTCAGGACCAGCACCGGGGAGCCCGGCGGGCGCTCCAGGAGGGCGGCCTCGGCGGCCTCGGCGACGCCCAGCTCGACCGAGCGCGACTCGCCGTCGACCTCCAGCCGCTCCAGCTGGCGCAGCACCGAACGGGCGCGGTCGCTCTCGGCGCGGAAGCCGGGCAGGTGCGGCAGGGCGGCGGCCGGGACGTGCAGCGACTCGGTCGCCATCGCACGCCCCTCCACCATGCGGACCCGGCGGACGGTGTGCACGGTGGCGCCCTCGGCGATCCCGAGGCCCTTGGCCAGCTGCGCGGTGGCGGGGGCGGTGGTGCAGTCGATCGTCCGCCACGACTGGCTGCGGGCGGTGCCGGGCCAGCCCTCCTCCTGCCGGTTGACCGGGACGCCGACCCGCGGGGCGGCGATCAGGGTGCCGATGCCCCGGCGGCGGACCAGCCGGCCCTCCAGCTCCAGCTGGTCGAGCGCCTGGCGCAGCGTCGCCCGTGCCACGCCGAAGCGGGCGGAGAGGTCGCGCTCGTTGGGAAGGACCTGACCGGTGGAGAACTCCGAGTCGATGGCCCGCAGCAGCACGGTGCGCAGGTGCCAGTACTTCGGCTCCGGCACCGCAGAAAGCTGTCCTGTCGTCCCCACCGCGTCCTCCACCTGTTGTTCTGTCCGCCCTGAGACAAGGAGGGCGGATGCCGGGCCCGCTGTCCGCTGTTGCGGCAGGTGGGAGAGCGGGCTTTATCCGTCCTTCTTTATTAAAGGTCCTTGCAGTAAGCGACCCTAGGTGCTCCGTCCGGAGATGGTCAAGACCAATGGCGCGGCCCGGTGCGACTGTCGCACATATTCATGCCGCGTTCACGACAGCTCCTGTCAGTCGCTGCCGCAATCCGCCGGACCCCGCCACGCCGCGCGTCACGATTCGGGTCGGATACGGCCAGTCGGTAGGCTGCCCGGGTGATCGTGGTGACGAGTGTGAACGTGAACGGAATCCGAGCGGCGGCCAAGAAGGGCCTCGTCGAGTGGCTGGCCAGCACCGAGGCGGACGTGATCTGCCTGCAGGAGGTGCGCTCCGAGCCCGAGCAGCTGCCCGTCGAACTGCGCGACCTCGACGGCTGGCATGCGGTCTGGGCACCGTCCGCCACCAGGGGCCGCGCCGGCGTCGCCGTCCTGTCCCGGCAGGAGCCGCAGCGCACCGCGATCGGATTCGGGTCGAAGGAATTCGACAATTCGGGCAGGTATGTGGAAATCGACCTTCCCGGATTGACCGTCGCCAGCCTCTACCTCCCCTCCGGCGAGGTCGGCACCGAGCGCCAGGACGAAAAGGAACGCTTCATGGCGGAATTCCTCGTCCACCTCACCGCGCTGCGCACCCGCGCCGCCGCCGACGGCCGCGAGGTCGTGGTCTGCGGCGACTGGAACATCGCCCACCGCCCCGAGGACCTCAAGAACTGGAAGGCCAACCAGAAGTCCGCCGGCTTCCTCCCCGAGGAACGCGCCTGGCTCTCCCGCGTCTACGACGAGGCCGGCTACGTCGATGTCGTCCGCGCCCTCCACCCCGACCGCACCGGCCCCTACTCCTGGTGGTCCTACCGCGGCCGCGCCTTCGACAACGACTCCGGCTGGAGGATCGATCTCCTGACGGCCAGTCAGAAACTCGCGGACACCGCCGTCGAGGCCTACGTCGAACGCCCCGCCTCCCATGCCGAACGCTGGAGCGACCACGCACCGGTGACAGTCGTCTTCGACCTCGACCAACTCCTCTAGCGCTGAACCGAGTTTAGGAATCTGGCTTCAACTGCTGCGGTTCGTCGCACGCCCTACCGGAGCCACGATTGCGGCTGCTACTGGCACTGCAACTGCACTATGCGAAAACCCGCTTCCCTGACTGACAGTCAGCTGATGTTCCGGAAACGCCTCGGTTTGTAAAAACCAAGGCCGTCTGGCGGGAGTCGCCTCGCGGCACCGTGACGGCTGCGAGGTGGATGTGGTGCACGACGTGCTGGACCGCTACCCACCGCTACCCCGGCTCGCCCTGCGGTGCCAGGCCGGTGTTCCGGCGATCACCCGGGGCGCCGGCTGCCCGCCAGGATGAACCGCCAGACCCGGGCTCTACGTTCTTTCTGGTAGTGGTCAACAGAGATGAGACGTACGGAAAGTGGTGCGCATGACCCAGCTGGAGCGGAACTGCCCAGCGGCCCTGCTGCTGCTCGGGGGGCCGGTCACGGACACCGCCGCCGCGCTCGCCGCGGCCCGCGGCCCTGCACGCCTGGGACCCGCGGCGGCCGGCGGTCGGACAGCTGCTGGAACACCTGCTGGACCACGGCGACGACGCCCGGGCCAGGTCTCCGCACCAGGGCCGGAACCAGCTCGCACCGTTCGACGACTCGAACGTCATCCCCATCCCGACGGCCCGCATCGAACGCCGACAAGCCGTCACCGGCCTCATCAACGAGTACCACCGAGCAAGCTGACCATCCGACAAACCCCCGACTCACAGCCGGTGAAGCCATTTTGAAGCACTACGGGCCACTCGGCCTGGATGATCTTGCAGTGTTAGGATTTTCAGGTCGGAGTAACTCGCCACAGGCTCCGATGCACCCTCGTTGGACATGAACGGAGAGTGTCGTGCCGAAAACCCACACTACTCCGGCGGGAGAATTTTCGCCGACGTTATTGTCAATAGCTTTGACCGGTCCTCACGGCGTCGGATCGATTTGCCCTTCCTGGCCGGAAGCCCAGCTGATACGCGAACCCCACGAGGTCCGTTCGAGCGATGACGTCCTTTTGTTTTACGGACCCGGCATGACCCAGGAAGTGAGGCGGTTCTCGATCGAGTCGGACGTCGAGCTGCCGCCTGTCACGACTGTGGGCTCCGCTTACGGTCCCGTCCCAGCCGGGCCGTACGGAACGGACGAGTGCCATGGGTAATGACCAGAACGGCTGCGAAGTGTCCCAGCCGGTCGGCGACTGCGTTCTCAGCTCGGTCCAGGCCAGGATCCTGGAGGGCGTTGCGGCCGGCTTCTCCAGCGGGCGACTTTCGAGAGAGTTATACCTCAGTTCGAAGACCATCGACTATCACGTCCGCGTCATGTCCGACAAGCTGCAGGCGCCGAATCGTGTCGCGTTGGTTTCGAGGGCGTTCGTCCTCCAGATTCTGCGAACAGATTCATGGCCCCCGCGCATTGCGTATGAAACTGTGGATTAATGCCCGGCGGTTCGCGAGATCGTAATCCGCACGTTCTGCACGAACTGCATTTTGTGTCATGTTTCCCGGACGTTTACTCTATCTCGCTCCTTCTGGTCAGGTCGGAGGTCAGACGCTGACCGGCCACGAGTGCGCGGGCCAAGCCGTGACCTGGCTCGGCGATCTGCTGCAGCGTGGCGTCGATGTCGGCCGTGGACGTGGTGGTCACGACTGCACCGGCACCGGCGCGACGCCGCCAACCGGCACCTCGTGCCCACCATGATCTGGCGGGAGGTCCGCCGCGTGGCCACCGAGAGGGGGACCTCGTCCTTGCGTGGCAAGGGCATTCCCAAATCGATGGTCGTCAATGTTCCTCCCCTGAATGAACCGGCCAGGTGCCGGGGTCGTCGATGTCTGCTGACGCCGGTGCGGCGTCGAGGCCGGTCAGCAGCCCCACCACGACCCTGGTGATGTTCTGCGCGGTCAGCCCGCAGGCGGCGAGCACCTCGGCCCTGGTGCCATGGCTGAGGAACCGCCTCGGGATGCCGAACTCGCGCAGCGGGGTGTGCACGTCGGCGTCCCGCAGCGCCTGCGCGATCGCGGAACCGACACCACCCGCGCGGCTGTTGTCCTCGACCGTGATCGCGAGCCGGTGGCGGCGGGCCAGGTCGGCCAGCGCGGGGTTGACCGGGGTGACCCATCTCGGGTCCACCACCGTCACCCCGATGCCCTGTGCCCGCCCACCGTCGGCGACGGTGAGCGCGAGCCCGGCCAGCGCACCTACCGCGATGATCAGCACGTCTAGCCGGCCGGAACGGCGCAGCACGTCAATCCCGTTGAACGTGGCGGTGGCGGGCAGGTCCTCACCGGCGGGGCCTTTGGGAAACCGCAGCAGTGTCGGACCTTCGTGCCACGCCACCGCCTCAGCCAGCAGTTCGGCCAGCCTGGTGCCGTCCCGCGGCGCCGCGATCCGCAGCCCCGGCACCACCTGCAGCACCGACAGGTCCCACATGCCGTTGTGGCTCGGCCCGTCGTCGCCGGTCACCCCGGACCGGTCGAGGACGAACGTCACCGGGCGGCGGTGCAGCGCGACGTCCATGAGCAGTTGGTCGAGCGCGCGGTTGACGAACGTGGAGTAGATGGCCACCACCGGGTGCACACCGCCCATGGACAACCCGGCGGCCATCGTGACCGCGTGCTGCTCGGCGATGCCGACGTCGATCACCCGGTGCGGAAACCTGCGCTGCAGCGGCAGGAGCCCGGTCGGCTCGGTCATCGCGGCCGTGATCGCCACGAGGTCGTTGCGCTGCTCGGCCAGTTCGACCAGCTTCTCGCCGAACACCGACGTGAACGACGGGGGCGATACCTTCAGTGCCTGCCCGGTGTACGGGTCCATCGGTTTGACGGCGTGGCCGAGATCGAGGTCATTGGTCTCGGTGTGCCGGTATCCCTTGCCCTTGGCGGTGATCACGTGCACCACCACCGGCCGGCCCAGTGCGACCGCGCGGCGCAGGGAGTCCTGGACGGCGGGGAGGTCGTGACCGTCGACGGGGCCGAGGTAACCGAGCCCGAGTTGTTCGAACACGCCCGGCCCGCGCCCGGCGCGCAGGTCGGCCAGGTGCTCGGCCAGCCCGCCGACGGTCGGCGCGTAGGAGCGTTGGTTGTCGTTGAGCACGATGACGAGCGGCCGCTCCGGCCCGCCCGCGATGTTGTTGAGCGCCTCCCAGGCCATGCCGCCGGTCATCGCGCCGTCGCCGATGATCGCGACGGTCGCCCGGTCGCGTCGGCCGAGGTGGGCGTCCGCCCTGGCCAGCCCGTCCGCGTAGGACAGCGCGGTGGACGCGTGCGAGTTCTCCACCAGGTCGTGCTCGGACTCCTCCCGGCTCGGGTAGCCGGAGAGCCCGCCCGACTTACGCAGCCGGTCGAACCCGGCCTGGCGGCCCGTGAGGATCTTGTGCACGTAGGACTGGTGCCCGGTGTCCCACAGCAACCGGTCCCGCGGGGACTCGAACACCGTGTGCAACGCGATGGTCAGCTCGACCACACCCAGGTTGGGCCCGAGGTGTCCCCCGGCCGCGGAGACCCGCTCGATCAGGAACGCGCGGATCTCCCCGGCGAGGTCGCGCAGCTCCCCGGCGGTCAACTCACGCAGCCGCGCCGGGTCGCGCACGGTTTCCAGCAGCGCCATGTCGAACAGTGCTCCTCACCGGGCGTGGTGGGCGGCCGCGGCCACCCACTCGGTCAGTTCGGGCCGACTGCCCGGCGCGATGCCGGTTCGGCCGACGATCGGTCCCGACCGGTCACGGCGCGTCCGCCACTCCGGTCAGCCGCGTGGGCGGGAAGAACACGATGTCCTCGGTCGCCACCCGTTCCACGGACGTGTCCGCGTAACCCAGTTCGGCGAGCCGGTCGAGCAGCTGGTCGACGAGGATCTCCGGCGCGCTCGCCCCGGCGCTCACGCCGACCGTGCTCACGCCGGCCAGCC
Source organism: Kitasatospora sp. NPDC048545 (assembly GCF_040651155.1). Classification (NCBI taxonomy): domain Bacteria; kingdom Bacillati; phylum Actinomycetota; class Actinomycetes; order Kitasatosporales; family Streptomycetaceae; genus Kitasatospora; species Kitasatospora sp. NPDC048545. The sequence goes on from NZ_JBEZIQ010000048.1 coordinate 49,338, forward strand.
ACGTGGGGTCGAAGTGCGTCACGTCCGGCACCAGTTCAGCCCTGCCGCCGAGCCTGCGCGCCACCTCGACCATCCGGATCGAGTTGCTGGAGTTGGTCGAACCGACCACCAGCACCAGGTCGCAGCGGTCCACGATGGCCCGGATGCCGTCCTGGCGGTTCTGGCTGGCGTAACAGATGTCGTCGGTGGCGGGCCCGCGCAGGTCGATGAACCTGCGCTGGAGCACGGCGATGATGTCCCTGGTCTCGTCCACCGAGAGCGTGGTCTGGGTGAGGTAGGCGACTGCTGCGTCGGAGGGAAGGTCCAGTGCCTCCGCGTCGGCAACCGTCTCGACGATGATCGTCTGGTCGGGAGCGTGCCCGTAAGTGCCCTCTACCTCCTCGTGGTCCGCGTGCCCGACCAGCAGCAACGTCCGCCCGTCGCGGGCGAACCGGCGGGCCTCCTGGTGCACCTTGGCCACCAGGGGGCAGGTCGCGTCGAGCACGTCCAGCCCGCGTGCCTCCGCGTTCTGCCGCACCTGCGGGGAGACGCCGTGCGCGGAGAAGACACACACCGCGCCCTCCGGTACCTCCTGCTCGGAATCGACGAACCGGACTCCCCGGCGCTGGAACTCGCGCACCACGTAGTGGTTATGCACGATCTCCTTGCGGACGTAGATCGGCGCGCCGTGCTGTTCCAGCGCGAGGTCGATGATGGCTATCGCCCGGCGTACACCGGCACACAAACTCCGTGGCTCGGCCAGCAGGACCCGCTTACCGTCACTCATCCCACTCCGTTCCGTGCCATGACGTTTGCGTTGAAACGCCTGGCCTGCGTTGCCGAACAGGGCATCCACGCCGGTCGGTAGAAACCGGGCCCTTCTGGGGAAGTCTTGTCTGCCGTTTGGTGCCGGCTTAATAGCCGGACTCGAAGTACGGCCTTGGGTGCCGCCCAGCAGCTACCAATCTGCACAGTACTCCAATCCAGTCCTCACACCGTCTCCGTTTGGGGTTTTTCCTAAAGTCGAAGCTGCTCACGCCGCGTCGTTGACACGACCAGGACTGTCCTCCAGGATGGCATCCAATAGCCGCCGCTCAATTTTGGGCGACTCAGGATTCCGGATCGTGAGAGCGGCCCTGCATTTCGAACGAGGCGCTGCTCGTGCCGCAAGCCACGGAATCCGGTCCGGCGATCCTCGTTAAACCACGTATCCTCGCCAAAATTCATGACGAGCGCAGCGCAACGACCGAAGCAGGCCATTCGCCAATGTCGTCGGCATCAGAGCTCTGGAGGAGTGACCGTGTCAAATCTGCTGGATGAACTTTCGAGTTCGCCTCAGGCAGCGCTGGAGCCTCAGGACGAGGTAGGAATCGTTGGCCAGTACTACGACGACAAAACAGCCAGGCTTGTCCGCAAATACGGGCCCGGCCCCAGGATTCACTACCACGTGGGTCACTACCCTTCGGCTGAAACGCCGCTGCATCCCGACGATGTGACGCCGGATGCCATTCGCCGCAGCATCCGGGACCACCAAGAGGGTCTGCTGCGGTACGCGGCCAAGATCTGGGGCGCTGAACACCGGCTGTCGGGGCGAATCCTGGACGTCGGCTGCGGTCTCGGCGGGGGCTCGCTCTTCTGGGCGCAGGAGTACGGCGCCGACGTCACGGCGGTCACCAATGCGCCGGAACACGCGCCGATCGTCAACAAGTTCGCGCGGGAATGCGGCGTGGACGAGCGGGTCCGAACCCTGGTCTGTGATGCGATGCATCTCCCCCTGGACGGCCCCTATGACGCAGCAGTAGCGATCGAGAGCAGCGGATACTTCAACCGTCCGCAGTGGTTCGAGCGTCTGGCGCAGGTGCTTCGTCCGGGCGCGAGTGTGTGCATCGAGGAAGTGTTCATCACACGCCCTCACGGGGCCGATGTGTGGGCCGAATACTTCTACACGAAGCCGGCCACGGTGCTCGACTACGCAGAAGCCGCGCAGGCTGCGGGCTTCGAACTGGTCGATGAGGTCGACGCCACGTCAGAGACCCTGCCGTTCTGGGAGGAGAGTGTCGCCTGGACGAAGGCGGTACTGGACACCGACAGCAGCCTCTCTGCAGTTGACCGCAGGAACCTGAGGATATCTCTGCTGGCGAACCAGGCGCTCTGCGCTGAATGGCAAGCAGGAGGCATGCAGCTGGGCTTCTTGCGCTTCGAGCGCAAGTGAGCGCGAAGAGTAGCAGACAGCCAGTTTGTTGACCTGGCAGCACTGGTTACCAGTGGTTGTCAGTGGTTGTCAGTAGATCACGCAGGCGCTGGGCTGGGGTTGCCCAGCCCAGCGCAGCGGGTTTCCGCCCGCCTTTCGATGTGACTGCCGCCTAGGTGTCGCCAACCATCTCCTCGACGCGTTCCCCGGCTTGTGGCTCGCGGTCGACCCGCAGGATCTGCGGTGGCGTACCAACACGATCATTCGCGGGCTCACCGCCGGTACGGCTGAACCGCCGCCGACTTCCCGCCACCTTCACGACGATACGGAGTTCCTCATGACGCTCGGACAGTCTCCCGCTCACAGCGACGTCCGCAACGTGTACGACGGGTTCGGTCGGATCTACGGTTCCGTCTGGGGCCCCAATATCCACTACGGCTACTGGGAGAACGAGGCCGACGACAGCTCCGTCGAGGTGGCCACGGACCGCCTGACCGACCTGATGATCTCTGGTCTCGCCGCACAGGCCGGCCAGCGGGTCCTGGACATCGGCTGCGGCATCGGCTACCCCGCGCAGCGGCTCGTCCGCACTTGTGACGTGAACGTGGTGGGCATCACCGTCAGCCACATCCAGGTGGAGGAGGCCACGGAACTCGCCGCCGAGGCCGGGCTCGCCGACCGGGCCACGTTCCAGTTCGCGGACGCGATGGACATGCCCTTCCCCGACGGCTCGTTCGACGCGGCCTGGGCGTTCGAGTCGATGTGGCACATGCCCGACCGGGCCCAGGTGCTCTCCGAGGCCGCCCGCGTGCTGCGCCCCGGCGGCCGCCTCGCCATCGCCGACGTCATCCAGCGCGACCCGATCAGCCCTGAGGGACGCGTGGTCCTGGACCACATCTCCGAGAACTACGCGGTGCGCTCCCTGGGCACTGCGGACGAATACCGGGTGGCGTTGGCCGCCAACGGTTTCGTCGACGTGGAGATCCGTGACATCACCGACAACGTCATCCGTACCCTCGGGCTCATGGCCGACGCCTTTGATACTGTCCGCGACAAGCTGGCCGACCTGGTCGGCGAGGAGCACGCCGAGTCGCTCATCCACAACGTGCGCAGGTTCGGGGCCATCCCGGAGAGCGGCTACCTCTTCCTGACCGCGGTCCGCGCCTGACCGCGGGCGCCGTCCCCGGTTCTCAGCTCGGCGTCTCAGGGCGCAAGGCTGGGGTCGAGGTACTTCCTGACGCTTCCTGAACAGGGCCCTCCGGCGGTTGAGCGAGATGTCTGACGTCTCAACTCGACGTCCGGAGGGCCTCGTTGTCTGTCCATCCTGCATCACCGGACCTGCCGCACGGCCCATCAGCAGTCCGACAAGCCGAAACGGCCCGCCAGTTCAACTGACGGGCCGTCACACCGTGCTGGGGCTAGCCGGCATCCGGATCTGTGGAACCCAGGGTCCTCACCGCAGGGGTCAGCGTGTCGTCCAGATCCCCGACGACCGCCCGGATGCCCGTCCTCACTGCCGTACCCGCAACTCGGTCAACGCCCGAAGCGGAAACACTGGCCGGTGATGTGGCGGCTGCCCTGGCGCCAGGGTCAGACCCGGCATCCTGGCGGCGATGGCCTCTACCGCGATCTCCAGTTCCGCGCGGGCGAATCCGGCTCCGAGGCAGAAATGGATGCCGTGCCCGAACGCGAGATGCGTGGCAGACCGGCTGTCCGGACTGAACGCGGCCGGACATGCGCGAGAGCGGCTGTCCCGGCCGGCCGCTCCGTACAGCAGAAGCAGCCGACTCCCCGCGGCCAGGTGGACGCCACCGACCACTACGTCACGGACCGCGGTCCGGTACATGCCCGCCAGCGGGCTGTCGAACCGCAGCCCCTCCTCGACGAGGTCCCGTACGGCGATCGTCCCGTCGACGACCTCGGCCCAGCCGCCGGGTGACTGAAGCTGCTGGTAGAGGATCGTGCCGAGCGCCTCGGCACAGGTCATGTGTCCCGCGAAGATCAGGGTGGGGACCTGGACGGAAACCTCGTCAGCGGTGAGCGTGCGGCCCGCCTTGCCGTCGTGGAGCAGCTCACTGATCAGGTCGTCCTGCGGTGCGGCCAGCCGCTCCTGCACGAGTGAACGGGCGAACGCTCCGAAGTCCATCAGCCCGCGGGCGAATTCACGCAGCCGCTCAGGATCGGCGTTGCTCTGCGACATCATGAGCTCGATGCGCTGCTCGGACCACGTGCGGCAGCGGTCGTAGTAATCCTCCGGGACCCCGAGGCGCCGGCAGATCACCTCGAGGGCGTACGGAACGGCGAACGCCGAGATGAAGTCGAACTCCGTCAAGACCGCGGCACGCTCGACGAGGTCGGTGGCGATCGCACGGATCGTGGGTTCGAACGCTCTGACCCTGGCCGGCGTGAACCCGGCGTTGAGCACTTCCCTGACCCTGGCGTGCTCGGGCGGGTCGAGTGAGCCGACGGCCACCGCATCAGCGCCGCGCCAGGTGCGGAACATCCGACTCACGTCCTCGGGCAGTGCGGCCGCGGGACGAGGGTTGTGGTCACGCGCCGAGAAGCTTTGGTCGTCCCGCAGCACGGCAACCATGTCCTCGCGCCGGGTGACGCACCACGCGCCGAGCAAAGGGGCGTAGAACACCGGTTCCGTCTCTCCGATGTCGGCCAGAAATGAATACGGGTCGTCGCGATGTGCGCCGTACGGGTCGAACGACCTGACTTCATGCAATTGCTCAGAATCAACTGGCATAGCCATTCAGCCTCTCAAGCTTTCAGTGAACCATTCCCGGCAATGATCAGTGACGTCGTGTGATACTGCTCGGCCCGCCGGGGCGACCCAGGGTCGCAACGTCCGCCCGTCGCGGGCGAACCGGCGGGCCTCCTGGTGCACCTCGGCCACCAGGGGGGCAGGTCGAGCACGTCCAGCGCGCGCCGTGCTGTTCCAGCGCGAGGTCGATGACGGCTATCGCCAGGCGTACACCGGCACAGAAACCGAGCCCTTCTCAGGAAGTCTTGTCTGCCGTTTGGTGCCGGCTTAATAGCCGGACTCGAAGTACGGCCTCGGGTGCCGCCCAGCAGCTACCAATCTGCACAGTACTCCAATCCGGTCCCCACACCGTCTCCGTTTGGGGTTTTTCCTAAAGTCGAAGCTGCCCACGCCGCATCGTTGACACGACGGGAGAGGTCGTTCAGGATGACAGGCGGAACGATCACGCAAATTCCGGCGCATCACTCCGGGTCCGGATTGCGCGTAGCTGCGGGAGCTGCCTACGCATTGACCTGTAGTGAGATCGGGTGATCATGAGCTTTGCGCAATCATTCGTCCATCCAGCGCAGTGATTTCCAGTGGTGCAATTCGCGAACGCCATGCGCGTAGGCTCTGACCACGAATTGGGAAGGCGCGCGACCGAAGGAGAATCCCGATCAGCGCACTCGACACCTCGTCGACCGGGCTCCAAGCCTTCCTGTCGCCGAAGATGGTGCAATCCACGGTACTGCCCGTTATGCGGCAGCAGACTTCCGCACTGCAGCCGATCCTGGCCCGGATCTGCTCCTACCACCTCGGCTTCATCGACGAACACGGTGACCCCAGCGGTGCGGAGGGCGGCAAGCTGACCCGCGCCGCCCTCATGATGGCGGCGGCTGATGGCGTCGGCCTACAGCCGGAGGACGTGCGGTGCCAGGCGGCAGCGCTGGAGTTGCTGCACAACTCGACCCTGATCCACGACGACATCATCGACGCGGACGAGCTGCGTCGCGGCCGCCCGGCCGCGTGGAAGGTGTTCGGCACCAGTCTGGCCATCCTGGCCGGGGACGCGTTGCAGGCTCTTGGGCTGCAGATGGTCGTCGCCGACCCCGGCCCCGGCCGTGCGGAAATCTCCAGCCTGTTCGCCGAAGCCCTCGGTCTGGTTCTCGCGGGCCAGGCTCGCGAGCTCACCGTCCGGCTGGGTCCGGGCACCGGCATCGCGGAGTACGACCGGATCGTGGAGGAGAAGACGTCCGCGCTGCTGGAGTGCGCGCTGGTGACGCCCGCGTTGCGGGCGGGCAGACCGGAGCACGTCCTGACTGCCCTGCGCAGCGCAGGCCGGCATCTGGGCCTGGCTTTTCAGATCTTCAACGACGTCGAGGACATCTGGGGCGACCCCGCAGTGACCGGCAAGCCCGTCCGGAGCGACATCCTGCGGCGCAACCCTTCTTTTCCGATGCTGGCGGCCTTGTCCACCGACAGCCCGGCCGGCGAACGACTGCGCCAGCTGTGGCACGCCGACGGCAGCACGGCAGCGGACCTCCAGGAGATGGCCGACCTCGTCGAGGAATCCGGCAGCCGGCACACGGCCGAGCAGCTGTCCCGCAGCCATCTGGACTCGGCTCTGGAGCACCTCGGACGAGCCGAGCTGTCCCCGGCCGCGTCCGCCGAACTGACCGCCTTGTTCGACCGCATCGTCAATCGCACGCCATGACGTACATCGTGATCATCCTCGACAAGGTGGTCTGAACCTCGATTCCGGCGGAGGCCGTCAGTGAGTACCCCAGCTCAATTGCCTTTCGAGCAGACGAATGTGCTGCAACTCGCGCCAGGGCTGCGCACGCTCCAATCCCAAGGCGCGGTCCATCGGGTTCGTACTGCCGAGGGCGTCGAGGCGTGGCTGGTCACCGGTCATGCCCAGGTGGCGCAGCTGCTCGACGATGACCGGCTCAGCCGCTCCAATCCCGATCCGGAGGCCGCGGCGAAGGACAGCGGGTCGGCGTTCCTCGCCGGCCTGCTGGGCGACTTCGCCACCGACCACGCTCGGTTGCGTACGCTACTGGAGCCGCACTTCTCACCCGAGCGGATGCTGGCGCTGCGGCCCCACGTCGAAGAACTGACCGGGCGGCTCCTGGACGAACTGGCCGGGCAGAAGTCACCGGTGGACCTGCGCCAGATGTTGGCGCTGCCGCTGCCGCTTCAGGTGATGTGCCAGTGGTTGGGCGTACCCCGGGAGGACAAGGACCGGTTCGGCAGCTGGATCCAGGACGCCGCCAACGTCGGGGACCCGGTCAGGTCCAAGCAGGGACTGGGCGAGTTGTTCGGCTACTGCAGGCAACTCGTCGCGGACAAACGGCAGAATCCCGGCGATGACGTGATCTCCCGGATCTGCGCGACCGAGGGGATCACCGACAACGAGGTCCTCGGGCTGACGGCGTTGTTGCTGTTCGGTGGCTATGAGACCACGGTGGCCCGGATCGGCACCTGCGTGTCGCTGCTGCTGGCCAACCCCGAGCAGTGGCAGGCGTTGCTGGACGACCCGGGCCTCGTCCCCGGCGCGGTCGAGGAAACCCTGCGGATGTCGATGCCGAACCCGCACAACGGCGGCATGCCCCGTTATGCGCTGACGGACTTCGAGATCGACGGAGTCACCATCCGGGCCGGCGACTTCGTACTGCTGAACATCATCGCGGCCAACCACGACGAGACGGCCTTCGCCGACCCCGGCCGGATCGATGTCGCTCGCAACACCGCGGACAGCCTCGTGTTCGGGCGCGGCGCCTACTCCTGCGTCGGCGCGATGCTGGCCCGGATGCAGCTGCAGGTGTTGCTCACCCAGCTCGTCGCGCGATTCCCCACCATGCGTCTGGCTGTCGGTGTAGAGGAGCTGGGGCTGCGCCACAACACGCTGATCGGCGGGTTGGTCCAGCTTCCGGTGACCTGGTGATTGGATCCTGATGCTGCACAAGATATCTACTGGCGTAGTCACGAAGAGCCCGGATTCAGTCCGCGCATATCTCCTGTTGATGCGACTGGACCGGCCTACGGGGTACGTGCTGTACCTGCTTCCAGGGCTGTGGGCCGTCGTCCTCGCCTCCGGGCGACGACCGGACCTGTTGGCGGTGGTGGTCGTCGCTGTCGCGGCGGTGCTGGTGCGCGGCGCGGCCTGCGCGGTCAACGACGTGGTCGACAGGGACGTCGACGCCCGGGTCGCCCGCACCGTGTCGCGTCCTGTCGCGTCGGGGACGATCAGCGTCGGGAACGCACTCCTGTTCGCCGCCGCACAGGCCGTGGTCGCACTGCTGGTCCTGGCGGTGGCGAACGTGGGGACAGCCCTGGTCGTCGGGGCCTCGTACCCGTTGATCGTCGCGTACCCCTTCATGAAGCGCATCTTCTTCTGGCCCTCGGCGTTCCTGGCGCTGGTGATGAGCGTCTACGTGCTGATCGGCTGGACGGCGGTGACCGGGAGCGCCGACTACCCGCTCGCGGTGTACGGCCTGTACGCCGGCGGGGCCTTCTGGACCCTGATTCACGACACGATCTACTCCCATCAGGACAAGGCGTACGACCGGAACATCGGTGTCAGGTCTTCCGCCCTGCTGTTCGGCAAGGCCACCAAGGCGTGGCTGGCGATTTTCGTCGTGCTCAGCGTCGGCGGCGTGCTGTGGGCCGGTTCCCAGACGCCGATGGGGTGGGCGTTCTACCTGATCGTCGTGCTCGCGGGAATCTTCTTGTCCTATCTGGTCGTACGTGTGGACCTGGATGATCCGCAATCGTGCTGGGACACCTTCGTCGCCAACACGTACTTCGGCTGGATCGTTCTCGCGGCCGCGGTCGCCGGGCAGTTCACATGAAGGATGAGCTACGTATGACGGATTCGATGTGGCAGGGCAGTGGCGTCGACCTGGACGCCTACCTGACCCGCGTGGGCTACCAGGGCGACGTGGCTGCGGACCTCTCCACGCTGCGGGGTCTGCACGCCGCCCACGTCGACGCGATCGCCTTCGACAACCTCGACGCGGTGCTCGGGCGGCCGACGGTGCCGTTGGACCTGGACAGCGTCCAGGAGAAGATCGTGCGACAGGGCCGCGGCGGCTGGTGCCTGGAACAGGTCGTCCTGATGGCGGCGGTGCTGGACCGGATCGGCTTCACGTTCTCGGCGTTCGCGGGCAGGACACGGATCCGCACCGGGAACAAGTTCGGTCCGGCACTCCACGTAGCCCTGTGCGTGCAGCTCGACGACGAACGCTGGATCTTCGACGTGGGTTTCGGTGCATACGGGCCGCACGTCCCCATCCGCCTCGCCGAGAACTCGCGGCTGGACGGCGATTGGCCCTTCGACGTGGTGCGGGAACCGAGTGGTGAACACGTGCTGCGGTTCCTTCGACCTGAGGGTCCCGCAGAGCTCTACGGTTTCACCACCGACGCGCGCTATCCGTCGGACTTCGAGCTCCTCAACCATTTCTGCCTGACTCACCCGCGCTCGCCGTTCAACCACCGGATGGTCCTCCAGCGCACTCAGCCCGACGTGAGGCACCTCCTCGTCGGCAGCACTCTCACGGAGATACGTCCCGCAGAGCCGGCGACCTTCCGGGAACTCGACAAGGACGAGACGCTTTCCGCTCCCGAGGAGATCTTCGGGATCACCTTGGAACCGGGCGACGTCCAAACGCTCCGGAAGATCTTGGACGGCCCGTGATGCGTACCTTGCTGCTGGACAACTACGACTCGTACACCTTCAACCTGTACCAGTTGATCGCCGAGATCAACGGCCAGGAGCCCGTCGTCATGGTCAACGACGATCCGATGTTGTCCAGCCTGCGGCTGGAGGACTTCGACAACATCGTCGTCTCGCCCGGCCCTGGACGGCCGCAGAACCCGCGCGACGTCGGCCTCCTCGGCGACCTGCTGCGTCGCACCACGCTGCCCGTGCTGGGCGTCTGCCTCGGCCATCAGATGATCGCGCACCTGGCCGGAGCGTCGGTGGTCGCCGCGCCCGAACCGAGACACGGGCACGTCGCCAAGGTCTCCCACGAGGGAGATCCGCTGTTCGCCGGCATTCCGCGGGAATTCGTCGCGGTTCGCTACCACTCGCTGTGCGTGCAGGAGCCCCTGCCCGAGGAGCTCATCGCCACCGCGTGGGCAGACGACGGTGTACTCATGGCGCTGCGTCACCGCGATCTGCCGCAGTGGGGCGTGCAGTTCCACCCCGAGTCGATAGCTTCCCAGTACGGGCGTGAGATCCTGCGGAACTTCGCCGATCTGACCCGCCGGACGCAGCACAAACAACGGCCCTCCGTCACCGACACCGGAACGGACACGGACACGGACACGGACACCGGCACCGGCACCGCACTGGCCGGCGAGACGCCCGGCGCGGTCGAGGAACTGGGAATCATCAGCACGGCCGTGCCGACCGCTGCCGATTCCGAGGCCATCTTTCTGAAGCTCTTCGACAACACCCCGTACTGCTTCTGGCTGGACAGCAGCCGGGTGGAGGAGGGCCTGTCCCGGTTCTCGTTCCTCGGCGACACGTCAGGTCCGCTCAGCGAGGTCCTGACCTACCGCACCGGCAGCGGGACAGTGGAAGTGCGCGACGCGAACGGCGTCGGCATCGTCACCGGCAGCGTGTTCGACGTCCTCGAACAGCGGCTGCGCGACCGGCGCATCCCCGACTCGGACCTGCCGTTCGACCTGACCGGCGGCTACGTCGGCTACTTCGGCTACGAACTCAAGGCCGAATGCGGGGCCACGGCCAGCCACACCGCCGAAACGCCGGACGCCATCTGGATGTTCGCCGATCGCGTCATCGCGGTCGACCACCAGGAGGGACTGACCTACCTGGTGGCCGTCCACGACGAGAAGACCCGGCGTGACGCGCAGGAGTGGGTGGAACGGACGTCCGCGCTCCTGACGGGCCTGAACCCGGCCGATGTCGAGCCGCCGCGCGAACCCGCCGCCGGCCCGCCCCCGAATGCCGAGGAGTACCTCGGCCGCGGCCGGAGCCAGTACCTGGCGGACATCACGGAGTGCCAGCGGCAGCTGAACCGGGGCGAGAGCTACGAGATCTGCCTGACCGACAAGTTGCACATGCCGTTCCATGACGACGACACGTCCTTCTACCTGCGGCTGCGCCGGGCGAACCCGGCACCGTACGCCGCGCTCCTACGCCTGGGCGACGTCACGGTCTTCAGCTCCTCGCCGGAGCGGTTCCTGCGCATCGAGAGGGACCGCACGGTCACCAGCAAGCCGATCAAGGGCACGGCCCCGCGCGACGCCGACCCGGTGCGCGACGCCGAACTGGCCGCCGTCCTCGCCTCCAGCGCCAAGACTCAGGCCGAGAACCTGATGATCGTCGACCTGTTGCGCAACGACCTGGGCCGGGTGTGCGAGGTGGGCAGCATCGAGGTCGACCCGTACCTGGCCGTCGAGAGCTACGAGACCGTGCACCAACTGGTCTCCACCGTTCGCGGACGGCTCAGTGACGGGGTCAGCGCGATGGACTGCGCCCGGCAGTGCTTCCCGGGCGGGTCGATGACCGGAGCGCCGAAGCTGCGCACCATGGAGATCATCGATCGCTTGGAGACGGAGGCCCGGGGTGTCTACTCCGGCGCCCTCGGCTACTTCGGCCTCTCCGGCGGCACGGAACTGAACATCGTGATCCGCACCGCGGTCCGTGTCGGTGACCGGTTGACCATCGGAGCCGGCGGGGCGATAGTGCTCGACTCCCACCCGCACGAAGAGTACGAGGAGATGCTGCTCAAGGCGGCGGCGTCGCTCCGCGCCTGGCGTGCGCCGGCGGTGTCGGACGTGGGCGGCTCCCGACGATGAACACGGCAAAGAGCACGGCCACCGACCAGGGCGTCCGCCGGTGCTGGGACCCCGATGGCGGATGGTCGACGGCCGACGCCGCCGGGACGGTGCTGGTCATCGACTCCTGGCTCGTGGACGAGGGGCGGGTGCGGGGACTCGACCGGCACGCCGAACGCTTCGGTTCGGCCTGCGACCGGTTCGGCGGACCGGGAGCCGAACGGACGAACCGGTTCCTGCGGGCGGTCGCCGAGTCGCTGCCCGCGCAAGGCCGATGGTTTCCTCGCGTCGAACTCGTGGAGACCGGGTCGGGAACGCGGCTGCGGATGTGGCTGCGCCCCGCGCCACCGCGCACCGCGACCGTCCGGTTGTGGACCGCGGCGGGACCCGACCGCCGTCGACTGCCGGCCGTCAAGGGCGCCGACCTGGATCACCTGGCCTCCCTACGCGCTGCCGCGGCTGCGGCGGGAGCTGACGAGCCGGTGCTGGTCTCGACGGAAGGGCATGTGGTCGAAGGGGCGTCCACGAGCATCGTCTGGTGGCGGGGCGACACGCTGTGCGGGCCACCACCCGGCCCCGGCCTGCTCCCCGGGATCACCCGCGCCCTGCTCGGCGAGCTCGCCGCCACGGCAGGGCACCAGGTCGTCACCGAGCAGGCCACCGCGTCGGATCTCGCCGGCGTCCCCGTCTGGACGCTGAACGCCCTGCACGGCATCCGGCCGGTCACCGAGGGGCTGGGCCGGTTCCAGGACACGGACGCCGCAGCGGCCGAGCGCTGGCAGTCGCGCCTGGCCGCGCTCGCCGTTGCGGCCGACGCCTCGCTGATTCCTGTGGTGAACCCATGAAGGAGGTTTCCCGATGACCTCGGCACGTGAAGAGCCCACGTACGAACGCGACTTGCTGGTGCAGCTGACGCGCCGCTGGGGGAAGCGAGTGGCCGTCAAGAAGGACGAGCTCGACCTCGACGGTCACTTCGACACGGCGATGCCGGACTTCCCCGAACGCCTCGTCCCGGTGCTGGGACTGCCGGGTGCCGACCGGCTCGACCAGGACGCTCGCGAGCGCATCCTGTCCGCGGCGTGGATCTCCTACAACGCCAAGACCGCGGCCATCGAGGACGAGATCATCTTGCCGGCCTGCCGGTTGATGCTCCAGGAACGGATCCCCGTCCGCCACGACGACGTCGCCGTCGACGCGCTGCACCAGACGATCATCGATGAGCATTACCACATCCTGATGTGCCACAACGCCGTCGGCGTGACCCGCAGGCGGCGCGACCTGACGCACCTGCGGTTCGCGCCGGGCGTCTGGTCGGTCGTCCGGGAGCTGGAAGCCACCCGCGCCGGGCTGTCCGGGTTCGACCGCGACATCGTCGACATCGCGTTCTCCCTGGCCGCCGAGACGACGATCAACGGGTTCCTCTCCACACTCGCCACCGCCCAGGAGATCCAGCCGATGAACCGGATCACCACCGATCTGCACCGGCGGGACGAGAGCGGACACGCGGTGGTGTTCCGTGAGTTGTGCGGCTCGCTCTACCGGAACCTGGACGGCGCACTGCAGCGGACGTTCCGCGAAGCGCTCGTCGCCGGGCTGACCGCGTTCCGCTCCGCGGACCTGGACCCCTGGGTGACCGTGGCGGCCCAGGGCGGCTTCGAGATCGACACCGATCAGCTGAGCGAGTGGGCCGCCTCCCGTCCCGTGCCCGCGCGGGACACCGGATCGTTGCAGCTGCTGCTCGACGACCTGGGCATCAGCCACGATCTCGTCGAGATGGTCCACCCATGACCGCCCCGCACCGTTGAGCCGTGAGAAGCGGACGGAGATCATGTTGACCCCCACCGGCGAAGCCGCCGCGCACTGGCGCACACTTGTCGCCCATCAGCGGCCGGAGTGGCCTAGCCTGGCTGAGCTCGGCGACGTGATGGATCAGCTGGCAGCCGTGCTCCCGTTGGTCACGCCGCAGGAGTGCGACACGTTCACCGCACGACTCGCCCAGGCGGCAGAGGGCAGAGCGTTCCTGCTGCAGGGTGGCGACTGCGCCGAACGCTTCGGCCGCCTCTCGACGCAGGCGATTCACAGCAAACTACGCCTCCTGCAGCAGATGGCCGTGATCCTGGCGTACGCGTCGGCGGTGCCGGTGGTCACGGTGGGCCGGATGGCCGGGCAGTACGCGAAGCCCCGATCCCGGCCGACCGAGACCGTCGACGGGCGCACGCTGCCGGTCTACCGGGGCGACGCGGTGAACGGCGTCGGCTTCAGCCAGGCCGAACGACGGCCGGACCCGTCCCGGCTGCTTCGGATGTACGACGCTTCGCGCTACACCCTGGACGCCATGCGCGCATTCGCCCGTGTCGGCACCGATCTACGCCAACTGCACGAGGAGAACCAGGACTTCGTCTCACGCTCGGCTGCCGGTGAACGCTACGGCGAACTCGCCGGTCGAATCGGCCGGGCACTGTCCTCCAAGGACGCGCGCGGCGGCGATCCGTCGCGCACCACGGAGTTGTTCGCCAGCCACGAGGGACTGCTGCTCGACTACGAGGCCGCGCTGACCCGTTACGAGCCGCGTTCCGGCCGAAGGTACGCGGGCAGCGGCCACATGCTGTGGATCGGCGACCGCACCAGACAGCTCGACGGCGCCCACGTCGCCTACTTCGCGACCATCGACAACCCGATCGCGGTGAAGCTGGGCCCTGCCACCACGCCCGAGCAGGCGCTGGCCCTGATCGACCGCCTCGACCCCGACCGGCGGCCGGGCCGGCTGACGTTCATCGTGCGCATGGGCGCACACCGCGTGCGGCACCTGCTGCCGGAACTCGTGGAGAAGGTCACGGCTTCCGGCGCGCCGGTGGTGTGGGTGTGCGATCCGATGCACGGCAACACCTTCGAGGCGCCCAGCGGGCACAAGACCAGGCGGTTCGACGACATCCTCGCCGAGGTCGCCGGCTTCTTCGAGGTGCACCAGGCGCTCGGCACCCACGCCGGCGGACTGCACGTGGAGCTGACCGGCGAGGACGTGACCGAGTGCGTCGGCGGCGGCGCCGATCTGGGTTTCGACGACCTGCACCGCAGGTACGAGTCGGCGTGCGACCCGCGCCTCAACGGAGGCCAGGCGCTTGACCTGGCCTTCCTGGTAGCCGAGATGTTCAACCCGGGAGCAACCGGCGTCGTGGCACCGGAGGCAGCGGTGAACGCCGCGACCCAGGGCGCAAGTCACAGCAACTCTCCCGCCTAGTTCGCCGCGTGAAACCAGCAACATTTTCGAGTGCCCACGCTCTCGCGATCATGTAATCCTACACCGATCAATAAACGGGTCGGCGGAATGGAGTTCCGATGCCTTCGAAGGAGAATTACGCCCGCCGGGTGCTTGAGGCGCTGGCGTCCGATCCTGACCGGATTGCCCTGTGGCGGGAAGGCGAAGAGTTCACCGCAGGCCAGTTCTCCAAGGCCGTTCTCACCGCGGCGGAAATCTTGCGTCGGCACTTCACAGAACACCGAGCCCCGATTTCGGAAGGCAAGGATCCGGTTGTGGCGGTGCTAACCGTCACCAACACCCCGGCGACCATCATCTTCCGCTACGCGGCCAACCTCGCCGGGGCCACCCTGGTCCACCTGCACTCCACGAACGCGGTGGATCCCACCGATCAGCTGGCCGCCGCCGCCCGGCAGGAGATGCTCAGCAGGACCGGGGCGACCTTCCTCGCCATCGACAAGGAGAACGTCGACGCGGCCCGCGAGCTGTGCGACCGGCTGCCTGAGCCACCGCGTCTCGCCGCTCTCGGCCCCCTCGGTCCCGATGTCCTAGACCTCTCGTCGGGCGACTCGTACGCCTTCGACCTCGACGCCGTCGAGGTCGACCCCGAACAACCGGCCGTGGTGATCTGCACCAGCGGTACCAGCGGCAGCCCCAAGGCTGTCACAATGCCGTACCGCGTCCGCAGCCTCTACCTGCAGGTGGGCCCCCGGGTGGGCTTCCAGTCCCCGGAACCCATCGTGTACCTGTCGACCCTTCCGGTGAGCAACTCCAGCGGTACCGTCGTCGACCTCGCGCTCGCCTCCGGCGGAACGGTCGTCCTGCACGACGGGTTTGAGGCGGGCGAAGTGCTGCGGGCCGTGGAACAGCACCGCATCTCCACGCTGGCGATCACCCCGCCGCAGCTGTACATGCTGGTCGACCACCCCGACATCGCCACCACCGACCGGTCGAGCATCAGGAACATCACCTACGTCGGCTCCCCCGCAGCTCCCGCCCGCCTGGCCGAGGCGGTCGAGGTGTTCGGCCCGGTGCTGACCCAGATCTACGGGACCACGGAGACCAGCCCCATCAGCATCCTGACCCCGCCGGACCACTCCGACCCGGCACTCTGCCGGACCGTCGGGCGTCCGACCGCGGAGGTACGCATCCGCGGCCTGGACGACGACCGTGACGTCCCACCCGGCGAGATCGGCGAGGTGTGCGTGCGGAGCCCGTCCACCATGCTCGGCTACTGGGGCGAACCGGAGCTGACCGAAGTGACCATCCGCGACGGCTGGGTGCACACCGGCGACCTCGGTTCCCTCGACGAGAACGGCTTTCTGCGCCTGCACGGCCGGATGGGCGAGGTGATGAAGACCAACGGCATCAAGGTCCGTCCCACAGATGTGGAGAACGCGCTGCTAACCCATCAGGAGGTCGCCCAGGCCGCGGTGTACTGCGTGGTCGACGACGACCGCGTGGAGCACATCCACGCCGCCATCGTGGTGCGGCCGGGCAGCACCGCCGACTCCGGGACGCTGATCGGTCACGTCGCTGCCGAGCTGTCCCCGAATCACGTACCGGCCGTGGTGACGTTCTACGACGCACTGCCCCTCACCGGTGCCGGCAAGCCGGACAAGCAGACGCTGGTCGCACTAGCTGGCGCTCTCGCTGATAAGCCGTTGTCTTATCGGATGTGATCGGTAGGTTTCCGCAGGTCAGGCTTAGGCTCGGCGACCGCGCGACAGGGTTGGTCCATCCGGCGAGACAGGTTCCCACTTGGACCGGGGGCCACGTTTCTGTCAATCTCGGCAGTCCTCCTGGCGGGGATGCTGTCGAAAATCCTGGCCTGACCGGCCTGAGACCGATGACTGGCTGACTCTCGTTACAGGCGCTCTGTTGGCGGCCAACCAGCCCCAAACGCACCGGTGCTACTGGGGATCGAGTCCCAGGCCGGATCCACCTTCCCAAATTCCGTTCGATCGACAGCCTCGTGATCGATATGACAGCGGCTTCTTTAGAGAGCGAGTGGCATAATGACCGCACACCTGGATTTCTTCACTCATGAGATGAAGGAATTCGCCGACCACAGCCGTCAGTTCCTGGAGGTCGGTCGGCGTGCCGGACGGTTCCCGAGTGCCACTGCCCGGGAGGGGCAGGCAGGCGCCGAGCTGGAGATCAGCGTCTGGTGCAGCAACGACTACCTCGGCATGGGGCAGAACCCGGCCGTGCTGACCGCCATGAAGGAGGCCGTCGACGCGTTCGGCGCCGGCTCCGGCGGCTCCCGCAACATCGGTGGCACCAACTACTACCACGTCCTGCTGGAGCAGGAGCTCGCCGCGCTGCACGGCAAGGAGGCGGCGCTGCTGTTCAGTTCGGGCTACACCGCCAACGACGCCGCGCTGTCAGTGCTGGCGGGCCGGATGCCCGGCACCGTGGTCTACTCAGACCAGCTGAACCACGCATCGATCATCGACGGGCTGCGGCACAGCGGTTGCGAGAAGCGGATCTTCCGGCACAACGATGTCGCGCACCTCGAGGAGCTGATCCGCGCCGACGGCGACCGCCCGAAGCTGATCGTCCTGGAGTCGGTGTACTCGATGTCCGGTGACATCGCGCCGCTCGCCGAGATAGCCGCCGTCGCCGAGAATTACGGCGCCACCACGTACATCGACGAGGTGCACGCGGTCGGCATGTACGGCCCGCGCGGTGCCGGGATCGCCGCCCGGGACGGCATCGCCGACGAATTCACCGTCGTGATGGGCACCCTGGCGAAGGGCTTCGGCACCGCCGGCGGCTACATCGCCGGGCCCGCCGCGATGGTGGACGCGGTGCGCAGCTTCGCCCGCGGCTTCATCTTCACCACCTCGCTGCCGCCGGCCATCGCCGCCGGCGCGCTCGCGGCGGTCCGCCACCTCGTCGCCTCCGACGAGGAGCGCGAGCGGCTGCGGAACAACGCGCAGCTGCTGCACCGGCTGCTCGACGAGCAGCGCATCCCGTTCGTCTCGCCGATGTCGCACATCGTCTCGGCGTTCGTCGGCGAGGACGCCACCTGCCGTCAGGCGTCGGCGCTGCTGCTGGACCGGTACGGCATCTATGTGCAATCCATCAACGCCCCCAGCGTGCTGGAGGGCGAGGAGATTCTGCGCGTCGCGCCGTCCGCGACGCACACCACGGCCGATGTCGAGAAGTTCGCGAAGGCGCTGGACGCCATCTGGCAGGAGCTCGACATCCCGCGCACACAGGCGTGAGGCGGGGACGGCGGCCGGGGGCCCTGGCGCGCCCGGCCGCCGTCGTCGCTGATTTCGACCGCAATCGATCAGCGGAGGTTTGGTGACTCTCTCGGTAGCAGCCGTTCTCGCCGAGTCGGCGGTACGACGTCCGGACCACCCGGCGATCGAGTTCGCCGGAGCTCGCCTGATGTACCGTGAACTATGGTTCCGTGCCCGGCAGTACGCCACGGTGTTGGACGAACGGGGTACTCGCCCCGGTGACCGGGTGGCGCTGCTGCTGCCGAACGGCCTGGAGTTCCCGGCGGCCTACTTCGCCGTGCTGGCGCTCGGCGCGGTCGTGGTGCCGATGCACGCGCTGCTCAAGGCGACCGAGATCGAGTACGTGCTGCGCGACAGCGGGGCCCACGTGCTGATCTGCGCCGGGTCGTTGCTCGCCGAGGGGCGCAAGGCCGCGGAGATCGCCGAGGTGCCGCTGCTCGCGGTGCGGGCCGACGCGGAGTGCGAAGCACCGCGGCTGGACGTGCTCGCCGAGCACGCCGAACCGATCGCCGCCTACCGGCCGTGCGCGCCCGGCGACCTCGCGGTGATCCTCTACACCTCCGGCACCACGGGGCGGCCCAAGGGCGCGATGCTGACCCAGCTGAGCATCACCATGAACGTCACCGTCGGGATGCTCTCCCCGTTCGACTTCCGGGCCGAGGACGTGCTGTTCGGTTGCCTGCCGCTGTTCCACACCTTCGGGCAGATCTGCGGCATGCTGACCTGCTTCCGGGCGGGCGCCACCATGGTGCTGACGGACCGCTTCGACGCCGCGGGCGCGCTCGACCTCATGGTCGCGCACAGGTGCACGGTGTTCATGGGCGTCCCGACGATGTACCTGGCGCTGCTCGACGCGGCCGCCGCCACCCCGCTCCGCCCGCCCCTGGACCGCGCGTTCTCCGGCGGCTCGGCGCTGCCGGTCAAGGTGCTGGAGGAGTTCCAGGCCACCTTCGGCTGCACGATCTACGAGGGGTACGGGCTGACCGAGACCTCACCGGTGGTCGCGTACAACCAGCGGGCCTGGCCGTGCAAGCCGGGCACCGTGGGCCGCCCGATCTGGGGCGTCGAGGTGGAGATCGCCAGGGCCAACCTGGAGGGCCGGATCGAGCTGCTGCGGACGGGCGAGGTCGGCGAGATCGTCATCCGGGGCCACAATGTGATGGCCGGCTACCTGGGCCGGCCCGAGGCGACCTCCGAGGTGCTGGTGGACGGCTGGTTCCGCTCGGGCGACCTCGGGGTGAAGGACGCGGACGGCTATCTGTCGATCATCGACCGCAAGAAGGACCTGGTGCTTCGCGGCGGGTACAACGTGTACCCGCGCGAGCTCGAGGAGATGCTGGTGCACCACCCGGCGATCGCGCAGGTCGCGGTCATCGGCGTCCCGCACGAGCGGCACGGCGAGGAGGTGTGCGCGGTGGTGATCCCGCGCGCGGACCGGACGCCGGACGAGGCGCTCGGCGCGGAGATCGTCGCCTGGAGCCGGGAGCGGATGGCCGCGTACAAGTACCCGCGCCTGGTGGAGTTCGTCGACGCGTTCCCGCTCGGCCCCAGCGGCAAGGTGCTCAAGCGGGAGTTGGCGCAGTGGTTCGGCGCCGAGCGCTGAATCAGACCGCCAGCAGCCCGCGGAACCTGTCAAGGCGATCAAGGCAGGTGATGTTGCGCCTAATTCTGGGTCTGAAATTCCTTCTCCGCCAGTTCGCGGTCGGCGCCGCTCGGTGCGGTTCAGGGCATATGGGAACGCTACAAAGCAGTCCCGCGCGCTTTTCTCACGTCGCGTGAGGAGCTCGACTTTCGACGTTCTGACAGGTCTGGTTGATCACGCGGCGGCGTCGAGGCTGGCTGCGGACCATGCCTGCTGGACGTTGCGGATTTCCGGCTCTCCTGCCGCATGTGTGGGTGCGCTGATCTACGGCTGGACGTGAAACACGCCGTCCTCTGTGATCCTTGAGGTGTCGAAGCCCAAGTTTGATCAAGCAGAGAGACGGCGTGCCTGCCTTCAGCATATGGAAGCGCACCCTGATGGTGGAAAACACCGTGGTCGAGGCGGTGCGCTGGGATGAATCGGAACAGTGTGTAGTCGCGTCGGTGCGGCCTGACGCGCGGCGGCGTGGGCGGTGCGGGCTCTGTCAGCGCCCGGCTCCTTGGTACGACCGGGGACGCGGCCGGCGCCGGTGGCGCGACCTGGACCACGGGGCGGTGCGGGTGTTCCTGGAGGCGGATGCCCCGCGGGTCGCCTGCCGCCGGCACGGTCCGACGGTGGCAGCGGTGCCGTGGGCCCGGCACGACGCCGGGCACACCCGGGCCTTCGACCAGCAGGCGGCGTGGATGGCCGCCGAGTGCTCCAAGAGCGCGGCGGCCGAGCTGCTGCGCTGCTCTTGGCGCACGGTCGGGCGGATCGTCGAGCGCTTCACCGCCGACCGTGACCGGGGCACGGACCGGCTGGCGGGGCTCGCCCGGATCGGGATCGACGAGATCTCCTACCGCAAGGGCCGGCGCTACATGACCGTCGTGGTCGACCACGACACCTGCCGGGTGGTGCGGATGGCCGACGGCCACGGCACCGACGTCCTCACCCGGTTCTTCGACGAGCTCGGCGAGGTTCGAGCCGCACGGCTGACACACATCAGCGCCGATGGCGCCGCCTGGATCGCCCAGGTCATCGCCGAGCGGGCACCGGGTGCGCTGCGGGTGATGGACCCCTTTCACGTGGTCGCCTGGGCGACCGAGGCGTTGAACACCGAGCGCCGGGCCTCGTGGAACCGGGCCCGGCGCGAGCTGGGCGACCGGGAGCGGGCGAGGGCGTTGAAGGACTCCCGTTTCGCGTTGTGGAAGAACGCCGAGGACCTGACCGACCGCCAAGTGGCCAAGCTCGCCTGGATCGCGGCCACCGACCCGCGGCTGCACCGCGCCTGGCGACTGAAGGAAGCCCTGCGCTCCGTCTTCGCCCTGGCCAAGCGCCGCCCCACCGCGGCCCTCAAGGCCCTGGACCAGTGGATCGGCTGGGCCCGCCGCTGCCGCATCCCCGCCTTCGTCGACCTCCAGCGCACGATCAAGCGCCACTACGACGCTATCCGCTCCGCGCTGATCACCGGCCCGTCCAACGGACTGATCGAGAGCACCAACACCAAGACCCGCCTGATCATCCGGCGCGGTTTCGGTTTCCACTCCGCCGACGCCGTCATCGCCCTGGTCATGCTCACCCTCGCAGGCCCCCGCCCTACTCTCCCAGGACGACAACCCACGACAGCCTGACCCACACATCAGGCAGGAGAGCCCCAAAACACAGCCTAGCTAGTTGGAAGGACTGGTGGGCTGCTCGCCCGTGACCGAGTCATAGATCCTGCCGTACATGCTATGACCAGGACCGTCATACTCCCACGGCGACTGTCCAGCCGGGTTCGGCTGCCTGTACGAGTCGTAGATGACCCTCCCGTTGTCCACAAGCGTGAATTGACATGGCCAGCCAGTGCTGGAAGTAGAAGTAATCCGGGTCGGATCGATGGCCTGCGCATCGTGTAGGCCATCAGGGTAGGAATGTAGTTCGATCTTCACTACTGCCTCGCAGTACCTCGTACTGAGCGTCCACTGACCTTCGGCTGCCTGAGCCGAGCCGTTAGCCAGCACCACGCTGCCGGCAACCATCGAACCGACCACGGCAGCACGCACCAAGCACTGCCCCCACTTCCACTTCATGTTCCCCCCTGTGGACACGACGAGGAGGCTCTATGCCCCTGGCTACTACTTAGCCTATGAGCGGCACGCGCAGCCCAGGTGATATTAATTCCAGCCATTTGAACGTGAGTTGAGGTCCACAGCGCTCACGCATTCGCGACCCGGTGCGAAGCCGTGTCCGGCCCGGGAGTGTCTACTGTAACGCGATCTTGCGTGAGGGTCCGTCAGCAAACTGACGGACCCTCACGCAAGATCGAGTTGTGGCAGTCCATGTTCCCCGATGCGGAACCCCACCGTCGCTGAGCCACTCGACCACCACCCGATCCCGGGCCGTGTTGACCTCCTTCAGCAGCGGCGCGTGGGGCGAGCAAACTCACCAGCGGCGCCGAGGCGAAACTCACCGGCCTCGGGGGTGAAACTCACAGCTGGTAACCGGCACGCATTCGAAGCGTGCCGTATTTCTCCGCCGATGATCATGATCACCTGCGGGTCTGTACAAAGAACGGCTCTGTCCCGTAATCGGTGGCAACGAAGGGTGACGGTCGTCGTTGTTGTTACGTGCGAGATGCCAACGAGCTTGTGAGCATAGTGTTTTCAGGACTTTCGGCGCTGGTCGTCCAGGACGTGGTGGACGAGGGCGAGGTCATCCGGGTGTCAGCCCGGCCCCAGGACGAGCCTGCGCCATGCCCAGCGTGCGGGCAGCCGACGCGGCACGTGCATGGCTTCCACCATCGAGTGGTCGCGGATGTGCCGGTGGACGGTCGGCGGGTCGTGGTGTCGGTGCGAGTCCGACGCCTGAGCTGCCCGGTTCTGGGTTGCCCGCGCCAGACGTTCCGTGAGCAGGTCCCCGGCCTGATCGAACGCTACCAGCGGCGCACGCGCCGTCTCACCGATCAACTCGGTGAGATCGTGAAGGAGTTAGCGGGCCGGGCGGGCGCCTAGCGGGCCGGGCGGGCGCCCGCCTCTCCCGCGTCCTGGCTGCGACGGTCTCCCGCTCGACCGCCCTGCGCGTGCTCATGCGCCAGTCGGTGCCGCGGCTGCGCGTCCCGCGCGGGCTGGGCGTCGACGACTTCGCCCTGCGCCGGCGTCAGCGTTACGCCACCGTGCTCATCGACGCCGAGACCGGCGAGCGGATCGACGTCCTGCCCGACCGCACCACCCAGACTCTGGTCGCGTGGCTGTGCGAGCACCCCGGGGCCGAGTACGTCTGCCGGGACGGCTCCGGCTCCTACGGCGAGGCGATCCGCCAGGCCCTCCCCGAAGCGGTGCAGGTCAGCGACAGATGGCACTTGTGGAGCAACCTGTGTGGCAAGGTCCTGGCCGAGATCCGCTCTCACGCCGCCTGCTGGGCCACCGCCGTGAACCCGACCCGGCCCGGAGGCGTACGCGAGCAGACCACCCGCGAACGCTGGCACCAGGTCCACAAGCTGCTCGGCCAGGGCGTCGGGCTGCTCGAATGTGCCCGCCGCCTCGACGTCGCGCTGAACACCGTCAAGCGGTACGCCCGCATGAAGGAGCCCACCGGCGACCGCCGGGCACCCCGCTACAAACCCACGCTGGTCGATCCCTACCGCGACCACCTGCGCCGGCGCAGGGCCGAGGACCCCGCGGTGCCCGTCACCCACCTGCTGCGCGAGATCAGGGAGCTCGGCTACACCGGGAGCGCGAACCTCCTGGTCCGCTACATCACCCAGGGCGCGCCGATGGTGACAGGCCCGTCACCACCCCGCGGCGCGTCGCCCGCCTCCTCCTCACCCGTCCCGAGAACCTGCGAGACAAGGACACCGCCCTCCTGAGGGAGCTCACCCAAAGCTGTTCCGAGATGACCGAACTCGCCCGTCTCACCGGAGAGTTCGCGCAACTGCTGGTGCCGGCCAAGGGCAACGACGCCAAGCTCACCGACTGGATCACATCAGTTCGCTCCGTCGACCTGCCCCACCTGCACTCCTTCGCGAACGGCCTGGAACTCGACCGGGCCGCCATCGAGGCCGGCCTCACCCTCCCGTTCCACAACGGCCGCACCGAGGGAGTCAACACGCGAACCAAACGGATCATGAGACAGATGCACGGCCGAGCCGGGTTCTCCCTGCTCCGCCACCGCATCCTCCTCCAGTGACCATCACCCAGCGCTACCACCGATTACGGGACAGAGCCGTTCTTTGTACAGACCCCGTCCCGGGACGGGAGTGGCTCCTTCTGAGGGACAAGCTGCACCGGTTCACCGGGTGCCGTAGTAGGCCAGATTCACGGCCAGAGCAGCCACGGGCAGACAGAAGAACACGGCCCAGGGACCCAGCTGGTGGTCACGAACCCGCAGGTGGGCCCAGAGTGCGCCAAGGAAGTACGACACGAGACCGATGGCAGCGAGCGTGCCCAGGACCGGCACGGCGAACCCGGCCAGCAGCCCCAGCGCCCCCAACGCCAGCAGTGTGCCCAGCGGGCGCATCCAGGACCGGGGCACACGCAGCTTGTCCGCCTGACTCTTGGGGTAGTCGTGACCGATGAAGTTGGCGATGGCGGCCGAGCCGTTGACAGCCGAGGTGAGGAGGGTGACCACGAGGTAGGCGGCAAACACGAGAAACTCCTTCTTCTGCGCGAGAACGACGGTTGGGCGTTCGTGTCCTTGACAAGACAGCGCCTCAAGACGTGACACGCCCTGTCAGACCAGCCCCTCGGGGAGAGCCGCACCCTCCGGGGATGCCGAGAGGGCGTCCAAGATCGTTGTGTGACGAAGAGAACTCGGAGCGGGTCCTGAGTGCCATCGGCCGACTACTGCTCGGACTCCGGAAGGGACCTGGTGCCGCTGCCGCTGGAGTGCCGAGGCACCGCCGTACGCGTCGTACGGCGGCAGGCCGGTGTTGTGTTCTCGCCCGCGGACCCACGCTCGACGCCGGCTTGCCTCAGGCGGTCTGCAGGGCGAACACGAAGGTGGCCGTACTGAGCACGAGCATGCCGGAGGCGTTGAGGAAGAGGTTGCGTCCCAGATCGCGGGCTCGGATGTGCATGCCCACGGCGGTGAGGAAGTAGCAGACGACGACGGCGCTGGTCAGCACCGCCAGCGGGGTGAACCAGATGCCCGCGACCAGTCCTGCGGCCGTCGCGGTCTTCATCAGCGGCAGGAGCGGCCAGAACCGGCGGGGACGCAAAACGACAGTTGAGCACGAGCGGAGAAGGGGCCCGGTGTGAGAGCCTGCCCGGTCTCAGGTCGGGACGACAGGATTTGAACCTGCGACCCCTAATTCCTTATTACTGACCTTGGCGCTTCAAGGTGATTGGCCTGTTTGCGTAGCTGACTGACGGCCATTTGCGCACTATGCCGTTGGTATGCGCTATGCGGATGGGGGCGGGCTGACGGCGAAGGCACGTCAGCGCCGTGAGGCGGTGCGGCTGGAGGCCGCCGTGTTGTTCGACGAAGGTGTCCCACCGAAGGAGGTTGCCCGCAGGTTGCGGGTGACCGCGAAGTCGGCCTACCAGTGGCACCAGGCCTGGCGGGAGG
>NZ_JBEZIQ010000049.1:0-74490 GCF_040651155.1 Kitasatospora sp. NPDC048545
GACGCCGGAGCCACCGTCGCCACCCACCTCTTCAACGCCATGCCCGCCATCGCCCACCGCGCCCCCGGCCCCATCGTCGCCCTCCTGGAGGACGACCGGGTCACCGTCGAACTCATCAACGACGGCGTCCACCTGCACCCCTCCGTCCTCGACCTCGCCTACAACACCGCCGGCCCCTCCCGCGTCGCCCTCATCACCGACGCCATGGGCGCCGCCGGCATGGGCGACGGCCTCTACCCCCTCGGCCCCCTCCAGGTCCAGGTCAAGGACGGCGTCGCGCGGCTCCCCGACGGCAGCTCCATCGCCGGGTCCACCCTCACCCTCGACCGGGTCCTCCGAAGGTCCCTGACCGCGGGACGGATGACGCTGCCGCAGGCCGTCGAGTCGCTGTCCACGACCCCGGCCCGGCTGCTCGGCCTGAGCGACTCCGTCGGCTCGCTGGAGACCGGCAAGCTCGCCGACCTCGTCGTGGTCGACTCCGGGACCTACGACCTGGTCGCCGTGATGCGCCGCGGCCGCTGGGCCGTCGGCGACGGCCGGTTCACGGCGGTGCGGCGCGGCCGGTGATGGCACCCCTGGCATTTCTGCTCAAAGTTGCAGCATTTGCCGGTTCTATTGACATTAATGCGCAGTAACAGTGCACTTGGTGCGCAGGTCTCCTCGGCATCCTCGATACAAGGAGCTGGCTGTGCACCTCTCGGCCGCCGCCATCGCCCGCCGCTACGCCGCCGCCACCGGCGAACGGGACGTCACCGCCCGGCAGGTCGCCGAGCGCGCCGCGACCGGGGACCGGACGGCCACCGCCGTCCGGCAGGAAGCCGTCGACGCGCTCGCCGACGGCTTGGCGAGCGCGGTCACCCTGCTCGACCCGGAACGCGTCGTGATCGGCGGCGGCCTGGCGCGGGCCGGTGAGCCGTACTTGGCGCCGCTGCGCGAATCGCTGGGCGCCCGGCTCGCCTTCCAGGCGATGCCGGATCTCGTACCCGCCGAACTCGGCCACGAGGCAGGCTGCTTCGGGGCCGGACTGCTCGCGCGGGACCTCCTGGGCGCGGGAGCGGCGACGTGATCCTCACCGTCACGCCCAACGCGGCCCTGGACATCACCCACCACCTGGACCGGTTGCGCCCGCACGGCAGCAACCGGGTCCGGGCGGTGGCCGAGCGTGCGGGCGGCAAGGGCGTCAACGTCGCCCGGGTCCTGCACGCCCTCGGTCACCCGACCGTCGTCACCGGGCTGGTCGGCGGCATCACCGGCCGGGCGATCCGCGCCGAACTCGCCGCCGCCGGACTGACCGACCGCATGCTGGCGATCCCTGGTGAATCCCGGCGGACGGTGGCCGTGGTCGAGGAGAGCGTCGGGGACACCACCGTGCTGCTCGAACCCGGACCGGTGGTGGGTGTCGAGGAGTGGGAGCGGTTCCTCCATCACCTCGACACGCTGCTACCGGGCGCCGCCGCGGTGGTCCTCTCCGGCAGCCTGCCGCGCGGCCTCCCCCGGGACGCCTACGCCCAGTTGCTCCGGCACGCACACGCACACGGCGTCCCGGCCGTACTCGACGCCGACGGGGCGGCCCTGCGCGCGGCGCTTCCGGCAGGACCGGCCCTCATCAAGCCGAACGCCGACGAACTGACCGCCGCCACCGGCCTCGCCGACCCGGTCGCCGCCGCCCGCGCCCTGCACGCCGCCGGAGCGGGCGCGGTGGTCGCCTCGCTCGGCGCCGACGGCGTCATCGCCGTCACGCCGCACGGGAGTTGGCACGCCCGCGGACCCGAGCGGCTGGCCGGCAACCCCACCGGCGCCGGCGACGCCGCGGTCGCCGCGCTCACCCTCGGCCTGGTCACCCGCACCCCCTGGCCCGACCGGCTGGCCGAGGCCGTGGCACTCTCCGCGGCCGCCGTCGCCGCACCGCTCGCGGGCGACTTCGACCCGGCCGTCCACCGGGCCCTGCGCCCCCGCGTGAACGTCCGGCATCTCGCACCCTTCGCAGCAGAGGAGCCCGACCCGTGCCCCTGACCGGAACCGGCGCGATCGCCGCCGGACCCGTTGCCGATGCCGTGCGCGGCGTCGGCGCGTTCAACGTCATCCACCTCGAACACGCCCAGGCCGTCGTCGCCGGCGCCGAAGCCGCCGGTGCCCCGGTCATCCTGCAGATCAGCGAGAACGCCGTCCGCTACCACGGCGCCCTCGCCCCGATCGCCGCCGCCACCCTGGTCGTCGCCCGTGCCGCGAAGGTACCGGTCGCGGTGCACCTCGACCACGCCACCTCCATCGAACTCGTCCACGAAGCGGTGCAGTTGGGCCTCACCTCGGTCATGTACGACGCCTCCGCGCTCCCCTACAAGGAGAATGTGCGCACCACCGCCGAGGTGGTCCGGCACTGTCACGCCGCCGGCGTCTGGGTCGAGGCCGAACTCGGCGAGGTCGGCGGCAAGGACGGCGTCCACGCCCCCGGAGTGCGCACCGACCCCGCCGAGGCCGCCGCATTCGTCGCCGCCACCGGCGTGGACGCGCTCGCGGTGGCCGTCGGCACCTCCCACGCCATGCTCACCCGCGACGCGGTCCTCGACTTCGAACTCATCGCACGGCTGCACGAGGCAGTGCCGGTCCCGCTCGTGCTGCACGGCTCCTCCGGCGTGGCGGACCGTGACCTCACCGCCGCCGTGGACGCCGGCATGACCAAGGTCAACATAGCTACCCACCTCAACCGGGTGTTCACCACCGCCGTCCGCCGGGCCCTGGCCGACGACACCCGGCTGGTCGACACCCGCCGCTACCTCGGGCCCGCCCGCGCCGCCGTCGCCACCGAGGTCGCCCGCCTGCTCGGCGTGCTGAAGGCGGCGCCCGCCGTCTCCGAGCGCGGGCTCCACGCGCCGGCGGACTGAGACGTCGACATCGCCGGGTTCGACCCGCGCGGCTCACCGACGCCGGCCGACGGGCCCCGTCCCCGTCCCCGTTCTTCCGGACCCAGGTGAACCCCTACGGCCGGTTCGAGCCGGAGCCGGATTCCCGCCTCGACCTCGCCGTCGTGGCGCACTCCTGGAGGGCCTGACCGGAGTCGTCGGTCAGAGCGGCCGCGGTCAGGGTGAGGTGCCGGACCAGGATCTCGGCTGCGGTGTCGGCGTCGCGGGCCAGCGCAGCCTCCTCCAGCCTGCGGTGTTCCTCGGCGCCGTCCCGGTCGGGGTTGCGGTGCGCCGACCAACGGCGGGCCAGCTCACTCGCGGTCCACAACCGGTCGAAGGTCTCCAGCAGTGCGTGGTTTCCGCACCCCTCCAGCAACGTGCGGTGGAAGGCCCGATGAGCCTCGGCCCACGCGCCGGTGTAGTACTCGCCCTCCTCCGGCTCGTACGCCGGGGTGCGCGCCAGTCGGTGGTGGGAGGCCCGCACGCGGGCTTCCCAGTCGACGTCGCCGCGCTCGATGGACATGCGCAGTACGACCGGTTCGACGGTCCGGCGGGCTTCCGCGATCTCCTGCCAGCGGCGGTCGGAGAAGGACGGGACGGCGAAGCCGCGGTTGGGCAGCCGGTCGGCGAGCCCCTCACCGACCAGCCGCACGAGCGCCTCGCGCACCACGGCCAGGCTCACGCCCTGCTCCCTGGCAAGGTCCTGCGGCTTGAGGGGGGCACCAGGGGCGTGGTCCCCGCGCATGATCGCGTCCCGCAGGTGCGCGTAGACCTGCTCGGAGAGCATCTGCTTCCCCGGCGGGGTCGAGGAGTGCGCCGTCTGAGTCATGAGCTCATCCTAGACGATCCACTGGATAATCGATTATCCGTGTTATCGTCGATTCAGTAGTCGGCAGGGACGTCCGCCACCGTCACTTCGTCGTGGTGCATGCCCTCGACACCCCTCGGACGCGCGGTGCCGGTCGCCACTGCCGAAACTCCCGCACGACAGCGCCACCCGACTCCCGGAGACACCACCGCCATGCACCTCGACCCCCTTCCCGCCTCCGCCCGTACCGGCGACGGCCCGATGGACCTGAACGCCGTCCGCACCGTCAGCCACGCCGTCAGCGCCGCCCACCTGTTCATCCACCTCGCCCCCGAGACCGCCGAGCAGGCGGCCGAGCTCGGCGTGACCGACCGCGGGCCGGCCTACCTGGCCTTCCGGTCGGCCGCGATGGGCGGCGTTCCGTGGCAGGTCACGCTCGCGGCCTTCTACAACTTCAGCCCGCGGGCAGTACGGGCCATGGCGGGCGTGTGGGACGCCGCACCGCCCGAGCGGTGGCAGGCCGCCCGCTTCCTGGCCGCCGGACGGGCGATGCGGCGCGTCGACGTACGTCTCACGGACGACCACCGTGCCGAGGCCCGCTCGCTGATCGACCCGGTCGTCGCCGGTGCCGACTACGCCGGAAAGGTGCTGGCCGCCGCGAACGCCTCGGTCGGGCTTCCCCCCGATCCCCTCGTCGCGCTCTGGCAGCAGATCACGGTGGCGCGCGAGTGGCGCGGCGACGCCCATCTCGTCGTACTCGCCGACAACGGCCTCGGGCCGTGCGACTGCCTCGTTCTGCACACCGCGACCGGCCCCCTCCCGACGGCTCTCGCACGAGCGACCCGTCAGTGGGACGACGAGGAGTGGAACGCGGCGACGGCACGCCTCGTCGCACGCGGCTGGCTCGACTCCGACGCCGTGGTCACCGACGCCGGCAGGGCGGCACGCGAGCGCATCGAAGTGGAAACGGACGAGCACTGCGCCGCGTTGTGGGCACCGATCGGCAACGCGGGCGCCCGCCGCTTCGCCGCGCTCATCGCGCCGATCACCGACGCGTTCACCACAGCGGGAACGTTCCAGGCCGTTCGCGGGCGGTCCGATCCCGCATGAACGGTCCTTTGCGCGAGCACGGCCGGTAATGAGCCGCGAAGCCCCGGGCCCACGACCGGCCCTCAGCCCGCATCCCCGACCGGCTACCGGCTACCGGCTCCGCTACGTCCGCGGCCCCGAGGGCATCGTCGTCGGACTCGCCGAGGAACTCGGCTGACGGCCCTCGCAGCGCGGCAGGCGCGGCCGCGGCCGCGACCGGGAGCGCCCCGGCTCAGCCCTGGCCCGGTTCGCGCCCGGCAGGCAAGGGCTCCTGCTCCTCGGCGGACGGCTCGGCCTGCACGCCCGGACGCAGGCCGACGATCGCCACCACCGCGGCCGCGGCCATGATCGCCGCCATCCAGTAGAAGACCGTCTGGGTGGCGTGGGCGAAGTCGGCCCGGAAGAACGGCGGGATGCTCGCGGTGCCCCCGCTCCCGCCGCTCTGCGCCTGGACCTGGGAGAGGTGTGCGGCCGTGGCGGCCGCCTGATCCGGAGGCAGCCCCTGGGCGACCAGCGAGTCGGTCAGCCGGGAGCGCAGGTCGGTGACCAGGACGGTGCCCAGCACCGCCAGTCCCAGGCTCGCGGCGTAGTTGCGGACCGTCTGGGTGATGCCGGTCGCCTCGCCGTAGGACAGCCGCGAGGCGCGGTTGACCGCGTCCGTGCTGGCGGGGGAGAGCATGAAGCCCATGCCCGCGCCGGCCAGCACGATGTCCCACTGCTGGTCGCTGAAGCTCAGCGTGGTCACGTCGCCCGCCCACAGGTAGAACCCGAACGCGGCCAGGACGCACCCGAGCACCACCGGCCGCTTCGCGCCGCCCCGGTCGAGCATCCGGCCGCCGATCTGCGAGGCGATCACGAACCCGATGAAGAAGTAGAGCAGGAAGATGCCGGCGGTCGAGGAGGAGTCGCCCAGTGCGATCTGCGCGTACTCGCTGGAGAAGAAGAACACCGGGACGAAGACCAGCATCGAGATGCCGAGCACCAGGTTCTGCACGGAGAACGCCCGGATGCGGAAGATGTCCACCTGGATCAGCGGCGAGGCGGTGCGCTTCTCGACGAACACGAAGACGACCAGCAGCAGAACGCCGGCCGCGATGCAGAGCCCGATCGCCGGGTTCGACCAGCCCCAGACCTGCGACTGCTGGAACCCGAAGACGCTCAGCGCGACACCACCGGCGATCAGCGCCAGACCGCGGTAGTCCATGGGCGCCGGCCGGCTCTGCGTCACCGGTTTCGAGATCGCGATCAGCACCAGCGCGATCGCGGCCACCGGCAGGTTCACCCAGAAGATGGCCCGCCAGGTCCATTCGGTCAGGTAGCCGCCGAGGACCGGCCCGATCGCGGTCAGACCGCCCGCGATGCCGAAGAACAGGGCCAGCGCCCGCCCCCGCTCGCGCAGCACGAAGTTCTGCACCACGATCGCCAGCGCCGCCGGGAACATGAGGGCGCCGCCGAAGCCCTGGACGGCGCGGAAGGCGATCAGCCACGCCTCGGCCAGGCTCCCGGTGGGGGTGAGACCGCAACAGGCCGACGCGCCCGCGAAGACCAGCACCCCGACCACCACCATCCGGCGGTGGCCGACCGTGTCGGCGAGCCGACCGCCGAAGGCGAAGAACGCCGCCAGGGTGAGCAGGTAGGCGTTGACCGCCCACTGCACCCCCGTGCTGGTCAGTTTCAGCTCGTGCTGGATGTTCGGTACGGCGATCGACACGATCGTCTGGTCGATGAAGGTCATCGCGACGGCGAAGATCATCGCCGACAGCACCAGGTAGCGCGAGGACCCGCCGACGGGCGCACTGCTCACGGTTCGCCATCCCTCCGGGGTGCGTCCGCGCATCGACTGCCGGCGGATCACCTGTGGACCGGCCCCGTTCCTGGGGAAACGGGGCCGGTTCCTGCCGTTCGTGCGGCGGCTCCCATGCTAGCGACGGGCCCGGGGCGACGCCTGACGGAGCAGCGCGGACGGGTTGCCCCGCTGCCCGGGCTCCGCGGACGGGGGGTGGCGGGGCTCCGCAGGCGGGGGCCGTGGGGTGGCCGGGTCACACGGTGTCACGACCCGTTGCGTCGGCGACCGGTGTTTCGCCACCCCGGTGGTCCGGCAGGCGGGCTAGTCTCGGCCCGTGGGGCAGCCTGAGCAGCGCGCCGAGGGCGCGGGACCGTTCACCACCCGGCTCACCTGGCGGCCGCCCGGCGGCGGCACCGCCGTCTGGGAGTCACGACTCGCCCGGCGGCGCGGACTCATCGCCGTCCACCCGCCCGGTGCCCCGGCCCGTCGGCACGCCAGCGCCGACGCCGTTGCGATCACCCGGCTGCGCAGGCTCAACGCCATCGCCGCCACCGCCTTCGTCATCGGCGGAGCGCTGTTCGCGGCCGGCGCCGCCGTCGCCCAGTTCGGCGGGGGCGACGCCACCACCTGTGCGTCGATCTACTTCGCCGGCGGCCTCTTCTTCAACACCGGCGGGTACGTCTCCCTGCTCCAGGTCGTCAACGCCCCCCGGCACGTCCCGGGCGGCGAAGGCCGGCTGGTCACCCGCCGCTGGCGCTGGTGGAGCTACGAGCCGATGCGGGTGGACTGGCTCAGCGCGTCCGCCCTGTTCGCCGGGACCCTCGTGTTCGGCGTCAACCTGCTGGACTCCTTCCTCCAGGGGCTGAACGTCCAGCAGGTCAACCGGCTGATCTGGACTCCCGACGTCATCGGCTGCGTGCTCTTCCTGATCTCCGGTCACCTCGCCTTCGTCGAGATCTGCCACACCCGCCTGCCCTGCGTCCGCCGCCGCAGCCTCGGCTGGTGGATCACCGCCGTCAACCAGCTCGGATCCGTCCTCTTCATGGTGTCGGCACTCGCCGCCTACACCCGCCCCGCGACCGGCAGCCTGGTCAACGCGGACATCGCCGACTGGGGCACCCTCACGGGCGCCCTCTGCTTCTCCGTCGGCGGCGTGCTCCAGTACCTCGAACGTCCCTGACCCGGGCAGCCGGCCCGGCGCTCTGTCGGGAAGCGTTCCTGCCCGGGCCGGCCCCGGCCTGGCGCTCCACGGTCGGACGGGGTCCGGCACCTCCCCCGGTGCCGGACCCCGTCCGCGTTCCGTACGAACCCGTCGAGCTGCCGCACCGGCCCGCTCGGCCCTGCCGCGCACCGCCGTACGGTCCGTGCGGTCCGTGCGGTCCGGGAGTTCGGCGCGGCCGTCCGGCGGGCTCAGCCGTCCTGGAGGATCAGAGCCGCACTGCGGATGGCGGGGAGCCTGGCGTAGAGGGCTCCACCGGGACACTCGGTGGCGAAGCCGTCGCGGTGGCCGGAGATGGTGTCGAAGTCCACGACGGTGCCCTTGGGATACCGGCTGCCGTCGGAGGAGGAGGTCAACCGGGTGGTGCCACCGGCCATCTGGCCGGTGAGGCCGAGCTTCCAGGCCGCGATCTTCGCGAGGCCGTCCTGCAGCGCCTGCGGTGGGACGTCCGAGGTGTAGGTGCCGATCGCGGAGACACCGGCCGAGTTGCTGTTGAAGCCGAGGGTGTGGGCACCGAGGACGGGCTGGTCGACGCCGCCGGCGCGGCCCTCGTAGACGGTGCCGCAGCGGTCGACCAGGAAGTTGTAGCCGATGTCCCGCCAGCCGTTGCTCTGGACGTGGTACTGGTAGATCGATCTGATGATCCGGGGGGCGTCGCTGCAGGCGTAATCGGTGGCACTCGCCGTGTGGTGGACGAAGACCGCCCGGACCGGGCCGGTGTACCCGAATCCCGCCTCGCGGATGGACTCGTCCGCGCCCCAGCCGGCGCGGGTGACGATCTCGGGGCGCCCAGCGGTGTCGGTGGGTCCGGCCGGGCGTTCGGGCACGGTCTGCCGGTCGGTGGTGGCGGCTCCCTGCCCGGGGTCGACGAGTTCGACCCGCAGGCCGCGCGGCAGTCCGGCGGGACCGGGACGCACGTCCACGGCAACGCCGTCGCTGCGGCCGGCCCACAGCGGGGCGGTGGCGCCGCGGGGCACGGTGTCGGGGGCGTCCGCGGCGTCGGCCTCCAGTTGACGCCAGTCGCTCCAGCGGCCGGTGGCGGAGTCGCGGGTGCGGACCCGTACGGACCCCTGGGCGAGGGCGTCGGGGGCACCGTCCCAGACAACACCGAGGAGTTCGAACGGACGGGTTTCCCGGGGCGCGAGGACGCCCCCGGCGCCGAAGGCCAGTGAGGTGACCGAGCCGCCGCCGACGGAGGTGCGCAGCGTGGCAGTGGGGCTGCTCGAACCGTCCACGGCGACGGCCGCGGGCTGGAGGAGCAGGGCAGTGGTGCAGCCGGCAAGGACTGCTGCCGGGATCGAAATGCTCATGGAAGGGATGGTCACCACGGTTCACCGCCCCCGCACGCCACCGCCGGTAACGCACCGTCACGAAACGCCTCGGGGATGCGCCGGCGGGGAGTGGGATTTCCCTGGCCGGATGCACCCGGTCAGGCGGCGGTGGGCGGAGCGGACCGGCGCGGATGCCGTCCGCCGTACGGGTGGTCGGGCAGCGGCCGGTACGGGTGTCGCGGGGCTGGTTCCAGGGCTGACGCGGGTGCGGGAGCGAGGTGCCGGGCCGGGCGGAGAGCGTACGTCCGTTTGCCGTATCTCGTTGGGCCATAGCGGTGACTCAACAGCGACGCGTGTCTTCGCCGGATGGCGCGGAACTGTATACGGAAGATCCGTTTTACGGATCTTCCGGGAGCATCATGCGTACTCGAATCACCGCCCTGGTCCTGTCCGGGCTGACCTCGGCCGCCCTCGTCTGGGGCACGGGCGGCCAGGCATACGCCTCGCCCGTCGCCGACACCGGCACGGCGACGGCTCAGGGCCAATGGGTCGACAGCCTTCTGCGTATGGCCGAGCAGGGCGGCACGTCGGCCCGTGACACCTGGACCCTCACCGGCCGCAGCGACTTCCGTTCCACGTCGGCCCTCCGCCTGACCGACGGCGACCCCGACACCGCGCCGACGGCGACCGGTGACGGGGAAGCCGGCGGGGCACAGACCGATGCCGTGCAGCCCGACGAGGGCGAGCGGCTCGCGGGGCAGGCGCCGTCCACACCGACCACGCTGCCCGCGAAGGCGGGAGCAGGAACGGCCGGCACCGAGAACTGCGCCGGGCCCGGCCACGAGGGCCACGGGCACGTCAGCCGCCCCGTCCCCGGCAAGTGCCACTGCCTGCCCTGCGCCCCCGCCGGGCACGGGGAACACGGCGAGCACGGGGAACACGGGGAACACGGCGAGCACGGCGAGCACGGCGAGCACGGCGAGCACGGCGCCCCCGCCGGGCACGGCGAGCACGGCGAGCACGGCGAGCACGGCGAGCACGGCGAGCACGGCGAGCACGGCGAGCACGGCGCCCCCGCCGGGCACGGCGAACACGGGGAACACGGCGAGCACGGCGAGCACGGCGGCCAGGAGCAGGGCCAGGGTCAGAACGGTCAGCAGAACCAGCACCAGGGGCAAGGCCAGGACCAGCACGTCGACGTGACCGTCATCGTGCAGAACACCGTGGCCAACAACCTCGACAACAGCGCCAACAACATCGCCGCCGCCACCAGCAACTCGAACAACTCGGCACACAACAGCGCCGTCAACAACCAGTCCGCCAAACAGTCCAACCACCTCTCCAACCAGCAGTCCGCGCTCAACAAGATCAAGCTCGTCGCGCAGGAGGAAGGCCCGGGACGGCCGCCCCACAAGGGAGGCCACGAGATGACGCCCGGCCACCACGGCTCGGCCCCGGAGGAGCACGCCGGGCACCACCACGGCGAGCTGGCCCAGACCGGTGCGCCGAAGACACCCGTCCTGCTCGGCCTCTCCGCCGCGTTCCTCGCGGCCGGCGCGGCCGCCGTACGGCTGAGCCGGCGCCGCGCCTGACCGGTGCCTCGCAGGCCCCGGCAGCAGCCGGCCGGAGACGGCCGGAGACGGACGTGACCGCGGGCCCCACCAGGAGATCGTCCTGGTGGGGCCCGCGGTCTTGCGACCTCACGGCCCCCGCTGCCGGGAACCCCGGCACGCACGGCTCTTCCGGACGCCGTGCGCGGCCCACATCAGTCATCTGACTGACCGACACGCCTGCTGCCGGGCAGCACCCGGGACAGCAGGTGACGCGGACGACGGTGGGAAGGACGTCCGGGGTGGCCCGGCAGCCGGTGGCCGGTGGTTCGTCGGGAAGTCCCGGGCGGGGTGGCGTCAGCGGGCGTCGGGCGGGGGCAGGCGGCGGGTGATCCGGTCGAACAGGTCGGTCAGGGGCTCGCCGAGCTCCCGGCCGAACTCCGTGAGCCCGTAGGTGACCTGGGGCGGCGTGGTCGGCTCGACCTCCCGCCGGACCAGGCCGTCCTGGACCAGGGCGCGCAGGGTCTGGGAGAGCATCTTCTCGCTGACACCCCGGATGCTCTCGCGGAGTTCGTGGAACCGCAGGTCGTCGTTCCGCAGGGAGATCAGCACCCAGACACCCCACCGGCTGGTCACGTGGTCGACCACGGCCCGTGCGGGACAGTCGGTGTGAAACACCTCATAGCGCTTCACCGGAGCGGGCCGCCCGAACTGCACACCTTCCGTCATGTCATGAGCTTACCTAAAGGTATGTCCTTACGAAATGTAAGCCTGGCTCCTACTGTCATCGCCATCGACCGCGTCGAGCGCATGGAGCGCGTCGACGACACCGAGAACACCGAGGACATCGGGCAAGGAGCTGATCATGATCGTGGTGACCGGGGCGACCGGAAACGTGGGCCGGCCGCTGGTACGGGTGCTGGCGGACGCGGGCCGGGACGTGACGGCGGTGTCCCGGAACTCCTCCCAAGTACCGGACGGCGTAAGCCACTTCGCCGCCGACCTGGCCGAACCCGCCGGCCTCGAACCCGCACTGGCCGGGGCGGAGGCACTGTTCCTGCTGCTCTCCGGAGACCTGCACGCCGCCGGAGCCGATCCGGCCGGCATCGTCCGGCGCGCGGTGGCGAGCGGGGTCCGCCGGGTCGTCCTGCTCTCCACCCAGGGCGTGTCGACCAGGCCCTTCGGTCCGACCCGGATCGCGATGCGCGAACTGGAGGACGCCGTGCGGCAGTCCGGGACGCAATGGGCGGTCCTGCGGCCGGGAGGCTTCGCCTCCAACGCCCTGTGGTGGGCAGGATCCGTCCGCGACCGGCGGACCGTCGCCGCGCCCTTCGGCGACACCGGCGTGCCGATCATCGACCCGGCGGACATCGCCGAGGTCGCGGCCGCCTGTCTGCTGGACGACCGGTACAGCGGCGGCGTGTACGAGCTGACCGGCCCGGAGGTGATCACGCCGCGCGGGCAAACGGCGGCCATCACCGCCGCGCTGGACTCGCCGGTACGGTTCCACGAACTCACCCGCGACGAGGCCAAGGCGGCGATGGTCCGCAGCATGCCGGCCGAACTCGCCGACGACACCCTGGACATCCTCGGCTCCCCCAACCCGTCCGAGCTGCGCGTCAGCCCGGACGTCGAACGGGTCCTCGGCCGGCCCCCGCGCCGGTTCGCCGAGTGGGCCGTCCGCCACGCCGACGCGTTCCGCTGAGAACGGCGAGCCGGCCCTGCCGGGCATCCGGCCACCTCGGCGGGGTGAGCCGGGGTGAGCCGGGGTGAGCGGGGCAGCGTCGTATGGCTGCGGGGCAGGGCGGGCTCTCGGGACGGGGCCTGACGCCGAAGGCCCTGCCCTGCGGAAACCGTGGGCAGGCTGGGCTGGCGCGCGGCAGGCGTGCGAGAGGTCCCGCGCACCGGGAACGGCGCGCGGGACCGCGGCAGGAGGGTGGCACCTGGTGGGCCCGGTGCCGCCCTCGCGACCTGCCTGGGAAGAACTGCACGATCAGGACAGGACGCTCCAACTCTGCCCGGGCGCCGCGCCGTTCACGGCCTCGGTGGTCACCGTCGAGCCGGCCGTGCCACCGACGGCGCCGAGCGCGAGGCCGCTGGCGACGTTGGTGATGGTGAGCGCGCCGGTCGCGGCGTTCCCGTCGACCCGCCACTCCTGCCACGCGTTGCCCGGCGAGTAGTCCAGCAGGTAGGCGCTGTTGCCGGCCGCGGTGCCCGCTGACAGCACGGTGTGGGCGTGGGTGGCCGTGTCGCAGTTGTCGCTGATCCGCACGGTGCCGTCGGGGTTGGCCGTGAAGGTCCACTGCTCGGAGGTGTGCGTGGGCCACCAGGTGTTGACGTCGGCGGGCGAGGTGAGCGGCGAGCTGCACGTGCCGGCGACCTCCAGGACCAGGCCTGCGGTGCCGCCCGCGCCCAGCGCGTGGTACTTCCCGTCACCCACGACCGCCGCCGGCACGGTGCCGGCCTTCGGCGTGAGCCGGAACATCGCGACGCCGTGCGGGGCCACCCAGGCGCCGCCGACGGTGCCGCCGGCCGCGACCGTGCCGGTCGTGCCGGTCCACAGTTCCTTGTACGTGAACGCGCCGGTCAGCCCCAGCGCGGTGAGGTCGCTGCCGATCGTCCGCCAGTTGTCCGGGTCCTGGTTGACCAGCAGCACGGCGGTGTCCCCGTTCGCCAGCTGCCGCTTGAGCACGACCGGCGCCCTGGAGTCCGTCGGCGCGGCGCCGACCAGCGTCGCGGGCTTGGCGAGCGCGTCCTGGTCGACGGCGATGACGTCGGCGTTCTTGAGGACCGCCAGGCTCGACGCGCCGATCCCGGTGGACCAGGTGGCACCGTCCGCGCTGTGCTGCGACTGAGCGGCGGTGCGCAGGTCGGCGCCGGAGATCAGCGGGGCGGCGAGCATCGACAGGACGGAGGTCTCGGTGCGCGACTCGTCGTCGGTGAACGGCTTGTGGCAGGTGCAGGTGTCGGTGGTGCCGTAGAGGCCGTACACGTCGTTCCAGCCGGTGAACATCATGTCGAGGTCGTTCCAGCTGCCCGGGCGCACGTTGCCGGGGTACTGCAGGGCGGTGCGCAGCTGGCCGTTCCACAGCACGCCGTCGAGTTCGCTGTCGCGGTCCCCGCCGATCCGGCACAGGTTGGCCACCTGCCCGCACCACACGCCCGTCGGGGCGTAGCCCGGCGCGGTGAACGGCGCCGTCCCGGCGCTGCGGACGACCGGGTCGGTGCGGGCCGGATCGGCCGGGTCGAGAAGGTGGGGCACCCCGGTGTGGGCGGGCTGGGCGGAGACGCTGAGGGTGACCTTCGGGCGGCCCTGGGTGGCGGAGGCGGCATCGAGGGCGTGCTGGAAGGTCTGCACGCGGGTGTAGACGGAGCGGGTGAGCTCCTTGCCGATGCCCTGGGTGCCGTAGTCGTGACCGTCCGGGCCGGTGATCGGCGGGCCGTAGGGGCAGTCGTCGTACTTGACGAAGTCGACGCCCCAGGCGACGAAGTCGGCGGCGTCGGTGGTCTCGTGGCCGAGGCTGCCGGGGTGCATCTGGCAGGTCTCGTAGGTGTCGGTGGCGTAGAGGCCGAACTTCAGGCCCTTGGTGTGCGCGTACCGGGCCAGGTACTGGATGCCGTTGACGGTCCGGCCGTCGACGGTCTGCGAGGGGAAGTGGTCGGGGCGCGGGACGAGGTGGCCGGAGGTCGGGTCGTTGCCGGTGCCGTCGGTGCCGCTCACCGGGTTCCCGGCGGCGTCGTAGAGCTGCATCGATCCGCTCGGGGTCCGGACGAAGTCGGTGCTCTGGCCGTCCCGGTGCCACAGCGACCAGCCGTCGTCGATGGTGACGGTGTCGTAGCCGGCGGCGACCAGGCCGTTGGCGGCCATGAAGTCGATCGTCTGGACGACCTGTTCCTCGGTGACCTCGGTGCCGAGGGAGTTCCACGAGTTCCACCCCATGGGCGGGGTGAGGGCGTTGCCGTTGCCCAGGGCGGCGGCCGGGGCGGCCGCGCCGAGGGCGAGGGTTCCGAGGCCGGTCGCGGCGAGTGCCAGCGCGAGCAGGGGTGCCGCGAGGCGGTGCGGGAGCAGGCGCACGTGCGCTCCTGTGGGGGGTGTGGGGGTGTGTGGGGGTGTCATGTGGCGTCGCGCGGTGCCGTGGGGGCGGCGGGCCGATCACGTGTCGCCGGGCGGGGCGTTTGAACGTTCCAATTCGGGCGGCGCGGCCGCACGGCGGACGTGACCCTCGGTCCGCGGACCTCGACCCGCGAACCAGTGACATGTGCCATTTCACATGCCGCACCGGGGCGCCGTCAACGGGGTGCGCAGCAGCGGCCGTTGCTCCGCCCCGACAGGGCGTCAGTCAGAGGGTCGCGACCGCCGGGCCCGGTGACGACCGTCGGTGTCAGTGGCCACCACTACGTTCATCACCACAAGCGCCGCCGTTGCGGCGTACGTTCCCCCGAATCCTGAGGAGATGGTGTGCTTTCGCCTGCCTGGGAGAATGCGAGTACGGCCCGGGTGGTCCCGCCCGTCCGGCCGCGCAAGCTCGCCAAGGTCCCGTTCGTGGAGCTGGCCGACGGACGCCTGCAGGGCGTCGTCTCCAGCGGCTCGGACATCGGCCGGGTCTACGTGTCGGCCATCGCGGCCGGCACCTTCGAGTTCGCGTGCAGCACCAACAACAACCGGCCCTGCGGCGGTGCCAGGGGCAGCTACTGCAAGCACCTGGACGCCCTGATCACCGAGGCCGTCGAGCAGTTCGGCGGCGAGCGCGTCGCCCGCTACCTGCGGGTGGACACCGGCGCGCAGAGCCCCTGTGCCCGGGACATCGGCGGCACGATGACCGCCGCCCGCCCGGCCAAGGCCGCCGCGTCCCCGGCCGCCGCGGTGTTCGCCCGGTTCCTGAACCACCTGGAGTACCTGGAGCACGCCCCGGTGACCGCTCCGCTGCCCGACCTGCACTGGTTCCCGACGACGCGGGCGGTGGCGTGATGCGCACCGACGTCCTCTCCTCGCCGGTCGCCGGTCTCGACGAGGCCCTCGCCGTCGTCGACGCCTTCGACCGGGTGCTGACGGACGGTCTGCTCCGCCCGCAGCCCGCCCAGGCCCGGGCGCTCGCCGATCTCGCCGGTGCCGTCGCGGCCTCCCCGCTCGCCGCCACCGTCGCCGCGGCCGCCGAGAAGGCGGCCGCCGGTGCCGCGGACGAGGAGCACCTGCTCGCCCTGGCCGCGGCCCGTACCGCGCTGCTCGGCGCCGCGCACGACGCGCTCCGGCAGGTCGTCGCCGAGGCGACCGGCCGGACCACCGCCGCGTGGACCGCCCCCGCCCCCGCCACCCAGGACGCACCGAACCTGCTGTCCGCGGCCCGGGCCTGGCTCGCCGACCTGGCCCGCGCGGGCTGGCACGGCATGGACCACGACCTGGTGGCCGGCTCGGCGCAGGTGGTCACCGCGATGCTCCCGGATCCGGACCTGCGCCGACTGGCGGTCCTGCTCGACGGGTTCGCCGGTGAACTCGCCGCGTGTTGTCCCGGGGCCGGTCTGGAACGCGTGCCGGTGCGCCGGTGGGCGGACCTGTGGTCGCGGGCCCTGCTCCTGACGCACCCCGGCATGACCGCCGCGCCGAGCACCGGGACGGTCACCGGCCGACTGCTGCCGCTCGGTGTCGACCTGCAGGAGCACGCGACCGCCGCGCAGGCCCAGGTCCTCGCGGTGTTGGAGCCCGCCGACGGCTCCGCGCCGCGTCTGGTCCGGGCCTCCGTGTCGGCCCCGAAGCCGGACAGCGTCGTCGGCGCCGGGATCTGGCAGCTGCTCCGGCCGCGGCTGTCCCTCCTCGCCGCGGCCGGCGACGGCCGCGCGATGACGGTGACGGACCTGCCGGTCACCGCCGAGGGCGACCTCCTGTGGCGTGACGAGTGCGCGCAACCCGCGTCCCCGGCCGACCCGTTCGCGACCGCCCGAGCCGTCCTGCCCACCGCCCTCGACGCGCCGCTCGCGCCACTGGAGCGGCACCCCGTCCGGCTGGCCGCACCGGTCCTCGTGGAGGGCTACACCGCCCACGAGGACGACGGCGTGCTGACGTTCACCCTGGCCGGCCACCCGCTGACCGTCGACACCGGCCGGATCCCGGCGGCCTCGCCGCTCACGCCCCAGGCCGTGGCCGCGTCCACCGCGTGCATCGGCCTGCTGCGCTGGGACGCCGGGGCCTTCGCCCTCCAGCCGCTCGCCGTGGAAACCACGGTCAAACGCCGGACGGTGGGCGTACACGCCGGCGCATGGGCGGGCGGGACCACCGACAAGGCCGGCGCCAAGGCCGAGGCGGCCGCCACCGACACCGTGGCCGTGCTGCGCGAACGCGCCGGGAAGCTGCTGCGGAAGTGACCGAACCGATGACCGCACCCACCCCGGCGCCCGACGGCGCCCCCGTTCCGGATCCCGACGGCACCCCCCTTTCGGGGCTCAGCGGCCCACCCACCGCGGACTCCTCCGAGAACCGCCGTCAGGTGCTGTACTGGCACCTCCTGGCCCGCCTGTTCGACCCCGCGGAGCAGCCCGCTCTGGAGACGGCCGGCCTGGCCGTCGTCGAGGACATCGGTCTGCCCGCGGGCCTGTTGGACCCGCGCGTCTCCGTCGACTCCCTCGTCCAGCGCCATCCCCGGCTGGCCGCGGAGATCGAGGGCCTGATGACGCCGGACACCGACCCGGCCGACCCGGCCGGCCGTGACCGCGCCGCCGAGGTCCGGCGCGCGGCCCTGTACTCCAAGGTGCTCCTCAACACCTTCGCCACCGGCTCCGGCGCGGTGAGCGCGGGTCAGCTGTCCCGCTGGCAGTCCGACGCCGCGTGGCTGGAGCGCGCGCTCGGCTGCAAGCCGGGCGAGCTGCGCGCCGGCCGCCGCACCGGCGCGGGCGCCGCGTCCACCGGGACGGGCGCCGGCACGGGCTCGGGGAGCCCGGACCTGTCCACGCTCCTCCCCGTGATCGGCCCGGAACTCGCCGGCCTCGAAGCCGACCTGGTCAAGCGGATGCGCCTGCGGGAGGTCCTCGCCGACCACAAGCTCGCCTCCCGGCTCACCCCGAGCATGTCCCTGATCGAGCAGTTGCTGCACGACAAGGGCAATCTCGACGGTGTGGCGCTCGCCAACGCCAAGAAGCTGATCCGCCGCTTCGTCGACGAGGTCGCCGAGGTGCTGCGCACCCAGGTCGAGAAGGCCACGGTCGGGGAGATCGACCGCTCCGTGCCGCCGAAGCGGGTCTACCGCAACCTCGACCTGAAGCGCACGGTCTGGAAGAACCTGCCCAACTGGAACCCGGACGACGAGCGGCTGTACGTCGACCAGCTCCACTACAAGCGGACCGCCCGCAAGACCACGCCCCAGCGGCTGATCGTGGTGGTGGACCAGTCCGGCTCGATGGTCGACTCCATGGTCAACTGCACCATCCTCGCCTCGATCTTCGCCGGCCTGCCCAAGGTGGACGTCCACCTGGTGGCGTACGACACCCGCGCCGTCGACCTCACCCCCTGGGTCCACGACCCGTTCGAGACCCTGCTGCGCACCCAGCTCGGCGGCGGCACCGACGGCACCGTCGCCATGGCGCTCGCCCGGCCCAAGATCGCCGAACCGGTCAACACCGTCGTCGTATGGATATCCGACTTCTACGAGTGGAAGTGCGACGAGCTGTTCGAGCAGATGGCCGCCGTGCACCGCTCCGGGGCGAAGTTCATCCCGGTCGGCTCGGTCACCAGCTCGGGCCGCGGCAGCGTCAACCCGTGGTTCCGCGAACGGTTCAAGGACCAGGGCACCCCGGTGCTCTCCGGCCACATCGGCAAGCTCGTCCACGAGCTCAAGACCTTCCTCACCTGACCCGGCGCCCCGCGCGCCGACGCACACCTCCCCTGACCCCGCCGCAGAAAGGCGCCCGCCCGATGTCCGACATGCTCCGCGCTCCCGCCGAGACCAAGTACGCCGACGAAC
Source organism: Kitasatospora sp. NPDC048545 (assembly GCF_040651155.1). NCBI lineage: Bacteria > Bacillati > Actinomycetota > Actinomycetes > Kitasatosporales > Streptomycetaceae > Kitasatospora > Kitasatospora sp. NPDC048545. The sequence continues at coordinate 18,573 of NZ_JBEZIQ010000049.1, forward strand.
TGGACTACCTGGAGTCGGTCGACACCGACCCGAAGCCGTCCACCTGGCGGCTGTCCCCGAAGATGATCCGCACCTTCGTCCTCGGCTCCGACTCATCCGACGGCCCGGACCGCGAGATCGCCCAGAAGTGGTTCGGCGACCGCGGCGTCGTCGAACGCGCGATCGTCACCCTCGCCTCCGACCGCGGTCTCCTGCTCATCGGCGACCCCGGCACCGGCAAGAGCTGGCTCGCCGAACTGCTGGCCGCCGCCGTCTGCCGCAACTCGACCCAGGTCGTCCAGGGCACCGCCGGCACCACCGAGGACCACATCAAGTACTCCTGGAACGTGTCCATGGTGATCGCCAAGGGCCAGTCCCGGGAGTCGATGATCCCCTCCCCGATCATGACGGCGATGGAGACCGGCACCATCGGCCGCTTCGAGGAACTCACCCGCTCCACCAGCGACGTCCAGGACGCCCTGATCTCCATCCTGTCCGAGAAGTACGTCTCGGTGCCCGAACTCGGCGGCGAGGACGGCATCGTCTTCGCCAAGCCCGGCTTCGCGGTCATCGCCACGGCCAACAGCCGCGACCGCGGCGTCAACGACCTCTCCTCCGCGCTCAAGCGGCGCTTCAACTTCGTGCAGATCCCGGTCGTCACCGACAAGGCCAGCGAGGCGGAGATCGTCCGCTTCCGCACCGAGGAACTGCTGCGCCGCCACGACCTGCAGCTGGACGTGCCGCCCAGCCTCCTGGACGTGCTCCTGCGCAGCTTCGGAGACCTGCGCGACGTCGCCGCGACGGCGGGCAGCGACGACGAGCGGCTGGAGTCCGCGCTCTCCACCGCCGAACAGATCGGCGTGCTGGAGGACGCCGTCCTGCACAGCGACTTCTTCGGCGACCGCACGCTCACCGCCCGCGCCCTCGGCTCCTCCCTGGTCGCCTCGCTCGCCCGCCGCACCCCCGAGGACTCGGCCATCCTCACCAAGTACCTCACCGGCGTCGTCGGCCCGCGCAGCCAGCAGGAGGGCGGCGAATGGCCGCAGTTCCTCGACGCCGGCCTCGACACCCTCAAGGCGCTCGCATGAGCGACGCGACCACCCGGGTGCCGGCCGGCGACGGGCACCCCGCACCCGACACCTTCGCCGCCCTGCGCACCCAACTGCACGACGCCGCCGTCGAGTTCGCCGGAGGCCCCGGCGCCCTGGACGGCATCCTGCACGGCCTCGTCGACGACGTCGACCGCGCCCTGCGCGAGCCGATGGAGATCTTCCCCGTCTGCCACCACTCCCCCGCCTCCGCCACCGCCATGGCCCGCCGGCTGCGCGCCAAGCAGCCCAGGACGGTGTTCCTGGAGCTGTGCGAGGACATGACGCCGGTCCTCACCGAACTGCGCAACTGCCGCCTGCCGGTGGCGGTCCAGGCGTTCGCCACCCGCATCGACGGGTTCCCTGCCGACTGGGCGCCGCTGTCCGTCGTCGCGCCGATCACCGAGGCCTCCGCCGAGTACCAGGCCATCGCCTACGCGCTGGAGACGCCCGGTGTCGACCTGGTCCTCGTCGACCGGTCCAGCGACCACGTCTTCCAGTGGCAGCCCCGGCTGGACGCACCGGCCGAACCCGCCGCAGGCGAGGAGGAGTCCGCGCTGCACGGCGACGCCGTCGGCGTCGAACTCGGCGACCTGCGGCCCCGCTTCGCCGACCTGGAGAAGCACCTCCTGCGCCACGGCAACGTGCGGCACTGGTCGGAGTGGTGGCACCAGTACGTCGAGGTGCCGCTCGGCGACGCCGACCACGACACCTACCGGCAGGTCATGTTCCTGATCGGCAGCCTGTTCCGCCGGCTCGCACCCGGCGACCCGGACCGCGTCCGCGTGGACGAGGACCGCGAACGGTACATGTGGACCCGCATCCGCGAACACCTGGCCGCCACCGGCGCCGACCCGGCCGACAGCGTGTACGTCTGCGGCGCGTTCCACGCCGCCGGCCGCGTGGCCGAGTTCGGACTCCACGGCTCCGACACCTTCACCGTCTCCCCGCGCACCGCCACCGAGTGGCAGTACGGCCTGATCCCCTCCAGCCACTCCGCCATCGAGGCGCAGTTCGGCCTCGAACGCGGCTCCGTGTCCATCGCCGCGACCCACTGGGCGAAGAACCTCAAGCGCACCCGCACCCAGCCCTACCGGCTGAAGGGCCAGGCCGGTGCCAAGGCGGGCGCGAAGGCCGGCCTCACCTCCCCCCGGGCACGCAGGACCGCCGCGCCCACGCCGGTGCCCGACACCGACGCCACCGACCAGCTGTCCCGGTTCCTCCAGCGCCCGCCCGCCCTCGACCGGCTCGACCAGGAGGAACTGCTCGGCTGGTCCGTCGACATCGTGCGCGCCGCCCGCGGCAACGGCTACCTCGCCTCCACCGCCGACGCCATCGCCGTGTACGAGACCGCCATCCTGCTCGCCGGGATGCGCGACCGGGCCAAGCCCACCCCGTACGACTTCGAGGACGCGGCGGTCACCTGCATCGAGAAGGACACCGTCCCCGGCCGGCGCGACGTCCGCCGCCTCGTCGAGATCATGATGGGCGGCGACCGGATCGGCCAGGTCGGCTACGAATCACTGCCACCGCTCGCCCGTGAGGTCCACGACCGTCTCGCCCCGCTCGGCCTGAACCTCCAGGCCCGCGGCGTCAAACGGGCCCTGCTCGACCTCAAGTCCGACCCCGGCCTGCGGCCCTGCTCCGACGTGCTCTGGATGCTGCGCCACCTGATCCCCGACGCCGCCCGCCCCATCATGGGCGAACGCACCCTCGGCGAGACCTCCGTGCAGGAGTCCTGGGACGTCTCCCTCGGCACCCACCAACGGGCCCTGATCCAGCTCGGCTACGAAGGCGTCAGTCTCGAACAGGTCCTCGAACAGCGACTGCGCCGCGACGCCAACTCCCCGCAGGCCGACGCCGCGGTCGTCCTGCGGACCGTCGAGGACGCCACCCGCTACCTGGGCAGCCGCCGGCTCGCCGACGAACTCGGCACCCGGGCACTGGAGGCGCTGTCCACCGAACGCAGCGTCGACGGCGCGCCCGAAGTACTGCGCCGGGTGCGGAAGCTGCTCGCCTTCTACCGCACCAGCGAACCCGTCCTCCCGGAGTGGATCGAACGGTTCGCCAAGACCGGGTACGCGCACTACTGCACCCTGCTGCCGACGGCCTTCACCGACGAGGCGGCGACGGTGCGTCAGGTCGCGGCGACCCTGGGCTTCCTCTTCGGCATGGAGAGCCTGGCACTCTCGCTCGGCAGCGACCGCACCCAGCTGGAACTGGCCGTCGCGCAGTCCCACCCGGAGGAACCGTCGAAGGTCGCCCTGTTGTGGGCCGCACAGGTCCACCTCGGCCGCCTCACCCGCCATGACCTGCGCGAACGCTGCGCCGAACTGCTCGGCAACCCGCTCATGCTGCCCGCCTACCCCCGCTACCTCAGCGGGCTCCTGCACGCGCTGGAGCCCGTCCCGGGGCTGGTCGACCTCGTCGTCGAAGCCGTCTCCAACGCCTTCGCCCGGCTGCCCGACCCGGTCCTGCTGCCCTGGCTGCCCACCCTCATCGCCACCCTGCGCGTCGGCGGCGCCGACCTGGCACCCCTGCTGACCCGAGAAGCCGGACGCCTCTTCCCCGGCCGGCTCCCCGCCCTGGACGCCTGGGTCCCGCCGTGGCGCGCGACGGCGCCCGAACCGGCCACACCCGGCATCGAACCCGCCGGCCGGGGATCCGCCCTGCTCGCCACGCACCCCGGCACCTGCGACGCCCTCGCGGCCCTCCTCGGCTGCGACGGCACCTGGGCGGCACCGGGCACCCCGACGGGCTCGGCCCTGCTCGGCAGGCACCCCGGCACGGCCGGCGCGCTCGCACTCCTGCTCGGCGCGGCATGAGACGGCATGCCGGGTCGACGGAGGGCTGAGCCGCCGGCGAAGGGACGGGCCGTCCTCCCGGGACGGGCCGTCCCACTACGGGCCGTAGACGCGGCCCGGTTCGCACAGGGCGTCGATCCCGGCGCTCTCCGCCTCGCTCGGCTGCGCGTCCAGGGCGACATCGGTGACCTGCCGGGCACGGGTGCGGCCACCGTTCGATCATCGTGCGTTGTGGCGACAGACGGAGATCAACCGATGGCCGTGGGCCAGAGCGTATCCCCTGTCCGGTGACAGTCGGTATTCGACGGCCTGAGCGGAGATCAGGACGCACGCACCCGCCGCTTGGCGACAGGGCCTACAGGGCCTGCACGCCCGCCCGGTGAACCCGGATCAGGGCATCAGCGTCCATGCGGCCAGGATGCCAGGCACGCTCCGGCTCGCCGCCGCCGGGTCACGGCCGGCGATTCCGTTCCCCGGCGTGCCGGTGCCGGACGGCCTGCTGACAGGCTGCCTCGTGATCCAGGGACCGGTCAGGGGTGCCAGGCGGGGGCGGTGGCGATGGCCCTGAGTTGGTCGACCGTCAGGGCCGGGGTGCCCGGGAGTGCCTGGGCTTCGCTGGTGCCGTTCCATTCGGTCGCGAGGACGCGGGTGCCGTCCGGGTGCAGGACCTCCACGCTCCACCACAGCGTCGGGCCTGCGCCGGTCTTGGTCGCGCCGGTCTCCCGTACCAGCACGCTCGACCCGTCCGGGGCGTGCGTGAGGGTGCCCGACGTGTCCTGCTCGAACGCCTCGCGTTCGCGGGCCGCTTCGGCCTTGTCGCCCGGGCGGGGCCGGATGTGGACGGCGAGCATGCTGGTCCGGCCTTCCAGGGTGAGCGAGAGGTGGGCCTGGCCCGGGGTGTGCTGGGCGGCGCCGCTGTCCGTGACGGCGCCGGGCGGAAGCAGGGTGGCGGCGGTGGCCAGGATCTGCGCGGGTGCCGGTCCGGACGCGGCGGGTGCGGTGCCCGTGGCCCCGGTCGGGGCGGGGTTGGCGAAGACCGGGTTCCAGGCACTGCTGGTGACGGCGGCGACGAGCTGTGCGCTGGTCAGCGGTGGGGCGGGGCGGGACAGCGGGGGCCCGAAGCTGGTGGAGTTGACCTCCCAGATGCCCACCTGGCGCCCGTCGGTGCCGGTGTAGGTCGCCTGCCACTTGGTGACCTGGGCCTGCGCGTCGGGGGCCAGTTTGTCGACCACCACGATTCCCCCGTCGGGCAGGACGGTGCGCTCGCAGCCCTCGCTCGGTGCCTCGACCGGGTCGACGCACTGGGTGCCCCGGGTGGCGTCGGTGATCGGCAGGGCGACGCGGTTGATGGTCAGGTTCACCATGCCGGCGCCGTTGCCGTCGTCGTAGAGCAGGAACGCGGACGGCGGCAGGCCGGGGACGGGCCCGTCACCGACGCCGTTGCCGTTCGTGGCGCCGATCCGGCCGGGCGGCAGGACGGAGGTGAGCGTGTCGGTCATGAACCGGGCGGTGATCTGCTCGGGCCACCCGGCAGTGGGCGCCGTGGCGGTGCCGGTGCCCGCGTCGGCGCCCGGGTGCCACACGGCCAGGGCGACGACGGCGGCCGCGGTGAGGGCCGCGCCGCCGGTCAGCACCGCCTGGCGGCGCCGGTGCCGACGGTGGTGCCGGCGGGCGCCGTCGGCGAGGCCGGCCGCCGACGGGGCGGGGGCCAGGTCGGCGGCGTCGCGCAGGAGGCGCGCGAAGGTGTCGTCCGGGGACATGCCGTGACTCCTCATCTCGTTCGTGGGTGCGGTGGACGCGGTTCGGTCAGGAGCGGGCGAGGTCGTCCAACTCCGTGCCCAGCACGGCACGCAGCCGCGTCAGGGCGCGGGAACTGCGCGACCGTACGGCGCCCGCGCTCAGCTGCAGGACGTGCGCCGTGTCCTCGACGCTGCGGTCCTCCCAGAAGCGCAGGACGAGGACGGCCCGGTCCGGCGGGGGCAGTTCGCCCAGCGCCCGCAACAGGGTCAGGCGCAGGGCGGGGTCGGAGTCGGCGACCGCGGCCTCGGCGAAGGTGTCGGTCACGTGCTCGGTGCTGCTGCGGCGCCGGCGGTGGGACAGGAAGGTGTTGACCAGGACGGTCTGGGCGTAGCCTGCGGGGTTGTCCAGGCGCGCCACGCGGCGCCACTTCCCGTAGAGCTTGCCGAGGGCCTCCTGGGCGAGGTCCTCGGCGAGGTGCGCGTCGCCGCCCGTCAGCAGGAAGGCGGTCCTGACCAGGTGCTGCCCCCGTGCCGCGGCGAACTCCCGGAAGTCCGGGGTGGTTGAGCGGTCCATGTCTCTCTAACGCGGTGGGGGCCGGTTTTCGTCGCACGCGCTCGTTCTGCTTCCGCTCCCCGGCGTGCCGGTGCTCCCCGCCCGGCCGGCGGCCGAGGACACTGGGCGGTGTGACTGACGTGCGCGAGACCTTGGATTACCAGGCATTCGGTCGGGTGGTGCGCGAACTCGCGCAGACGATCGCCGACGACGGGTACGAGCCCGATCTCATCCTGAGCATCGCCCGTGGCGGTGTGTTCGTGGCGGGCGGTCTGGCGTACGCGCTGGACTGCAAGAACATCCACCTCGTGAACGTGGAGTTCTACACGGGCGTGGGCACCACCCTGGAGATGCCCGTCATGCTGGCGCCCGTCCCCGCGGCGATCGACTTCACCGCCAAGAAGGTCCTGATCGCCGACGACGTCGCCGACACGGGCAAGACGCTGAAGCTGGTGCACGACTTCTGTCTCGGTCACGTCGCCGAGGTGCGGTCCGCCGTCATCTACGAGAAGTCGCACTCGCTCGTGAAGTGCGAGTACGTGTGGAAGCGGACCGACCACTGGATCGAGTTCCCGTGGTCGACGCAGGGGCCGGTCGTCAAGCGCGACGGCCAGGTGCTCGACGCCTGACCGGCCCGGGGCGCCCCCGGCGGAAGCGGCTCGTTCCTCGCCCCCGTCGCCTTCACCGGTAGTGGGGTCGAGCAGCAGGTGGTGCATGATGCACGGCATGAGTGGACGGGCGGTCAGCAGTCGGGAGCGGGGGCCTGCCGGTCGCAGCGGCGGCCACGGGGGCTCCGCATGACGGCATCGCGGCGGTCGGACGGGGACGCGCTGGCGGGCGGCGGCGTCAACCACGTCGTGCGGGTCGGTCCGGCGGCCCGCGGGTCCGTGGAGCCGCACGGTCCAGGCCCTGCTGGACCACCTGGGGGAGGCGGGGTTCTCCGGTGCCCCGCGAGCGCACGGCTTCGACGCCGAGGGCCGGGAGGTCCTCGACTTCGTCCCCGGTCGCGTCGCCGGTTACCCGCTGCCGGACCACGTGCGGTCGGACGCGGCGCTGCGGGCCGTGGCGGTGATGCTGCGCGCGTACCACGACGCCACCGTCGGCTTCGTGCCTGCGGCGGACACCCGGTGGTACTTTCCCGCCCGTGAGCCGGCCGAGGTGATCTGTCACGGCGACGTCGCCCCCTACAACTGCGTCTTCCGCGACGAGCGGCCGGTCGCGTTCATCGACTTCGACACCGCCCATCCCGGTCCGCGTGTCTGGGACCTCGCCTACGCCGCCTACCGGTTCGTACCGCTGACCGATCCGGGCAACGAGGACTTCACCCTCCCGGTCGGGGAGCAGGTCCGCAGACTGCGGCTCCTCGCGGACGCCTACGGGCTGGACGACGGTGGTCGCGCGGCACTGCCCGACACGGCCCGGCACCGCCTGGAGCACCTGGTACATCACATGCGCGGGCAGGCCGAGGCCGGCTCCGCCGCGTTCGCCGAGCACGTCACCGCCGGGCACGACGCCCTGTACCTCACCGACGCGGCGCACATCGCCCGTCACACGGCAGCCTTCGCGCAGGCGCTGAGCCGGACCGCGCCGCAGCGGTGACGCTGTGAGACGGATCACGGTTGAGGTTGACCTCGGGGCAGGGTGGAGGCTCGTCGCAGCGGCAGGACGCCGAACCGGGCACCACCGAGGCGAAGGAGCAGCCATGTCCACCGATCTTTCCAGTCAGGTCCTGAATTGTCCGCAACTGCTGGCGGCGGTCGAGGAGTTGATCGAGTCCGGATTCCTCGGGGTCCAGGTCCGGGTGAACGACAAGCGAGGCGAGTGGGTCGGCGGTGCCGGCGTCCGCGAGCTGGGCGGGAGCGCCGAGGCGCTGACGAACGGACACTTCCGGATCGGCAGCAGCACCAAGAGCTTCGTCGCCACCTCGGTGCTGCTGCTGGTGGCCGAGGGCCGGATCGGCCTGGACGTCCCGGCCGCCGGCTACCTGCCCGAGTTCGGGCTCGACCGGCGGATCACGGTGCGGATGCTGCTGCAGCACACCAGCGGGATCTTCAACCACACCGGCGAGCTCTACGAGGACGGGACGGTCGTGTTCGGCGTTCCCTGGCAGGGCAAGGAGTGGGTGGACAACCGGTTCAGGACCTACCTGCCCGAGGAGCTGGTGAGGTTGTCGCTGTCCAGGCCGGCCCGGTTCGCGCCGGGGACGGGCTGGAGCTACGCGAACACCAACTACGTGCTGGCCCGGCTGGTGGTCGAGCGGGTCACCGGCCGTCCGTTCGCCGAGGAGGTGCAGCGGCTGGTCCTGGGACCGCTGGGCATGACCGGCACCCGTGCGCCGGGCGCCTCGCCGGAGGTCCCGGAGCCGCACAACCACGGCTACTACCGCTACGAGGACGCCGGGCGGGAGCGGACGGTCGACGTCACCCGGCAGAACCCGACCTGGGTCGGCGCCGGCGGGGACATGATCTCGACCACCCGGGACCTGCACACCTACTTCTCCGCGCTGATGGGCGGCAGGCTCCTGCCGGCCGAGCTGCTGGCCGAGATGCGCACCCCGGAGGCGACCGTCGGCTACGGCCTGGGGGTGTTCGCGCAGGACACCGGGGCCGGCACCGTCTTCCACCACAACGGCGCCACCATGGGCTCGGCGGCGCTGATGTACGGCGCCCCCGACGGCAGCACGACCCTGACCGCCGGGCTGACCTGGGTGGACGACGCCGACCTGTCGATAGCCCCAGCGTTCCAGGCCGCCCAACAGCGTTTCGTCGACGCGGTGTTCTGCGGCAAGCTGGGCCGATGAGGAACGCAGCGGGGAACGGGGTGACGATCGGGCAGGCGGCCGCGTTCGTCGGCGTCACGGTGAAGACGGTGCGGCACTACCACAAGCTCGGCCTGGTCGCGGAGCCGGACCGGGACGGCTCCGGCTACCGGCGTTACGGCTCCGGCGAGTTGCTGCAGCTGGTGCAGGTGCGGACGCTGGCCACCGCAGGCGTCCCGCTGGCCGGGATCGGGCCCGTGCTCGACTCCGACGCCGAGCGGTTCGGCGCCGAACTCGCCGACGTCGAACGGCAGCTCACCGCGCGCATCGACGAACTCGTCGCCCGCCGCGACACGCTGCGCCGGCTCGCCGACGGCGACCGGGCCCTGCTGCCCGACCGGGCCTGCGCGGTCCTGGCCCGGATGGCCGACCTCGGCTTCGGCCCCGACTACGTGGCCGCGCAACGCGAGGCCCTGGTCCTGGCCCGGGCGCTGGTGCCGGAGGGCTTCGACGGCTTCCTGTCCCAGCTCGAACACGGGCTGGACGACCCCGCGCACATCGAGCTGACCAAGCGCGGCTGGGAGGCCGAGAGCTGGGAGCCGGACGACCCGCGGATCGAGGAACTCGCGACCTCCATGGCCGAGCACTACCTCGCCAACCCCGCGCTGCTCGGGGACCCAGCCAGCCTGCGGGCCTGGGCCAAGGCCTCGGCCCAGTACGAGCTGATCAACGGCCACCGCGGGGACCGGGCACCGGTCGCGGCCCGGCTGACCGCACTCACCGAGTCCAAGCTGCGCTCCGCGGGCGGGCCCGTGCCGCACCGCTGACGAGGCCCGCGTGCCCCGGGGACGGAGAACGACGGTTCCAGGGAACGGTCGTTCTCCGGACGGCGGTTACCGGAACGGCCGTTCCCCGAGGCGTTCCCCGAGGTGTTGGTGTTCCCCGAGGCGGTCGCCGAGGCGGTCACCGACGGCCGGAGGGCGGGATCCCTCACCCCGCCGTCAACTGACGGTGGGTGACCCGGACGACCTCGTGCCAGAACGGTGCGGCTGACAGGTAGCCGCCGAGCGCGGCGAGCACGCCGAACGACACGTCGACGCTCACCCGGCCCTGCTCGGCCCAGTAGACGTCCTGCAGGTCCAGCAGCAGCGCGAACTCGTCGGTGATCAGGGCCGCGCCCGCCCCGTAGACGGCCGCCACCGCCGGGTGGCCGACCGCCTGCTCGTCACCGCGGACGGCCACCAGGCCGACGCCGGCCAGTGCCGCGATGCCGAGGTTGTAGTGGTGCAGGTGCTTACCGCCTGCCGAGACGTCGCCCCACGGCAGCCAGCCGCCCTTGATCCCGTGCGTGATGAACCGCACCGTGGCGAAGGTGGTGCCGAACGCGGCCCACATGACCACCAGTGACCGCTTCGTCGGCGTCAGGTGCCGGTCCGCTGCCCGCCGCCACGCGCCCACCAGCCGCGCAGGTGCCGCTGTTGCCATGCCGCCGACCTCCGACCGCCGTCCGGTCCCCCACGGCAGACGCTAACCGACGTGGTGCCGGCCCACCCCCCGACTGCCGCGGCCGCGGGGGGCGGGTGGCCACCCGGACGGCCGTCGTCAGGGCAGGGCGAGCGGCGAGGCCTCCCGGGCGGCCTGCTTGACGGCGGCGATCAGCTGGTGCCGGCGGGCCCGCAGGTCCTCGGGCCGGACGGACAGCGACACGCTCCCGATCACGGCACCGTTCGCCCCGAGCACGGGGGCGGCCAGACAGGCCAGCCCCGGCCGGGCCTCCTCGACGTCCAGGGCGACGCCGATCCGGCGGATCCGCCGCAGCTCCCGGTCGAGCCGTTCGGCGGAGGCGATGGTGTGCGGGGTGAACCGGTGCAGCCCCGGCTGTTCGAGGTAGCGGCGGCGCGCGGCCGGCCCGGCGGCGGCCAGGGCGATCTTGCCGTGCGCGTAGGCGTGCGAGCGGGGGTCGACGCCGACGGTCAGGTCGACCGGCTCGGCGCCCTCGGCGGCTGCGGTCCGCACGTCCGCGATCACCAGACCGTCGCCCTGGTAGGCCACGTAGTTCGCGGAGGCGTGGGTGGAGTGCCGCATGCGCGCGAGCACGCCGTCGATGCCGTCGGCGAGGCCCATCTGCTGCTGGAACGCCCGGTGGAGGGCCGAGATCCGGTATCCGAGGGTGTAGCCGCCGTCGGTGCGCACCAGGTAGCCGCGCTCGGTGAGCGGGGCCAGGAGGGTGTAGACCGTCGACAGGGCGCAGCCGAGCGTACGGGCCAGGGCCTTGGCCGGGACCGGGCCGTCGGCCTGCGCGACGAGTTCCAGCACCTCCAGGGTGCGGTCGGCGGCGCGCGGCCCGGTCTGGCCCGCCATGGCGAACGCTCCTCCTGCTGGTCTTCCGTGACCCGTCCAGTGTGCCGGTGGGCGGACCGGGGCGACCGACCGGCCCCCGGGTACGAGCGTCCCGGGGGCCGGGACCCGGGCGGCGGGGTCAGGCGGCGGGGTCAGGCGGCGGGGTCACGCCCGGGGCTCGGGCTCAGGACTCGTGGGGCGAGATCTCCCCCATCAGGTCCCAGCCGTCACGCTCCGGGAGGTCGATGCTGATGATCTTCGGCTTGGCCGCGACCGCGCCGGACAGCGTCTCCATCGCCTGCCGGAAGTGCGCCGACTCGACGTGGGCCCGGCCGGCCTCGCCGTCGCGGAACCCCTCCACCAGGACGTACTCGTTCGGGTCGTCCATGCTGCGGGACCAGTCGAAGAACAGGTTGCCCGGTTCGGCGCGGGTGGCCTCGGTGAAGTCGCGGACGATGTCCGGCCACTGCGCGGCGCGCTCGGGGCGGACGGGGAACTTCACGGTGATGAAGATCATGGAGGTCCTTCGGATCGGGGAGGACGGTCGGGTCCTCACCCTGCCCGAGCACCGGCCGGCACCGGAAGCAAGCGGCGCCGCGATTCCACCCATGCCGGAATCGCGGCGCGAGTCGGGTCACGAGTCGCGCCGCGAGTCGGGTCGCGTGTCGGGTCGCGTGTCGGGTCGCGTGTCGGGTCGCCCCGGGTCGCCCCGGGTCGGGAGTTCGACCGGGCCGGTCGGCGCCCCTTCCTACGCGGCCCCTGACAGGTCGGCCAGCACGACGGCGACGAGTTCGCGGCGGCTCCGGACACCGAACTTGTCGAAGACGGCGGTCAGGTGTTCCTGCACGGTATTGGCGGAGATGTGGAGCTCGTCGACCAGCTGGCGGGTGGAGTGCCCCCGGATGACCAGGGCTGCGACGCGGGTCTGGGCGTCGGTGAGTCCGTGGGCGCTGAGCAGGACCGCTCCGAGTTCCGCCGGTCGGGCCGGTTCCACCACCACGCCGATCTGCCGGCCCAGGCGGCTGGTGTGCAGGGCGAGCCACCGGCCCGAGCGCCCGCGGACGCGGACGGTCGAGGGCACCGGTCCGGCGGCGGCCGCGAGCACGCTGACCGGGAGCAGGCCGGCGTCCTGCCGGTCGCCGTCGGGGAAGTCGGTCAGCCACTGCTCGGCCTCGGGGCTCATGGACACGGTCCTGAGCGCGGAGTCGAGCAGGATGAGGCCCACCCCGTCCGGGCCGGCGGTGGCCTCCGGGGGCGGTGCTGCGGTCACCGCCGTGCGCAGGCCGGTCGCCAGCGCCGGTGCGATGCGCCGGACGAGGGCGATCTCCTCGCCGGTGAAGCCCGGGGAGGAGTCCTCCCGGTGCAGGCACAGCACGCCCCAGCAGCGGTGTCCGGTGACCAGCGCGGCGCGCAGTTCGTCGCCGAGCCCGAGGGGGGCCATGATCTCCCGGTAGCGGGCGCTGTCCCTCCGGTTGCCTTCGGTGGCCCGGTCCAACGAGCCGACCGGATCCGCCGCCCGGGCGAGGCCGGCGAACTTGTTGACGTCCGCGCGCCCGAACTCGTTGTCGAGGAAGAGCGCCGTCGCGGGGCCCAGCGGCTCCTCGGCGGTCGCCGAGGTGAACAGCAGGGTCACCGGATCGACGGTCGCGGAGAAGGCGGCCTCCGCCGGTACCACCCGGCGCAGACGGCCGAGGATCTCCGTGCCCAGCGCGGCGGTGTCCAGCCCGCCTTGGCACCGTCGTTCGATGTCGGCGAGTCGGCGTTCCACGGCCGCACCTGCCACGAACACGACTCTACTCCCGACTACTCCGGGCCCTGGACGAGCCCGAGCTGGCGCAGCAGTCCCAGCTCGTCGAGCCGACCCCAGCGTTCGACGATGCGGCCCTCCCGGAGCCGGAAGATGTTGATCCCCCGGAGCGTGACAGTGCGGCCGGTGGCCGGCGCGCCGAAGATCTCGCCGAGCTGGGTGCCGGTGGCGCTGAAGTGTTCCACGACAATGTCGTTCTCGGCGACGAGGAAGTCGGGCGTGGAGTGCCAGTCCGGGAAGGCACTGCGGAACAGGGCGGCGGCCCTGCGCATGCCCTCACGGCTGGTGTCGGAGTCGACCGGCGGGTCGTGGTCGAGGAAGTCCTCGGCGAGGTACTCGTCGACCGCCGCGAGGTCGCCCTCGGTGAACAGTGCGTCGATGAAAGCACGCACGATCTCTCGGTTGTCTGCGGTTCGGGTCTTCTCGATGGTGTCCATAGCCACAGTCTTCGACGCCGCCCGGGCTCCCGGTACCCCAGAAAACTGGGGTTTCTCCCCCACGCACCCGGTCATGTCGCCGTGGTCGTGCGAACCCTGGGCCGCAGGGGGGCGGTGGCCTGACAGTCACGAGCATCGCCGAGGCCGGGGTGGAGCGCTCGCCGGAGGCACCTCTCGGCGCGGTCGGTGCACGGTCCGTGAGCTGCTGGTATTCCTCTTGTCGCGAGGGAGGATGATTCCTCGTCAGGCGTCAGCGGTGCTACCAGAGCACGTCCTACTTTCAGTAGGAAGAGTCCGTGCGGTCCGGGCCTGGCGCTCCACAGTCGGACGGGGTCCGGCACCTCTGCAGGTGCCGGACCCCGTCCGCGTTCCCTCCCATGACCGCGGGGTCAGGGCAGGAGGACCACCTTGCCGCGGGTGCGGTGGGCTTCCAGGTCCGCGTGCGCGGTGGCGGCCCGGTCGAGCGGGTAGGTGCGGCCGATCGGCAGGGTGAGCCCGCCGGCCGCGGCCAGTCGCACCAGCTCCGGGAGGGAGTCCGCGCTCTGATCGGCGGCGCCGGCGCTGAAGCGCACGCCGTGCCGGCGGGCGGACGTGTCGGCGATGGTGATGACCGCGCCCGGGTCCCCGGTCAGCGCCACGGAATCGGCGAGCACGCCCGCGCCCGACGCGTCGAGGACCAGGTCCACACCGCCGGGAGCGGCGGCCTTCACCCGCTCGACCCAGCCGTCGCCGTAGCGGACCGCGGTCGCTCCGAGCGCGGTGACGCGCTCGATGTCCGACTCGCCGACCGTGCCGACCACCGTGATGCCGCGGGCGACGGCCAGCTGCACCGCGATGACGCCCACGCCGCCGGCAGCGCCGTGGATCAGCAGCGTCCGGCCCGCCTGAGCCCCGAGCTGCCCCAGCACCCGGTGCGCCGTCCGGCCGACGGTGACCAGCGCGGCGGCCACCTCCCAGGACATTCCCTCGGGCTTGGCCACCGGCCGCTCCAGCACGGCGTACTCGGCGTAGCCGCCGCCCACGGCGGCGCCGAGGACCTCATCCCCCACCACCGCGGCCACGCCCTCGCCGACCGCATCGACGACACCGGACGCGTCCAGGCCCGGGATCACCGGGAAGTCCACGGGGAACGTCTCGGCCATCAGGCCGGAGCGGACCTTCAGGTCGAGCGGATTCACGGAAGCGGCCTTGACCTTGATCCGGACCTGGCCCGGGCCGGGCTCGGGCACGGCGACCTGTGACAGCCGCAGGACCTCGGGCCCGCCGTACTCGGAGAAGGTGATTGCAGTGGACATCGTGAACTCCCAGGTGGTGACGGGTGGAACGACAGGTGGAGACGAAGGGGGGGATGGACCGGGACGGGCGGAACAAGCGGGACGGGCGGAGCCGGTAGGACCAGGGGACCGCACGGACGGTGTCCGGCCGCGCGGCCACGCCGGTGGCTCCGCCGGTCGGGCAGCCGGGGCGGTCAGGCAGTCAGGGTGGGGTAGTCGGTGTAGCCGCGGTGGTCGCCGCCGTAGAAGGTGGCCGTGTCGGGGGTGTTGAACGGGCCGCCGGCGGCCAGGCGGGCCGGCAGGTCGGGGTTGGCGAGGAAGAGCGCCCCGAAGGCGATGATGTCCGCGGTCCCCTCCTCGACCAGGGCCAGCGCGTCCGGGCCGGTGGCCTCGGGGTGGGTGAACGGGTTGAGGACGAGGGTGCCGGTGAAGCGCTCGCGCAGTTCCAGGGTCAGTTCGCGGTCCGGGCCCTCCAGCACGTGCAGGTAGGCGAGGCCGACCGGCTCCAGGGCGGCCACCAGGGCGCGGTAGGTGTCGCGGTGGTCGTCCTCGGCGATGTCGTTGTACGGGTTCGCCGGGGAGATCCGCAGGCCCACGCGGTCGGGGCCGATCGCCTCGGCCACGGCGGTGACCACCTCGACGGCGAAGCGGATCCGGCCCTCGACGTCGCCGCCCCAGTCGTCGGTGCGCCGGTTGGCGTTGGTGGACAGGAACTGGTGGACCAGGTAGCCGTTGGCGCCGTGGATCTCCACGCCGTCGAACCCGGCCTCGACGGCGGCGCGGGCCGCGGCGGCGAAGTCGTCGACCGTCCGGCGGATCTCCGCCTCGCTCAGCTCCTTGGGCGTCACGAAGTCCTTCGGCCCCTCGGCGGTGTAGACCTGGCCCTTCGCGGCGACCGCCGACGGGCCGACCGGCACCAGGCCGTCGGGCAGCAGGCTGGGGTGGCCGATCCGGCCGGTGTGCATCAGCTGCGCGAAGACCACGCCGCCCTCGCGGTGCACGGCGTCGGTCACCGTCCGCCACGCGGCGACCTGACCGGGCGTGTGCAGGCCGGGGGTGTCGGGGTAGCCCTGGCCGACGGCGGAGGGCTGGATGCCCTCGGTCACGATCAGTCCGGCGCCGGCGCGCTGCGCGTAGTAGGTCGCCATCAGCTCGGTGGGTTCGGCGCCGGGGCCGAAGGCCCGGCTGCGGGTCATCGGCGCCATCGCGATGCGGTTCGCCAGGTGCTTGCCGGCCAGGACGATGGGATCGAATGCAGTGGTCATGGTCATTCCCTCGGGAGAAGGGGTGCTGTGCGGCCCGGGTCTTCCGGACCCGCACCCGGGGTGGTTACCTGCTCGAACAAGTAAACCCCGGGAATCCCTTCCCGGAGAACGATGTGACCCAGGCCACATGCCATGAGCTGCTGATATGCCGAACCAAGCCAGGACGAACCGCGGGGAGGCGCATCGGAGAGTAGAGTTCTCCTGTTCAAGCAGTGAGTGAGGAAGCAATGACACAGCCCACACCGGCAGGTGGACCGACCCCCGAAGGACGGGACGCCACCGTCCCGCTGCCCGCCGCGGCCGGGGGCGGACCGGTCAGCCACGCGATCTTCCGCCTGGCCCGCCTGCACCGCATGCACGCCGGACAGCTCCTGCGCCCCCTCGGCCTCCACCCGGGCCAGGAGCTCGTCATGATGCAGCTGTGGGAACTCGGCGCCCAGCGCCAGAGCGACCTCGTACGGCTGCTCGACTCCGACGCGGCCACCATGACCCGCACCGTCCAGCGCCTCGAACAGGCCGGCTTCGTCCGCCGCCGCCCCGACCCCACCGACCGGCGCGCGTCCCTGGTCGAACCCACCCCCGCCAGCCAGGCCCTGCGCCACGAGGTCGAACGGGTCTGGACCCAGCTGGAGGACCTCGTCGCCGCCGATCTGAGCGCCGACGAACGCACCGACGCCCGGCACACCCTGGAACGCCTGGAGCACAACCTCGCCCAGGCCGCCGCCGACCCCGACCGCGCCGCGGACGCCAGGCCCTGAGCCGTACCCGGCGCGGGGGGGGTGCGGCAGGCCGGCGCAACGAGGAGGCGCGGCGGCGGATCGCGGCGGCGGATCGCGGTGGCGCAATCGCGGCGCCCGTGTCGTCCCCGATTGACCGGACTGCGGACCGGAGGTCGGGTAGCTTGCCTGGAAGCCGTCCACGCGTCGCGTCCCGGCTGCCCGACCGACGCCAAGTCGGTGCTGTCGCAAGGAGAGTGAGCCTCGCTTGTCGAACCTGCTCGACCGCCACCGCGCGGTCATGCCGAGGTGGATGTCGCTCTACTACGACGAGCCGATCGAGATCGTGAGCGGCCAGGGGCGCCGCGTCACCGACTCCGCCGGACGCAGCTACCTCGACTTCTTCGGCGGCATCCTCACCAACATGCTCGGGTACGACGTGCCCGAGGTGAGGCAGGCCGTCGAACGGCAGCTGCGCACCGGGATCGCGCACACCTCGACGCTGTACCTCCTCCGCACCCAGGTGGAGTTGGCCGAGCGGATCGCGGAGGTGTCGGGCATCGCGAACGCCAAGGTCTTCTTCACCAACTCCGGCACCGAGGCCAACGAGACGGCGCTGCTGCTCGCCACCAACGCCCGCCGGTCCGACCAGGTGCTCGCGCTGCGCAACAGCTACCACGGACGCTCGTACGCGGCCACGGCCGTCACCGGCAACCGGAGCTGGAAGAACTCCTCGCTCTCGCCCGTCAACGTGCACTACCTGCACGGCGCCGACCGCGTGCGCTTCCCGCACCTGTCGGACGAGGACTTCCTGGCCTTCTGCACGGACGATCTGCAGCAGGTCCTCGACACGGCCACCGCCACCGACGTCGCCTGCCTGATCGTGGAGCCCGTCCAGGGCGTCGGGGGCTTCACCGCACCGCCGGACGGGCTCCTCGCGCGGTACCGGGAGGTCCTGGACCGGTACGGGATCCTGCTGGTCTCGGACGAGGTGCAGACGGGCTGGGGCCGTACCGGAGAGCACTTCTGGGGCATCCGGGCGCACGGTGTGACGCCCCACGTCATGACCTTCGCGAAGGGCCTGGGGAACGGCTTCGCGATCGGCGGTGTCGTCGCGGACGGCGCGCTGATGGACGCACTTCCGGCCAACGGCATCTCCACGTTCGGTGGCAACCCGATCGCGACGGCGGCCGCCAAGGCCACCCTCGACTACCTGCTCGCCCACGACCTCCAGGCCAACGCCGACCGGCTCGGCCGGCTGCTGATCGACGGCCTGCGGTCCGCGGCGGAACGGCTCCCGGTCGCACGGGACGTCCGGGGCAAGGGCCTGATGTTCGCCGTCGACCTGGTCGACCCCGGTACCGGGGCGCCGAGCCCGTCGCTGGCCGCCCGGGTGCTGGAACACGCGAAGCAGCGGGGCCTGCTCATCGGCAAGGGCGGCCTCCACGGCCACGCCCTGCGGATGGCTCCCCCGCTCACCCTGACCGAGGACGAGGCGAGGGAAGGGCTCGGCATCCTCGTCGACTCGCTCGCAGCCGTCTGCTGACCCCACCGCCGTCGGCGAAACCCGCAGCCGTCTGCTGACCCCACCGCCGGGCGGGTCACGGGGCCTTCGGCAGTGCGGCGGCCACGGTCCGGGTGACGGCGGCCAGGTTGGCCTCGTCGAAGACGGCGAAGTGGCCTCCGGGCAGGAGGTGCAGGGAGCCGGGGGCGGCGGAGTGGGCGCACCACGAGGTGAGGTCGTCCGGGTCGACCAGGCGGTCGTCGCGGCCGCAGAGGACCGTGATCGGGGCCTCGATGCGCAGGTCCGGGGAACGGTCGGAGGCTTCGGTGCCCAGACGCAGGTCCGCCCGCAGGGTGCGCAGCAGGGCCGCACGCCACGGGGTGTCGCCGGCGAGTGCGGGGGGCATGTCGCCGCCGAGGTCGAGCAGGCGCAGGATGGTCGCGTCGTCGGCGTCATCGGTGAGCCGGCCGTCCCGGCCGCCGGGGATGCTTCCGGAGGCGATGAGGCCGGTGCACCGGTCGCCGAGGGCGCGGGCGACGTGCAGGCCGACGGTGGCGCCGAGGCTGTGGCCGAACACGAGGGTCGGCAGGTCCGGGTGCGGGGAGTCCGGCAGGCTGTCCAGGACGTCGTCGAGGGTCGCGCCGGGTGGTTCGCCGTACCGGCGTTCGCGGCCCGGCAGGGTCAGCCCGAGGATCTCGACGTGCGCGGGGAGGTCGCCGACGATCCGCCGGTAGCGGCTGGGGCCGGCGCCCGAGTGCGGGAGGACCAGCAGCCGGGCGGCGGGGGCCGGGGAGGGGCGCAGCGGTGTCCACCACTGCGCGGTGGCGGTGGCGGCAGCAGCAGCAGCGGTGGTGGTGTCGACGGGCGCGGACCGGGGTCGCGGGGGGCGGAGGTCGGTTGCCATGGGGCCTTTCCGGGTGGTGCGGGGTGGGCCGGTCGGCCCGCTCCGGCCGGTGTTCGGCGGGCGCGTGGCGACCGGCCCGGTGCGGGTGCCGGGTCAGGCGAGCCAGGAGCCGGGGGCCGGGTTCCCGATGACCTTGATGCCGTCGGGCTCGTCCTCCTGGATGTGGCTGCTGCCGAGCATGGCCACGTCCCAGACGTCCAGGTCGAGTTCGAGGCCGGCCAGGGCGGCGGCGAACTCCCGCCACGGCAGCGGTTCGCCGCGGTCGGTGGCAGCCAGCTGCTCCAGCAGCCGGGTGGTGGCCGGGGCGAGGTCGGGGCGTTCGGCGGCGCGCCCGCGGATGGCGGCGCCGATGCGCTCGACGGCGGCGTCACGGTCGAGGACGGTGGCGCCGTACTCGCCGGAGTTCAGGACGTGGTCGAGGGTCTCCCGGTCGTCGGTGCCGGGGGCGCCGTCCGCGAGCCGGGTGATCAGGCGCTTGCGGGGTTCGGGGTCGGCGAGGAGGTTGAGTTCGCGGACCAGGTCGGCCGGCTCGTCGGCGCAGTGGATCATGCTGCACATCCGGTTGGGGCGGCCGATCACGCTGCGCAGGCTGTCGGCGGCCTGCTGGGTGATGTCGGCCTTGCCCTTGAGCGAGCTGAGGTGCACGGTCGCCGGGAGGGCGTGGTCGCCGTGCCGGCGCAGGAGCAGCAGGAGGGTGGGGCCGGCCTGGAGCACGAGGTCGTTGACGGCGAGGCGGTCGAGGGTGGCCAGGGTGTGCTGGTGGCGCCAGAGTTCGCGGCCGGTGTGCCGGTCGAAGCGGAACATCTCGGCGCCGATGATCGAGAATCCGTGGCTTTCGAGGAAGTCGCGGATGACCTTGAGCTTGCCGGTGGCCAGGCCGTCGGGCTTGACGAGCATGAGGGCCGAGCGGTGCAGGACCTCGGTGGTCGCGTCGCCGAGGGCCGTGCGGAGTTCGTCGTGGCCTTCCCGGAAACAGGTGTCCAGTTCGTAGTGGTAGGCCTTGACCGGCATGCGGGTGAGTGTGGACCAGTTGACGGTGCCCATGGTGCGGTTCGCTTTCTCGGTGGGGTCGTGCTCGCGGTGGTGCGGGTGGGTCAGGCGTCGAGGAGGGCGGTGAGGCGGGCGTGGTTGTCGTCGAGGTCCGGGCCGAGCCCGAACTCCAGGACGGCCATGCCGTGGAGCTGTCGTGTCAGGTCGTCCTCGACCCGGGCGAGGACGGCGGGGTCGTGCTTGCCGGCGGCGAAGTCGCTGCGGCACAGCTCCAGTGCGTCGGTGACGCTCACCGGCCGGGTCTGCCGGTGTTCGCGGGTCAGGACGAGCAGGGCCTGCGGGCGGACCGCGGGCCGCAGGCGGCCCTCGAAGGCTGCGGGCCATTCGAGCCGGTGCTTGTCCCGGGCGGGGACCGGGGCGGTGCGGGCGCCGGTCAGTTCGGGCCGGCTGCGGACGAGTTCCGGGTCGAGGTAGGCGACGCGGGGGTAGCCCCAGAAGCGGCCCTCGGGGTCGTCGACGTGACGCATCATCGCGTCCTCGCCGGCGAAGTGGGCGCCGCTCAGCAGCCCCCAGGCGGTGAACGTGGACTTGCCCACGCCGCTGTCCGCGGTCACCAGCGCGGAGCGGCCGCCTACGGACAGGGCTCCGGCGTGCAGCCCGTAGTGGTGGTCGGAGCGCAGGGTGAGGACGAGGAAGGCCTTCTCGACGAGCCAGCGGCCCCACACGATCGGGTCGTCCAGGTCGGCGCGGGACAGGGTGAGGTGGATGGCGCGCCGGGCGGGTTCGATGGTCGCGGTGGACCCGCCGGTGTCGATGACGACCCGGTCGTCGGTGTCCCAGTGCGGCGGGAAGTAGGGCGGTGCCGCGGTGGGTGCGGGGGCGGTCTCGGTCACCTCGACGGTGAGGGCGACGGTGGGCGCGCCGGGCCACGGGGCGGTGTCCGCGGCCAGCGGGGCGCCGAACAGCCGGGTGACGACGGCCCGGGCGTCCTCGGGGGCGGTGCAGGCCACCCGGTAGCCGTAGAACTCGTACGGGGCGTGGTGCATGTGTGGTGTCCAATCCGCGCCGGGTGCGGCGTCGGGAGGTGTCAGGGGGTGGCGTGCGGCCCGGGGGCGTGGGTGGCGTCGACGGCTTGGGCCCGCAGGGCGCGGCGGGCGTCGTCGTGCTGCTCGCGCACGAGGCGGCGCAGCGCGGGCGGGGCGTCGGGGTGGCTCTCCAGCCAGTGGCCGGCGGCCTCGGCCGTGGTCGGCTCGCCGAGCGGGGGGAAGAGTCCGAGGACGATCTGCTTGGCCATCTCGTGGCTGCGGCCGTCCCAGATGCCGGCGATCGCCCGGAAGTAGCGCTCGGTGTAGGGGGCCAGCAGGGCGGGTTCGGTGGTTTCGGCGAATCCGGCGATGACGGCCCTCTGCAGCTGGTTGTCCAGGTCGCCGCGTTCGACGACGGCCGCCCACGCCTCGGCCTTGGCCTCGGTGCGGGGGCGGGCGGCCCGGGCGGTGGCCGCGTGGGCGGCGCCGGCCGGGGTGGGGTCGGTCCGCTCCTGCGCGGCGATCCCGGTGTCGTCGAGGCGGCCGGCCGCGGCGAGGCGGACGACGGCGGACCAGCGCAGTTCGGTGTCCGGGGTGAGGCCGGGTCCGGGGGCGGTGCCGTCCAGGACGCCGGCGACCAGGTCGAGGTGAGCCTCGGTGCGGGCGGACGCGATGAAGGCGCGCAGCCAGGCCAGTTGGTGGTCGCTGCCCGGTTCGGCGGTGCGCAGCCGGTCCAGGGCGGACTGGCTCCAGCGGGCGGTGAGTGCGGCGCGGGCGCCCGGGTCGGTGTAGTGGTGCAGGGCGTAGGCGGCCTGGCGGTGCAGGGATTCGACCACGCCGATGTCGGTTTCGGCGCCGGAGGCGGCGAGGACCAGGTCGAGGTAGGCGTGGGCGGGCAGTTCGCCGTCGCGGGTCATGTCCCAGGCGGCGGCCCAGCACAGTGCGCGGGGCAGGGGGTCGGCGAGGTCGCCGAGGCGTGCGGTGAGGGTGCGCGTGGAGAGGTCGTCGAAGCGGACCTTGGCGTAGGTCAGGTCGTCGTCGTTGAGCAGGACCAGGTCGGGCCGGGGGTGGCCGACGAGTTCGGGGATGTCGGTGAG
This sequence comes from Kitasatospora sp. NPDC048545, assembly GCF_040651155.1. NCBI lineage: Bacteria > Bacillati > Actinomycetota > Actinomycetes > Kitasatosporales > Streptomycetaceae > Kitasatospora > Kitasatospora sp. NPDC048545. The sequence goes on from NZ_JBEZIQ010000049.1 coordinate 40,853, forward strand.
TTCCTGCGCGGGGATGTCGGTCTCGACGCGGTGGACGCGGCGCAGGGTGCCGTCCGTGTCCGGGTGGTAGAGGCCGATGGCGATGCGGTGCGGGCGCAGGACGGCTTCCCCGGCGGCGCCGGGCGGGAGGGCCGGGGCCTGTTGGCGGACCCGGAAGCCGGTGATGCGGCCGTGGGCGTCGGTGTCGATCTCGGGGCGCAGCACGTTGGCGCCGGCGGTCTCCAGCCACAGTTTCGCCCAGCTGCCGAGGTCCCGGCCGGAGCTGCGTTCCAGGGCTCCGAGGAGGTCGGGCAGCCGGGTGTTGCCGTGGGCGTGCTCGGCGATGTAGCTGCGCACGCCGGCGAAGAAGGCGTCGGTGCCGACGTGGGCGGCGAGCTGTTTGAGGACGGAGGCGCCCTTGGCGTAGGTGATGCCGTCGAAGTTGACGAGCACGTCCTCCAGGTCGCGGATGGGGGCGACCACGGGGTGGGTGGAGGGCAGTTGGTCCTGGCGGTAGGCCTTGGCCTTCTGGTGGTTGGCGAAGGTGGTCCAGGAGTCGGTCCAGCGCGAGTCGGGCGCCAGGGCCTGGCAGGCGAACGAGCAGTAGGTGGCGAACGACTCGTTGAGCCACAGGTCGTCCCACCAGGCCATGGTGACGAGGTCGCCGAACCACATGTGGCTGAGTTCGTGCAGGACGGTCGCGGCGCGCTTGCGGTGGGCGGCCCCGGTGGCGCGGGAGCGGAAGACGTACTTCTCGCTGAAGGTGACGGCCGCGGCGTTCTCCATGGCTCCGGCGTTGAAGCCGGGGACGAAGATCTGGTCGTACTTCTCGAACGGGTACGGGTGTCCGAAGCGCTCCGGGAACCAGTCCAGGCCCTGCCGGGTGACGGCGAACATGTCGTCGGCGTCGAGGTGTTCGGCGAGGCTGCGGCGGCAGTACAGGCCGAGCGGCAGGGTGCGGTCGGCCGTGCGGTGCTCGCTGTGCACGGCGTGGAAGGGGCCGGCGGCGAGGGAGACCACATAGGTGGACAGCCGCGGGGTGCGCCCGAAGGTCCAGGTCCGGCAGTCCGGGACGGGGCCGGGGTCGTCCGTGGCGGGCGGGGTGTTGGAGATGACCGTCCAGTGCTGCGGGGCGGTGACGGTGAAGGCGAACCCGGCCTTCAGGTCGGGCTGGTCGAAGCAGGCGAACACCCGCTGGGCGTCGGCGACTTCGAACTGGCTGTACAGGTAGGTGTGGCCGTCGAGCGGGTCGGTGAAGCGGTGCAGGCCTTCGCCGGTGGTGGTGTAGGCGCAGCGCGCGGTGACCTTGACGTGGTTGCGCCCGGGGGCGGGGTCGGGCAGTTCGATCCGGGAGTCGCGGAAGACCCGGTCGGGTTCGAGGGGTCGCCCGTTGAGGAGCACTTCGTCCAGCCGGGGTGCCCGCAGGTCGAGGAAAAGCGGGGCGTGGGTGTCGGCGCAGTCGAAGTGGATCTCGGTGACGGAGGTGAAGGTGTCGTCCCGGGCGGCGGCCGACAGGTCGAGGGTGATGTCGTAGGTGTCGACCGTCAGGGCGCGGGAGCGCCGTGCGGCCTCGTCGGCGGTGAGGTTGGTGCCGGGCATGCGTCAGTGGTCCTCGTCCGTGAGCAGCCGGGCGCGCAGGGCGTCGACGGTGTCGTCGGCGAGGCCGACGCGGTCCTTGAGGTAGACCTGGACCGAGCCGTACCGGGTTTCCAGGTCGGTGAGGGTGAGGTCCATGATCACGGCGGGGGCGCGGCCGTAGCCGGGCCACTTGAGTTCGCGGTCCGGGTTGGCGCTCTTCCAGTCCTCGATCAGGCGCGCGGTGGCGGCCTCGGTGAGGGCGAAGTCGGCGAGGACGGTCTCGCGGGGCACGTCGAGGACGGTGAGCAGGAGGGCGCCGATGAGGCCGGTGCGGTCCTTGCCGGAGGTGCAGTGGAAGACGACCGGGCCGGGGGCGTGGGCGATCTGTTCCAGGACCTGGCGGATCTCCTCGACACCGTCGTCGGCGACCTCGGCGAAGCGGTCGGCGAGGTAGCGCCAGGGGTCGAGCGCCGGGTCGATCTCGGCCTGGTCGTACGGGCGGTGCTCGATGCTGAGGTTGACGTAGTGGAAGCGCTCGGGTTCGGGCACCTGGCCCTTGGTCTCGATCTCCCAGGGGTAGCGCAGGTCGATGACGGTGCGGATGCCGAGGTCCAGGAAGGTCCGCCAGTCGTCGCCGCGCAGTTTGCCGAGGTTGTCGGAGCGGTAGAGGGTGCGCCAGGGCACGGTGCGGCCGTCGGCGGAGCGGTAGCCGCCCAGGTCGCGGAAGTTGTGCAGGCGTTCGAACGTGACGTGCCGGTTCATCGGTTCTCTCCCTCGGTGTGCTGCCCCGTGCGGGCCCGTGCCGCCAGTTCCCGGTTGCTCCAGGCGGGGCTGCCGGTGATCTCCTCGCCGAACCAGTGCGGCGGCACGAAGGCCCGGGCCGCCTCGATGTCGGCGAACTCCACTTCGACCACCCGCAGTCCGGTCAGGGCGCCGTCGTACTCGTCGACCGTCGCGAGGTGGCCGTCGAGCGGGACGCTCCAGCGGACCTTGCTCAGGCACTCCCCGCCGGCCAGGTCCCACAGCTGGTCGAAGACCTCGTCGGCGACGGGGAACTCGACCTCCTGGCGGACCATGGCGCCGGAGGCCGGGTCGAAGGTCTTCGCCGTCATCAGCCGGGTGCCCTCCCCCGCGCGGACCCGGAACTCCACCGGGACGCCGGAGGGGGTCAGGTAGGCCTGCCGCAGGCGCTCGGCGGTGGCCTGCGGGGGCACCCGCCAGTCCTCGGCGACCTTGAACTTGCGTTCGATCTCGGTGCTCACCGCGACATCACCCGCAGCCGCGTGTCGGTGGACAGCCGGGCCCGGTCCAGCTTCCCGGACGGGGCGAGCGGCATCTCGGAGACGACGGTGATCCGGTTGGGCACCATGTGCGCGGGCAGCCGCTCGACGCAGGCCTGCCGCAGCAGGGCGGCGGTGCCGTCGGTCGCCTCCGTCCCGGGGCCGAGCGTGGTGTACGCGGCGAGGACGCTCTCCCCGCCGGCCGCCTCCTCCGTCACGGCCACGGCGTCCGCGACCCAGGGCACCGCGCGCAGGGCCGCCTCGATCTCGCCGAGCTCGATGCGGAACCCCCGCAGGTTGATCTGCCGGTCGTTGCGGCCCAGGTACTCGTAGGTGCCGTCGGACAGCTTCCGGGCCAGGTCGCCGGTGCGGTACCAGCGGCGGTGCGCCGTGTCGCCGGCCAGCCGCAGCTCGGGGAACCGCTCCGCGGTGAGGTCGGGCCGGTTGACGTAGCCGTGCGCCAGGCCCGGGCCGGCGATGTACGCCTCGCCGGGCTCGCCGTCGGGCACCGGGGCGCCGTGCTCGTCGAGGAGCACCATCGTGTGGTGGGCCAGCGGACGGCCGATCCAGGTGCCGCCGCTGTCGGAGGCGACCCGCTCGGGGGTGAGCGCGCCGAAGGTCGTGTGCACGGTGGTCTCGGTGATCCCGTACATGTTGACCAGGGTCTCCGAGCCGGGGCGCAGGGTCATCCAGGAGCGGACCGAGATCCGGTCGAGGGCCTCGCCGCCGAAGACCACGTAGCGCAGCGCCAGGTCGACGGGGCGCCGCTGGTAGGCCTTGGGCAGGTACTTGAAGAAGCTCGGCACCGTGCTGAGCACCGTCACCCGCTGCTCGGCGAGGAAGTCGAGCAGGGCGGCGGGGCGCTTGGCCGTGTCGGCGGGGACGAGGGCGATGCGGCCGCCGAACAGCAGCGCGCCCCAGATCTCCCACACCGAGAAGTCGAAGCTGTAGCTGAAGTACAGGCTCCAGACGTCCTCGGGGCCGAAGACGAAGGGGCCGTCCGCGCAAGAGCGGAAGAGTTCGAGGACGGCCTGCTCGTCGACAGCCACGCCCTTGGGGGTGCCGGTCGATCCCGAGGTGTGGATGACGTAGACCGGTACGTCGGCCGGCCGGGCCCGGGGGGCCGGCTGCGCCGCCGGCGCGTCCTCGCGCCACACCCGGACGACGCCGTCCGGCAGCGCCGGGCCGTCCTGCGCCGCGATGGCGACCCGGGCCCCGGTGTTGCGCGCCATGAACGCGAGCCGGTCGGCGGGGTAGGCCGGGTCCAGCGGCACGTAGCCGCAGCCGTGGCCGAGGACCGCGAGGATCGCGGCGACCACCTCCCAGCCCCGCTCCAGGCTGATCCCGACCAGTTCCCCGGGGCCGACCCCCGCTCGGGCCAGGCCCGAGCGGAACTCCCGGGCGGCCTGCTCCAGTTCGCCGTAGCTGACGTGGACGGAGCCGTCGGTGATCGCGACGGCGTCGGGCCGCTCGGCGGCCCGGGCGGCGTACACCTCGTAGAGGGACACCGCGTGCTTCAGGTCGTGCACTGGCTTCCTATCGGACTCGCGGGAACGGCGGGACGGGGCTCGGCTCGGCGCCGGTCACCCGGTGGCGGGCAGCGCGGCGAGGGCGGCGTGCAGCCGGTCGTAGCTCTCGTCGAGGTCGGCGGACACCTCGAACTCCCACAGCGGCAGGCCGGCCAGCAGGCCGCGCAGGTCCTCCTCGACGGCGGCGCACTGCTGCGCGTCCTTCGCGGTGGCGTAGTCCTCGCGGCAGCGCTCCAGGGCCTGCTCGACGTCGAGTCCGCGCAGCCCGCCGCTCTCACCGCGGACCAGGAAGACCAGGGCGTCGGGGCGGGCGCGGGTGGTCAGCCGCTCCTCCAGGGCCGGCGGCACGGTGACCCGGCTCTTGGCGCCGCCCTCGATGGAGGTGGCCGACGCCTCCCGGAGGACCTCGCTGCGGGCGATCATGTCCGGGGAGAGGTACAGGGCGCGCGGGTAGCCCCACAGGACGCCCTCGGGCTCGTCCATGTTCCGGGCCAGGATGTCCTCGCCGACCAGGCGGGCGCCCCGGTGCAGGGCCCAGTAGGTGAAGGTCGACTTGCCCACGCCGGCCGCGGCCGTCAGCACGGCGGTGCGCCCGGCGACCTCGACGGCGCCGGCGTGCAGCGGGTAGCTGCGCGGGTGGCGACAGACCAGGTAGAGGAAGAGCCGCTCCAGGATCCAGCGGCCCCACACCTGCGAGTCGTCGAGGTCGGCACGGGCGAGGGTGACGGTGCCGGACAGCGCCGCGGGGTCGAGGACGCAGCGGGAGGAGGCGGTGTCGATGACGATCGGGTCCCCGGTCATCACCTCCAGGTTGTGCGGCGGGTTGACCGCGGCGACCGCCGGGCCGTCCTGCACGTCGAAGGCCAGTCGCACGGTGCGCACGTGGCCGGCCGCGGGCGCGTCGGGCGCGGCCGACTCCGGGCCGAAGAAGTCCCGGACCACGCCGCGGGCGGCGCTGTCGTACGAGCACTCCACCCGGTGGCCGTAGACCTCGTGGACGGAGGCCAGGCGGCCGGTGCCGAGGGTGGGGGCGGTGACCCGCATGCTCGTGGAGACCTCCTGGGCGGCGGGCACCAGGTGCAGCCGCTGGATGTCGGGGCCCTCCCCGGCGGCGGGGCCGCAGTCCTCGCACGGGTCCTGGCCGAATCCGGCGAAGCGGTAGGCGACCTCCATGATCCGGTTGCGGTCGGTGCGCCGGAAGTCGGCCGTCAGGTGCACGCCGGCGGCGTGCGCCTGGTTCATCAGCCAGCGCAGCACGGTGGCACCGGTACCGAAGGACACCACCCGGCAGGAGGTGGCGAGCAGCTTCAGGTGCCAGCGGCCGGGCAGGCGCTGGAGCAGCAGCACGCCCACCGCCCCGTGGCTGCCGAAGCGGTCGGTCAGGCCGGCCACCAGCACGTCGTGGTCGGGATCGGCGAGCAGGGCGGTCAGGTCCTCGTGCGAGTAGTGCACGCCCGTCGCGTTCATCTGGCTGGTGCGCAGGGTGAGTTCCTCGACGCGCGCCAGCTGGTCGGGCCCGGCGTGCTCGACGACCAGGCGCAGGTCCAGGGAGCACAGGAACTCGTCGCCGGACCCGCTGTGCTCGGCCTCGGCGCGTTCGCGCCGCACGCCGGCCTGGTACATCGAGCGCCGGTTGGCCGCGTCCTCGGTGACGTGGGCCGGCGTGAACTCGGGCAGCCCGGTGAGTCCGGTCGCCCGCTCGGCCTCGTAGGTGCGCACCGCGGGCAGCTCGTGCTCGACCTCGGCCCGCTCGACGGGCTGGTCGTCGATGAACGCGATGGCGGACTCGGCGAACTTGAGCTCGGCGGCGATGGCGCGGACGCTGTCGGACTTGCGGCCCCAGCCGATCTGCGGGACCAGGAAGTACTCGGCCAGGCCCAGCTTCTCCAGCCGCGCCCAGGCGTGGTCGTGGTAGTTGCGGCTGGCGACCGACTGGAGGATGCCCCGGGAGTCCAGCTCCAGGACGGTGCGCCGGATCTCCTCGGACACCTCGACCTCCTCGTCCTCCAGGAGGGTGCCGCGCCACAGCGTGTTGTCCAGGTCCCAGACCAGGCACTTGACCGGGGCCTGGCTCTGGGCCGGGGTGGCGGCGGCCGGGGCCGGGGTGGCGGCGGGGGTCGGGGCGGCGGCGGGAACCGGCCCCGCGGCGGTGTCAGACATCGTCAGATCTCCCAGAGGGTGGCGGCCCAGGCGGCGACCGGGCTGTTGTTCAGGACGAGCACGTGGTCGCCGCGCCGCAGCCCGCCCTCGTCGAGGAGCCGCTGGAGGTTGAGCACGACGTCCATGGCGCCCAGGTGGCCGTACGCGGCCAGGTGGCGCCGGCACACCTGGTGGATCGGCAGGCCGAGCAGGCTCTCGTAGAAGTCGAAGGCCCCGGCGGTGACGTTCTGCATCAGGGTGGCGGCGATGTCGCCCTTGGCGACGCCGGCGTCCGCGAGGACCTCGTCGACCAGGCGGGACAGCCGCTGGCGGCTGTGCAGGGCGAGTTCGAACCGGTAGCGGTCCGCGGACCGGCATTCCTCCCGCCACTCGTACCAGGGGGCGGACTTGTAGTCGACGCGGAAGAGGTCGTGGAAGCTCCCGTCGCTCTCCATCCGGTGCGCCTTGAGCACCGGACGCCCGCCGCGCACCACCGTCATGGCGTACGCCCCGTCCCCGATCACGGTGACGGGGTAGCGCACCCGGTCCGCGCCGGTGGGACGGCTGGCGTGCGCGATGACGGCGCTGTCGCGGCGCGGGTCGGCGGCGATCAGGTCCCGGGCCAGGGCCCAGGCCGCGCTGGACCCGGTGCAGCCCAGGCCGTCGACGGTGAAGGAGAACGCGCCGGTCAGGCCGGACTCCAGCTGCACCTGGCCGACGTCCGAGCCGAGCAGGACGTCCGGGGAGCGGGGGCTGACGAGCAGCAGGAGGTCCGGGGCGGCCCCCGGTGCGAGGCCGAGGCCGCGCACCGCCTCGGCGGCGAGCCCGGCCGTGGCCCGGTCCTCGTGGACACCCACCGTCTCGATGCCCGAACCGAGGGCGAACGCCTTCTCCTCGTGGCCGAGCAGCCCCAGTTCGGGCAGGTCGGCCACCGCGGTCCGGTCCTCGGGCAGCAGGCAGTGGATGGCTCCGATGCCGATGTCGTCCCGCTGGTCGTGCTCCGTCATGCCCACACCGCCATTGCCTCGTCCGCCAGCAGCAGACGACTGATCTCGTTGCTTCCCTCGATGACTTCCATGAGCTTCGCGTCGCGGTAGGCCCGGGCCACCACGTGCGAGTTGTCGGCGCCCGCGGAGGCGAGCACCTGGACCGCCGAGGCCGCGCCCCGCGCGGCGGCCCCCGCGGCCACCTGCTTGGCCAGGACCGCCGAGGCGGCGTGCCGCGGCTGCCGGGCGTCCCAGTCGCCGCTGGCCCGCTCGCAGGCCAGGGTCGCGGTCCGCTCCGCGGTGTGCAGGTCGGCGATGTGACCGCGCACCAGCTGGTGCCCGGCGATCGGACCGCCGAAGGCGTGCCGCTGCGCGCTGTGCCGCACGACGGCCCGCAGACAGGCCCGCAGCATGCCGACGCAGCCCCAGGCCACGGAGATCCGGCCGTGGGTGAGCGGGGACGTCACCAGGAAGGTGGCCGGCATCCCGGCGCCGCCCAGCAGGAGGCCCGCGGGCAGCCGGACCCCGTCCAGACGCACCGTGGAGTGCCCGGCAGCCCGGCAGCCGAGCGGGTCGGGGACCCGCTCGATGCTCACGCCGGGCGCGTCCGCGGGCACCACGACGAGCGCGGCACCGTCCCCGTACCGGCCGAGGACGACGATCAGGGAGGCGTAGGCCGCGCCCGTCACCCAGGCCTTCTCGCCGTTCAGGACGACCGTGTCGCCGTCCCGGGTGATCTCGGTGGTCACGGCGGCCAGGTCGCTGCCGGCGCCCGGTTCGCTGAACGCGACGGCGGCGCTCTCGCCCGAGGTCAGCCGAGGCAGGAGTTCCTGCTGCTGGGCGGGCGTCCCGAAGCGGGTGACGGTCCAGGCGGCGATGCCCTGGGAGGTCATGACGCTGCGCAGCGAGCTGCAGGCCTCGCCGGTCGCGGCGATCAGCTCGCCCAGGTCGAGGCTGCTCAGTCCGAGGCCGCCGAACGCCTCGGGCACGTCGGCGCACAGGATGCCTTTGGTGCCCAGGTCGCGGATCACCTCCCGGGGTATCTCCCCGGTGCGGTCCCACTCCTCGGCGCGGCCCTCGGTCAGCTCCGCCACCAGGGCGGCCGCCTGCCGGGCGGACTCACGCATCGGTGCCGCCCGTCGTGTCCGCGCGCAGCCGCCCCACCAGGGCGGTCATCGCGCGGACGGTGCGGAAGTTGTCGAGCGTCAGGTCCGCTCCGCCGACGGCCACGCCGTACGCGGTCTCCACGTGGACGACCAGTTCCAGCGAGAACAGGGAGGTGACGGCGCCGGAGGCGAAGAGGTCGGTCTCGGGGTCCACGGGCACCTTGACCCGGCTCTCCAGGAAGGCGAGCAGCCCGGTCTCGATCTCGGTGGTGTTCTGCTGGGGGGAGGAGGTGGCGGACACGGCGATCGGGTCCCTCTCGGTCGGTGGTGTGGTGGGAGTGGGGGCCTGCACGGGGTCGGTGCGCATGCGGGTCAGGACCCGTAGTCGAAGAAGCCGCGGCCGGTCTTGCGCCCGTGGTCGCCGGCGGCAACCTTGTCGAGCAGGAGCCGGCAGGGTTCGTAGCCGGCGTCACCGGTGCGCTCGTGCAGGACCCGCAGGCTGTCCGCCACGTTGTCCAGGCCGATCAGGTCGGCCGTGGCCAGCGGGCCGGTGGTGTGGCCGAGGCAGCCGCGGAACAGCGCGTCCACCTCCTCGGGGCCGGCGATGCCCTCCTGCACGATCCGCGCGGACTCGTTGAGCATCCGCTGGAGGACCCGGTTGATGACGAAGCCGGGGCCGTCGCCGACCACGATCGACTCCCGGTCGAGGTCGGCGAGCAGCGCGAGGGTGCGGCCGAGGGCGTCGTCGGTGCTGCGGGGGCCGCGGATCACCTCGACGGTGCGGATCAGGTACGGCGGGTTCATGAAGTGGGCGCCGACGGCGTCCTCCGGGCGGGCGCAGTGCCCGGCGAGCTCGTCGACGGGGATGCCGGAGGTGTTGGTGATCACCGGGGTGCCGGGCTTCACCAGCGCCGAGGCCCTGGCGAGGACGTCCGCCTTGACCGCGGGCAGTTCGACGACGGCCTCCACGACGGCCGTGGCGGGTGCGATCGCGTCGAGGTCGGTGACGGTCCGCAGCTCGGGGTGGCGGATGTCCCGCGGCAGCTTGCCGAGGAGCTGGCCCTGCCGGATCTGTCGGCGCACGTCCTGGGCCGCGCGGGCCAGGATCTCCTCGTCGGTGTCGACCAGCACGACGGGAACGCCGTGGCCGAGGGCGAGGGCGGTGATGCCCGTGCCCATCACGCCCGCGCCCAGTACGGCGAGCAGGTGGTTGTGCTGTTCCGTCACGTCTTCACTCGTTTCGGTCGGATGCTGCGGCGAGCGTGGCGCCGAGCAGTTCGCGGTAGTGCGGGTCCCGGCCGGCGAGGTGCGCGAGCGAGGAGCGCAGCAGTGCCGCGGTGGGCACGGGCAGGTGTCCGCCCTCCTGCAGCCAGGGCTTCCAGGCTTCGGCTTCGACGCCGGCGTCGGCGCCCTCGTGGTCGGCCAGGTCGTAGAGCGCCATGCTGGTCAGGATGGGGTTGTCGCCGGCGCGGGCCCGGTCGGCGACGGCGGTGAGCCAGTCGGAACGGCTCGCCCGCCCGGTGGGCAGGCCGGCCTCGCCGAGGAGGGCGAACAGCCGGCGGGCGCCGTAGCCCTCGGGTGCGACCAGGTGGTAGGCGCGGCCGGCCGCGCCGGGGGCGAACAGCAGGTCCACGACGGCCCTGGAGACCAGGTCGACGGGGGCCATCGGCATCGGGCGGTCGTCGAGCGGGTGCACGCCGGTGGCCAGCCCGGAGGCGAGCATCCGCCAGATCATGTCCTTGGGGTTGCAGGCGCCGGTGCGGGTGGAGCCGAGAATCAGGCCGGGCCGGAAGATCCGGACCCGCATGCCCTCGGGCTCGGCACGTTCGAGCAGCCGCTCGCAGACCCACTTGCCGACGCCGTAGCCGCCCTGGGCGGGGTCGAGGGGCTGTTCGCGGGTCTCCGTGGTCCGGCCGTCGCCGCCGAGCGCCGCGCCGGTGGCGGCGAGCGAGGAGACGAACCCGAAGTCCCGGATCCCGTGCCGGCGCGCCCAGCGCAGCAGGCCGAGGGTGGCCAGCACGTTCTCGGAGCGCAGTTCGCTGTACGGCTCGGTGAACACGACCCTGGCCGCGCAGTGCAGGATCCGGCCGACCTCGCGGGCGAGTTCGCCGTCCCGGTGGTCCTCGCAGACCTGCTCGACGGTGTTCAGGTCGCCGAGGACGACCCGGACCCGGTCGGGGTCCGGGGCGGGCAGGGCGTAGGCCGCCGCGGCCCGGCGCAGCCGCTCCAGGCCCTCGGCCTCGTCGTCGGCGCGGACCAGGCAGTACACCCGGTGTTCGGTGGTGTCGAGGAGCTGGTGCAGCAGGAAGGCGCCGAGGAAGCCGGTGGCGCCGGTGAGGAGGACGCCCGTGCCGGGGGCCTGTCCGGGGGCGGTCTCGCCGAGCGGCAGGGCGAGGTCGGCGTCGACGAGGGCGCCCTCGCCGTCGGCGATCCGGTCGTGCTCGTCGGGGCCGGTGTCCGCGGTGTTCCTGGCGTCGACGATGGCCGCGAGGCGCCGGACGGTGGCCTTGCTGCCGCCGGCCCGGTGCAGGTTGACCAGGACGCCGAGGCGGGCGTGGATCTCCAGGCCCATCCGGACGGACAGCAGCGAGGTGCCGCCCAGGGTGCCGAACTCGTCGTCGGGGTCGATGGTGTCGGAGCCGAACAGTTCGGTCCAGATGTCCAGGAGGGTGTCCGTGGTGGCCGAGCCGGTGCGGGTGCGCGGTGCGGGCGCCGCGGCGGTGGCCGCGGGGGCGCCGGCCCGGGGCAGGGCGGTGTGGTCCAGCGCCCAGTAGCGGCGGCGCTCGTACGGGTAGGTGGGCAGGTCCAGGCGGCGGCCGCGGCCGCCGCGGGCGAGGTACTCCCAGTCGACGGCGGCGCCGTTCAGCCAGGCCGTGGTGAGCGCCTCGTCGAGGGCGTCGGGCGTGGGCACGCCGTGGGCGTCGATGAGCAGCTCGGGGTGCCGGCCCGCGGTGCCCGGTTCGCCGACCAGGGCGAGGACGTGGGCGTCGGCGGGGGCTTCGGCCGGGCCGGCCGCCACCTCGGCCTGGCCGGCGAAGGCCCGGACGAGGTGGTCGAGGATCCGGGCGGGCACGGCGGGCTGCGCCGGGGGCAGGAGGAGCACCCGGCGGGAGGTGGCCCGTACGGTACGGGCGTGCGGCGGTCGGGGCAGTCGCAGGGCGGCGGCCAGCCGGTCCGGGGCGGCGGTCACGACCCGGCGTTCGGCGAAGGCGGAGCGGCCGACCCGCAGGGTGTGGGCGACGTCGCCGACGGGCGCGCCGGCGTCGAGGCGGTCGGCGACGGCGCGGGAGAGCGCGTCGAGTTCGGTGCGGGTCCGGGCGGACAGCACGAGGCGCACCCGGTCGCCGGGTTCGGCCGACGGCCGGGTCGGCACGGGCGGCGGGGCGAGGACGACGGTGGCGTTGGTGCCGCCGAGGCCCATCGAGTTCACCAGGACGTGCCAGTCGTCGCCGTCCCGGACCGGGGCCTGCTCGGTGGGGATCCGGAAGGGGCTCTCGGCCAGCACGCCCGGGTCCCGCGGGTGTTCGAAGGACGGGTGCGGGGGCACGACGCCGGTGCGCGCCACGTGGACGGCCTTGATGAACCCGGCGATTCCGGCGGCCCAGCCGGCGTGGCCGATGTTGGCCTTGACCGAGCCGAGCGCGCAGCCGCCGGGGGCGGGCTGGGGGCTGCCGGCGTCGCGGGCCGCGGCGCGCATCCCGTCGGTCAGGCCGCGCAGTTCGAGGCTGTCGCCGAGCTGGGTGCCCGAGCCGTGGGCCTCCACGTAGCGCACGGTGTGCGCCGGCGCCCCGGCGACGGCGAGCGCCCCGGCGACCACGCCGGCCAGGCCCGCCGCGCTGGGCGCGGTGAAGCCGGACCGTACGGCGCCGTCGTTGCCGATCGCGCTGCCGCGGATGACGGCGAGCACCGGGTCGCCGTCGGCGAGGGCGTCGGCGAGGCGGCGCAGGACCACGGCGCCCACGCCGGCGCCGGCGCCGGTGCCGGTGGAGCGGGCGTCGAAGGGGCGGCAGTGGCCGTCCTCGGACATCACGCCGCCGGGTGCGTGGGTGTACCCCACCAGGGGGTCGCTGATGGCGGCGCCGCCGACCAGGGCGAGGTCGCACTCGCCGGAGAGCAGGCTCAGGACGGCCATGTGGACGCCGGTGAGCGAGGAGGAGCAGGCGGTCTGCACGCCGACGGAGGGCCCGCGCAGGCCGAGCTTGTAGGCGACCCGCGAGGCGATGAAGTCGGCGGTGCCGCCGAGCGTGAGGTCCAGGTCGTCGACGGCGGCGGCAAGGCCGTGCTCGCGGACCTTCGCGGCCTGCAGCCCGAAGGTGTACGGGCTCGGCCCGCCGCTGGCGAACACGCCGGTCACGGGGCCGCTGCCGGAGGGCGCGTGCCCGGCGGACTCCAGTGCCTCCCAGCACACTTCGAGGAACAGGCGGTGGGCCGGGTCGATCAGTTCGGCCTCGGCCGGGGAGTAGCCGAAGAACTCGGCGGCGAACAGCTCCACGTCGGGGACGGTGGCCGCGACCGGCACGAAGGCCGGGTCCTTCAGCTCCGCGTCCGACATGCCGGTGGCGCGCAGCCGTTCCTCGCTCTGCTCGCGGGTCGAGACGACGCCGCGGAGCAGGTTGTCCCAGAAGGTGGCGGCGTCCGGGCTGTCGGGGAAGCGGCAGCCGGTGCCGATGACCGCGATGTCGGTGCCGGCGTTCACGCGGCGCCTCCGGGGGTGGTGCCGCTGCGGCCGAGGAGCCGGGAGCGGTCGCGGCCGCCGAGGGCGGTGTCCGCCGGGGCGGCGGTGGCCGGACGGTCGGTCAGCAGGACCGCCTGGGCGCGGACGGTCGGGTGCTCGAAGAGGTCCTCGATGGCGACCTCGCGTCCGGTGATCTCCTCCAGGTGTTCCTGGAGGACCATGACGAGCAGCGAATGGCCGCCCGCGTCAAAGAAGTTGACGTCCACGTCCTGGACCTCGGCGCCGAGCACCGTGCTCCAGATCCGGCGTACGTCCTCGATCGGGTCCGTCATGGTCGTGCTTCTCCAGTCTCCTGGCCCGGGTCGGGCCGGTCGGTGTGTGCGCGCTGGTCCGGCTGCGGCGGCAGGGCCGGGCCGTCCGGCTCCGCGGCCAGCCGGTCGGCGGCCCGGACCAGGGCGTCCAGTAGCGTCTGCGCGGTGGCGGCGTCGAACAGCGCGGTGGCGTAGGCCAGTTCGAGTTCGATGCGGTCGCCGGTGTCCCGCAGGGTGAGTTCGAGTTCGTACTTGATCCGCAGCCCGGGCGGCGGGAGCTGCCGGGACTGCGCGGCGGGCCCGAGGTCGGGGACGGCGGGCGGGTCCATGACCGCGGTGACGAGCACCGGGGTGAGGGGCGGACGGCCGAGGGAGCGGCCCGGGTCGAGTGCGGCGACCAGGGTCTCGAAGGGCACGTCCGCGTACCGGTAACCGGCCACGCTCTCGTCCCGGACCCGCTCCAGCAGGACCCGCCAGGTCGGCTCGTCCCGCAGGTCGACCCGCAGCACGAGGGTCTTGACCAGCATGGCCACGGCCTCGGTCTCGGCGACGGTCGCCCGGCCCGCCCAGGGGAAGGCGAAGAGGAAGTCGCGCTGGCGGCCGGTCCCAGCCAGGACCGCGCCGAGCAGCGCGGGGGCCGCCATCGACACGGTGGCCCGCTCGGCGGCGAGGGTCGCGCGCAGGGCGGCGCTGGTCCCGGCGGTGAGCCGGGCCCGGCGGACGTCGGCCGAGGTGTCCTGGGACCGGGGGCGTTCCCGGTCCCGCGGCAGGTCGATGTCGGTGGGTGCGCCGCGCAGGCGGGCCAGCAGGGCTTCGGCCGGGTCGGCGCCGGACGGGGCCCGGTCGGCTGCCTCCGGGTCGGCCGGGCCGGTGGCGGCCAGGTCGGCGGGGTGCACCGCGGCCGGCAGTTCCGGCTTCCGCCCGTCCGCCAACGCCCGGTACACGTCGCCGAGTTGACGGAGCAGGAGCTGCTGCGCCCAGCCGTCGGCGACGATGTGGTGGATGACGAGCACCAGCAGGGTGCGCGGGCCCGCGGTGAGGACCCGGGCGCGGACCGGCGCCTGCTCGGCGAGGTCGAAGGGTGTCCAGCAGTACTCCGTGAGCAGGGCGGTGAGCGCCGCCTCGTCCAGGCCGGAGACGTCGGAGACCTCGACCTCGGGCAGCGGGGCGTCCGTGGTGCACAGCACCTGCCGGCTCGCCAGGTCGAGGCGGAACCGCGAGCGCAGGGCGGGGTGGTGGCCGACGACGGCGGCCACGGCGGCGGCGAGCAGCCGCGGGTCGGCGCCGGTCGACTCCACCACCGTGGGGGCCAGGTAGGCGGCGCGCTGGCCGGCGACCCGGTCCAGGAACGCCATGCGCTGCTGGACCGGGGTCGCCGGGTGCCGGCCGTCCTCGGCCCGCGCGGCGCCCGGGCGGGTGTCGCCGCCGGCCCGGCCGGTGCCCGGGTGCGCGCCCCGGGCGGCGTCCCGCAGGGCCGCGAAGCCGGCGACGGTCGGGCTGGTGAGGAAGTCGCCCAGGGCGAGGGCGAGGCCGTCCTCGCGCTCGACGGCGGCGAGCATCCGCACGGCCAGCAGGGAGTGCCCGCCGAGCGCGAAGAAGTCGTCGTCCGGTCCGAGCTGCTGCTCGGCGCCGGCCGGGGCGCCGCGGTCCTCGGTCGCCAGGGCCGCCAGGAAGCGGTCGCTCGCCCAGCGGTGGGCCGGGTCGGCACCGACCGCGCGGTGTCCGGCGCGCGGCAGCGGCTCGGCGCGCAGGGAGCGCAGCGCCCGGAAGTCGATCTTGTCGTTGACGGTCATGGGCAGGGCGTCCACCGGGTGGACCGTCCCGGGCAGCACCGCGGCCGGGAGCCAGCGCAGCAGCGGGCGGACCACGTCCTCGTGGGTGAGCGCGCCGCCGGAGGCGTCGAGGACCACGTACGCGACCAGGCGCGCCGGGTCGCCCTCGGCGGTGACCGCGGCGGACAGCACGGCCTCGTGCTGCTCCGCGATCAGGGTGGCGACCTCGGCGGGCTCGATGCGGTTGCCGAGGATCTTGACCTGCTCGTCGGCCCTGCCCAGGTACTCGACCAGGCCGTCCTCGCGGATCACGACCCGGTCGCCGGTGCGGTACATCCGGGCGTCGGGCTCGTCCGCGGGGGCGAAGGGGTCGGGCAGGAAGGCGGTGGCGGTCAGGTCGGGGCGGCCGAGGTAGCCGCGCGAGACGCCCGCGCCCGCGAGGTACAGCTCGCCAGGGATGCCGGGGGGAAGTTCCTCGCCGTCCGCCCCGAGCACGTAGGCGCGGGTGTTCCAGACGGGCAGGCCGATGGCGGGGGTCCGGGGGTCCTCCGGGGTGACCGGCGCGCACAGGCTGGTGCAGGAGACCTCGGTGGGGCCGTACACGTTGCGCAGGGGCACGCCCCAGCGGGCGTGGCACTCCGCGGCCAGGGCGCGGGTCAGCTTCTCGCCGCCGAGGTACAGCATCCGCAGGGTGCCGGCCCCGGGCCGCGCCCCGTCGGCGGTGGCGTCCTCGGCGTCCTCGGCGTCGAGGACGGCGCGCAGCAGGCCGGGGGTCATCGCGGCCACGGTGGTGGTGCGCAGCAGCGCGAGCATCGCCCGGCCGTCCTTGCGTTCCACGTCGTCGGCGTAGACGAGTTCGGCGCCCGAGACCAGGGCCCGGAAGGTCTCGAAGGTCGCCGGGTCGAAGGAGGTGCCCACCACGCACAGCAGCCGGTCGGCCGGGCCGAGGCCGGAGTCGTCCGCCCACCACAGCGCGGTGTTGGCGAGGCCGCGGTGCGGGACGGGAACGCTCTTGGGCCGGCCGGTGGTGCCGGAGGTGTAGATGACGACGGCGGTGTCCTCGCCGGCCGGTTCGGGGGCGCGGCGCTCACCGGTCGGGCCGTGCCGCAGGGCGTCGAGGTCGAGGATCCGGACGTCCGCGCCGGTGGCGCGCAGGAGTCGGGCCCCGGCGTCGTCCGCCAGGACGGTGTCCACGCCCAGGTCGCCGAGGATGTACTCCAGGCGTTCCACCGGAGTGTCCAGGCCGAGCGGCACGTAGGGGCGGCCGGTGCGCAGCACGCCGGTCCAGCCGGCGGCCAGGGCGGGGCCGCGGGCGGCCAGGACGGGAACGGCGGCCTCGGCGCCGGTCGGCGTGCCGGTGCCGGCGAGGGCGTGGGCGACCGCCCAGGACCAGTGGTCGAGTTCGCTGCGGCTGATCCGGTCGGTGCCGGCGCTGACGGCGACGGCCCCGGGGTCCTCGGCGAGGCGGGCGGCCAGCGGGCCCAGCAGGGAGCGGTCGGCGGGCGGCTCGGCGCGGGCGTGGTCCCGGGCCGGGCCGGCGAGGACGCCGGGCACGGGGGCCTGGGGGGTGCGGGCCGACAGCGGCAGCCGGGCCAGGGGCGTGCCGGGGGCGTCGACGGCGGCGGTGAGCAGCGCGAGGTAGGCGTCGCGGAAGCGGGCGGCGGTCTGCGGGGTGCAGAGGTCGAGGTCGTACTCGATCGTGCCGGTCACCCCGCCGGGGTGGTCCTCCAGGAGGAACAGCAGGTCGTAGCGGGCGGTGCCGGTGGGCAGCAGCTCGGGCTGCTGCCAGCGGGCCCGGCCGGCGGTGCGCGGCATCGGCGCGTTCTGGACGCCGAAGGCGACGTCGGTCAGCGAGCTCCGTCCGGTGCCGCGCTTGGCGGCGGTGAGGGCGGTGAGCCGGTCGAACGGCAGGTCCTGGTGGGTCAGGGCGCGGAAGGACTCGGTGCGCGCGTCGCCGCACAGTTCTTCGAAGGTCTGCGTGGCGGCGGGCCGGCAGCGCAGCGGCACGGTGTTGACGAAGCAGCCGACCGCGCCTTCGAGGCAGCGCTTGGGCCGGTTCGCCATGACGGTTCCGACCACGAAGTCGGTCGAGCCCGACCAGCGGCGCAGCACTTCCTGGAAGGCGGCGAAGAGGACGACGAAGGGGGTGGCGCGCAGCCGGGTGGCGAGTGCGCCGGTGCGTTCCCACAGGTCCGCGGGGACGGGGAAGGCGAGGTGGCCGCCGGGGCGGGCTTGCGTGCCGCGGGCGCCGCGGCCGGGGAACAGCGGCGGGTCGTCGGCGTCGGTCAGTTCCTCGGCGCGGGCGGCGGAGCGGCCCTCGACGTCGCGCAGGCCCCAGGAGGCGCGCTCCCAGTGGGCGAAGTCGGCGTACTGGACGTCGGGTTCGGGGGCGGTGTCGGCGGCGGTGTCGGTGTCGGGCGCGTCGGCGCCGAGCGCCGACCGGTAGCCGTCGTGGAGGTCGTCGAGGAAGGTGCCCAGCGACCAGCCGTCGAAGGCGATGTGGTGCAGGGTGACGAGCAGGGTGTCGCCCTCGGGGGCGCCCTGCCACAGGTCGCAGCGCAGCGGGCGGCCGGAGGCCAGATCGAAGGGGGCGCGGGCGCGTTCGGTGAGTTCGGCCGGGCCGGGCCGGGCGGTGCCGTGGTGGAGCGCGAGGTCGGTGGGGCCGGGCGGGAGGACCTCCTGCCGGGGGCGGCCGTCGTGCAGCCGGTAGGCGGTGCGCAGGGCCTCGTGCCGGGTGACGGTGCGCAGGAGGGCGCGGCGCAGGGCGGGCACGTCGACCGCCTCGTTCCAGCGCAGCAGCAGCGGCACGTTGTAGGCGGCCGTACCGGGGTGGGCCTGTTCGATGAACCACAGGCTTTCCTGGGCTGCGGACAGGGGTGCGTCGGTGGCGCCCCGTCGGATCAGTTTCACGCTGCTCTGCTCCCCTTCGTGTCTTTCCCGTCAGCGCCGGGCGGTCGCCGAGTGCAGGACCTTCTCGGTCAGGTCGGCCAGGTCGGTGGCCAGCAGGACGTCGGCCGGCCCGAGGTCGGCGGACACGGCCTCGTTGACGCGGCCGGCCAGTTGGATCGCGAGGATCGAGTTGCCGCCCGCTTCGATGAAGTTGTCCTCGTCCCGGGCTTCGGCGACCTCCAGGACCTCGCGCCACAGGCGCCGGACCTCGGTGGCCGGATCGCCGTCCTGTGGGGCGGGGCCGTCGCCGGGGTCCGGGGAGTCGAATGCGGAGGGGGCATCGGATGCGGCGGGGTCGGAGGCCGCGGCGGGCGTGTCGGGCCGGTCCAGGGCGAGCAGCGCGTCCCGGTCCGCCTTGCCGGTGGGGCCCAGCGGGATGGCGTCGAGGACGGTCCACCGGGTGGGCAGCATGTAGCCGGGCAGTTCGCCGGCGAGCGCGGCCTGCAGCTCGGTCACGGTCCGGGCGGGCGCGTGCCGGTCCCCGGCGGGCAGGACGAAGCCGACCAGGACGGCGGCGGCCCCCTCCCCCGTCTTCTCGACGACGGCCGCGGTGGCCAGGCCGGTGGCCACGGCGGCGCGTTCGACCTCCTCCAGTTCGACCCGGAAGCCGCGGATCTTCACCTGGCGGTCGAGCCGGCCGAAGATCTCCAGGCTGCCGTCGGGGAGCCTGCGGACGAGGTCGCCGGTCCGGTAGAACACACCGTCGCCGGCGGCGTCCGGCAGGGTGGTGAACCGCTCCGCCGTCAGTTCGGGGCGTCCCAGGTAGCCGAGGGCCACGCCCGGGCCGCCGATGGCCAGTTCGCCGCGGTCGCCGTCGGGCACGGGTGCCAGGTCGGGGCCGAGCACGCGCAGTTCGGTGTGCTGGATGGCGCCGCCGATGGGTGCGCGCACCAGGTCGCGCAGCTTCTCGGCGTCGAGGTCGTGGTAGGTGGCGAACGTGGTGGTCTCGGTGGGTCCGTAGACGTTGACCAGCCGGTCGGGGCCGCCGGCGGCGAGGACCCGGCGGGCGGCCTCGGGGCTCAGCGCCTCGCCGCCGACGAGCAGCGTCTCCAGGGTGCCGAGGGCGCCGGGGCGTTCCTGGGCGATCATGTGGAACAGCGAGGTGGTCAGGAACATCGCCGCCACGCCCTCGGCGCGCAGCAGGTCCAGCCAGCGGTCCAGGCCGGTGGCGGCCACGGAGGGCATGACGACGACCGTGCCGCGGGCGGCGAGGGTGGCCCAGATCTCGAAGGTGGTGGCGTCGAAGGCCGGGTTGGCGACGTTGGCCACCCGGGTGCCGGGCCGCAGGGTGCAGTAGGTCGGCTCGTCGACGAGCCGGAGCACGGCGCGGTGCGGGACGAGGACGGCCTTGGGGCGTCCGCTGGTGCCGGAGGTGAAGTTGACGTACAGCGGGTCGTCCCCGCCGGCGTCGTGGCCGTCGGCGTCGTGGCCGGTGCGGCCGTGGTCCGGTGCGGCCGTTCCTGCGGTGCGGACGGCTTCGATCCTGGGCAGGTCCGGCGCGACGGCGGCCGCGCGGCCGTCGCCGGACGCGGTGACCACGAAGCGCGCCGCGGCGTCGGCCAGTTGGGCGGCGGAGCGCTGGGGCGGGGCGTCCAGGTCGAGCGGCACGTAGAAG
This sequence comes from Kitasatospora sp. NPDC048545, assembly GCF_040651155.1. NCBI lineage: Bacteria > Bacillati > Actinomycetota > Actinomycetes > Kitasatosporales > Streptomycetaceae > Kitasatospora > Kitasatospora sp. NPDC048545. The sequence continues at coordinate 60,772 of NZ_JBEZIQ010000049.1, forward strand.
GCTCCGGCGCGGGCGGCGGCCAGCACGGCGACGACCAGGTGGGCTCCGCGGTCGAGGGCGATGCCGCAGGCGTCGCCGGGGCGCAGGCCCGCGTCGGTCAGGCGTGCGGCGAGGTCTCCCGCCAGGTCCCACAGGTCGCCGTAGGCGAGTTCGCGGCCGGTGACCGCCTCGCGCACGGCCGGTGCGCCGGGGTGCTGCCGGGCGTGCTGTCCGATGAGGTGGTGGACCCCGGTCGGGTGTGCGGCCGGGGTGCTCGGTTGGGTGCGGGCGTGGGTGTCCATGGCGGTGGCGTCTCTGCTGGGGTCGGATAGGGGCGGTCGGGCGTGGCCGCTTCAGCTCCCCAGGCCGGCCTGGGCCCGGAAGGTGCGCAACCAGCGGAGGGTGAACCGCATGGCGTGGTGGTCGGAGCCCGGCTTCATCGCACCGCCCTGGAAGAACTTCTGTCCCTCGATGGCGGGTCCGAGGACGCTGATGCGCCGGTCGACGCTGCTGTCCGGGCGGATGACGCAGAAGTCGTCGGTGAGGTCGAGGCCGCCGGGCCGGAAGTCCTCGCCGCCGCCCCGGTGCGGGTTGACCCAGGTGCGGACCAGGCCGCGGCGCAGCAGGTTGGGGTAGAGGGGGGCGATGTCGGCGGCGGCGTCGAAGGCCGGGACCCGGGCGTCGAGGAGGACGTCGATGCGGTGGGCGGCGCCGGTGTGCGGGCCGGTGACCACGAGGTGCCGGCCGTCGGTGTCGACCCGGGCGCCGGGGCCGGCGGTCACGTCGAGGATGCCGTGCTCGATGAGGGCCCGGATGCGGTCCATGACGTCGGGGACCGGGCCGTAGGCGAGCCGGTTGTGCTGGCGCAGCCAGGTGCCGAGGAAGCGGCGGTGGGCGTCGGCGTGCAGGCCGCCGTCGTTGACGGCGTGCACGATGACCGGGCGCAGGCCGCGCCAGACCGCGTCCGCGGCGGTCTTGGCGGGGTTCTCGAAGACGCCCTGGCGGGCCCACAGGTGGTCGGTGGCCATGAATTCGACCATCGCCTTGCGGTACTGCTCGGGGGAGGTGCGGTCGCCCGGGGCGATGGGTTCGAGGGTGCGTTCCCAGGAGAACAGGTTGCCCGAGGGCAGGACGGCGTGCCGGGTCGGCGAGGTCAGTGTGGCGACGAGTTCGGCCGTGCGGGCCGGGTCGTCGAGGACGGCCTCCAGGCTCCGGCGGTTCTCGGCGCCGAGCACCACGTCGGCGTAGCGGCGCAGCAGTTCGGGGAAGGACCAGTCGCGCGGCCGGGCGGCGAGGTCGCGGTACGGGGTTCGGCCGAGGAGCAGCGATTCGACGGCTTCCACCGCCTCGGCCACGGCCCGGTCGAGCGGGGCGGTGAGGTGGGCGACGGAGTCCTGCGCGGGGGCGGTGCCCGCGGTCCGGTCGAGGAAGTCCTCCCGGGCGGCGGCCGAGACCCGTACGAGGTGGCGGCCGAAGTCCGGGCCGAACAGCGTCGTGTGGTGGAGCAGGGCCATCTCCGCCGTGATGAGCGGGAGGAGGTGGCGGTCGTAGTCGATCTGACGCCGGGTCACCTCTCCGACGCGCACGGGGTCGCTGCCGAAGTTCTCGCGGATCCGGTCGACGGCCTCGACGGTGAGGAAGACGCCCCGGTGCTTGCCCTTGGCGGCGCCGGCGGGGGTGAGCGGCCGGGCGAAGGCGAAGAGCCCGGATTCGCTGAAGGCGACGATGGAGCGGGGTTCGCGGCCGGAGGGCTCGTAGCGCAGGGCGCCGTCCTCGGTGCGGACGAAGCATCCGCCGCGGCCCTCGGTGAGGTGGAGGACGGCGTCGATGCCGGTGAGCATCGTCCCGGCGCAGCCGACGACGGTGCCGGGGCCGGCGACGTCGGCGGTGAGCCGCTCCTCCAGGGGGTAGGCGCTCGCCAGGAACGCGGCTCCCGGGGTCCGTTCGGCGTCCTCGGCCCACCGGCGGGTCCGCGGGAAGTGCCGCGGGTCGTTGTACGAGTGGCCGGTGAGCAGCAGCAGGTGGTCGACGTCCGTGTGCACGGGGGCTCCCGGGCCGGCGGCGGGGACGGAGGTGAGGCGCAGCGGGCCGCTGGTGCCGGGGGACGCGAGGTCCTCGACGTCGGTGACCTCGCGGTGGTGCAGTTCGACGGTCACCCCGGGGCGGCCCCGCAGGATGTCCACGTAGGCGTCGAACTGCTCGCGCAGGGCGAGGCCGTGCAGGTAGCGCTTGGGCCAGTCGTCCGGGCCGATGTCGAAGCGGGGGTCGCCGGTCCGGTCGAACCTGCGGCGGGCCCAGGTGTAGAGGCTGGGGCGGAGCTCCTCGGGGAGCAGCGGGCCGGCGTCCTCGACGCTCTCGTCGGCGCCGAAGGAGACGTGTCCGGCGACGCGGTTGAGGAAACTCGTGGGGGCCTGCAAAGGACTGTGGACCCGGCCGGCACCGAATTGCCCGGTGCGTTCGAAGACGTGGATGACGAGTTCGACGGGGTCGCCTTCGGCGCCTATCGAAGCGGCCAGCCTCTCCATCGCGTACGTGCAATAGGGGCCGCCACCAACAATTGCCAGGCGTATCGGGGTCACAGCTTCCTCTCTAGATCCGCGGTGTCCTCGTGAGGCCCGTTCCGGATGTCGATTTTCGAGACGGAAGGAATTCGCGGCGCAGGTCTGCGGGTATGCGCCGGAATACCGACCGATTCTCGTCGCACAAACGACGTCGGAAGGCACTTCCGCACCAATGGCAGCTCCGGGGAAGTCGCCGGCGGCATGGCCGGTCGTCCCGCATGACGCGACCGTCCTGGACGGCACGCGAAAAAACGGCCCTGAACTGCGTGAATACAGCCAGGAAGCCGCTGCGACACGGGCAGATATGCCCGATTCCCCCGTTCTTCCGACACCTCCCGGCCCGCATCGAGAGCGGGCCGGAGAGCACCGGAGAGCAGCCATATTAACCCTTGGAATTTCCGCGGGCTACCCCCGGAGTTTAACGTTCCGCAAGTTGACGCTATGTCATGCTCTGTGCGAGATGGAGGCCTTGCCCGATTCGCCCGGGCCCTCGGAGGCCCCCAAATCGGACATAGAAGTGGAATCCGGCGGCCAGTGCCGGGGGTACCGCCGGAGCCGGTTCCGGCGATCTCTGCGAATCCGTCGGCAAAAGCGCCGGTTGTCCGGTTCTGAACCGCCCCACCCGATTCTCCCCGCCGATAGCGGGTGAAACGGACACCGATAGTCGGGATGTGTGGATGTGGCACACTTCACACGAACACTTTGTGAAGTGGATTCACTCCTCAATTTGGGTGGCGGTACACCGTCTTGCGGGTTATGTTGATCGCTCTCAAGCGCCTCGGGGATGCACCGAACAAAATTCGGCGCTTGGGAACTTTCGGGAGGAGAAGAAAGCTTGCCTGCGCCATCAATCCCGCCACGACGGCCACGGGGTCCGCTGACCGAACGCAATTTCCTGATGCTGTTCGGCGCCCGGGCGATCTCCTCCCTCGGTGACGGGATCTCCCTGGTCGCCCTGACATTCGCCATGCTGGACCTGGCCGGCCCCAAGGGCCTCGCCATGGTCCTGCTGGCCCGCGAGATCCCCACCATCGCGCTGCTGCTGCTCGGCGGCGTCTGGGCCGACCGGTTGTCCCGCCGCAAGCTGATGATCGCCGCCAACGTCGCGATGTTCGGCGCGCAGGCGGCCTCGGGCGCCCTGGTCCTGTCCGACTCGGCGACCGTCTGGAAGATCGCCCTGCTCCAGGTCGTCTACGGCCTGGGCAACGCGCTGTTCCTGCCGGCCTCGCTGAGCGTGGTCCCGCAGAGCGTCAGCCCCGAGCACCTCCAGAAGGCCAACGCCCTGCTGGCGCTGTCCCGCAACGGCCTGGGCGTCATCGGCCCGATGGCGGGCGCCCTGCTGGTGGCCACCGTCGGCGCGGGCTGGGGCATGGCCGCGGACGCCGGGACCTTCCTCCTCGCCTCGATCGCCTTCTGCTTCATGCGGATCGCCGACCCGAAGCGGGAGAAGGCGGAGTCCGTCCTCAACGAACTCAAGGGCGGCTGGAAGGAGTTCACCTCCCGGACCTGGGTGTGGACGATCGTCTCGTCCTTCGGCCTCTTCCAGCTGGCCGTGTTCCCGGTCTTCATGGTGCTGGGCGCCCGGATCGCCAAGGAGGACCTCGGCGGCGCCGGAGCCTGGGGCGGCCTGCTCGCGGCCACCTCCATCGGTGCCATCCTCGGCGCGCTCGTCGCCACCAGGGTGAAGCCCAAACTCCCCCTGGTCTTCGGCCAGTTCCTGATCCTCCCGGTGGGCCTGTTCTTCGTCCTGTTCGCGGTCGGCGCCCCGTTGCTGGTGCTGCAGGGCGTGGCGGTCTTCGCCTGGGCCTGCTCCGAACTCGGCGACACCCTCTGGTACACGGCCCTGCACGAGAACGTGCCCGAGGAGGCCCTCGGACGCATCAGCTCCTTCGACTTCTTCGGCTCCCAGGTCTTCAAGCCCGTCGGCTTCGCCCTGGTCGGCCCGATCGGGGCCGCCATCGGCTCCAACACCGTCATGCTCGGCTCCGCCGGCCTGCTCGTGGTGGTGACCGTGGGCATCCTCTTCGTGCCCGGCGTCTGGCAGGTCCGGTCGGGGGCGCCGACGCCGGCGCCGACGCTCGAACCGGCGGCCGCGGAATGAGCACCGACGAACCGCAACGGCCCGCGCCCACACCCCTCGTGACCTGGGCACCCGGCACCCCCGACGGACCGGCCCTGATCTGCCTGCCCTGGGCCGGCGCCAGCGCCGTGGTCTTCCGGACCTGGGCGGACGCCTTCCCCGAGGACGTCGGCGTGTACGGCGTACGGCTGCCGGGCCGGGAGAACCGCATGGCCGAACCGGCCCTGACCGACGTGGCCGAGATCATCGCCGAGGTGCGGGAGGCCGTCGCCGGCCTCCCCCACCGGCGCGTCGCCCTGTTCGGCCACTGCTCGGGAGCCCTGGTCGCCTTCGAACTCGCCCGGGAACTCGGCCCCTCCGTGGTCCACCTCGCCGTGGCCTCGCAGCTCCCGCCTCCGCAAGCCGCCCAGGCCGCCGACGAGGAACTCGTCTCCCGCGAGCAGCTCGCCCGGCGCTACCTGGACCAGGACCTGCTCGCCGAACCGGACATCGTGGAGCTGCTGCTGCCCGTCCTGGAGGCCGACATGCGGGCCATCAGCAAGTACCGCTACCGCGAAGGACCGCTCCGGGACGTGCCGCTCACCGTCTTCCGCGGCACCGCCGACGACGAGATCGCCCTCGACGACGTCGTCGGATGGCACGCCCAGACCACCGGTCACGCCCGGATCCGCGAACTCGCGGGGGCCGACCACCTGTTTTCCGGCCCGTCCTGGACCGGCCTCGCGGAGTCCGTGGCCGAGGACCTCGATGCCGCACTGCACCGGTGACACCTCCGGTGGGCCAATGATCGAAACGACCGCCCCGGCGCGGTGCGTGAGTGGAGGAGTGGGAGTGACTGCGGGTTACGAGTGGCGACACACCGACGTCGTCGCACAGACAGGGCAACTGGCCGCCGAACTCGGCCGGACCGGCGGCACCGGACGCAAGGTCGTGGCCATCGAATGCGACCGCGGCCTGCCCTCGGTCGTCGCACTGCTGGCGGTGCTGGAAGCCGGTGACATCCCCCTGCTGGGTTCCGCCGCCGACCCCGCCGACCGACGGGCCCGGCTGCGCGAGGCCTCCGGGGCCGCCGCCGTGGTGACCGGTTCCGTCGGCGCGTTCACCGTCACCGCCACCGGCGCGGACCGGCCGGCCGCCTGGCCGGACGCCGTGTACCTGGCGGCCACCTCCGGCACCACCGGCGACCCGAAGATCGCCCCCATCGACCGCGCGGTCTTCGAGGCCTACCTCCACGACATCCGCGAGGCCTACGGACTGACGGACACCGACCGGGTGCTCCAGTTCGCCCCGGCCGGGTTCGACGTGTTCGTGGAGGAGGTGGTCCCGACCTTCCGGGCCGACGCCACCGTCGTCGTCCCGCCGTGGGAGCACGCGCCGTCCGCCGAGACCTTCCTGGACTTCCTGGAGGCCCAGCGGATCACCGTGGTCAACCTGCCCAGCTCCTACGGGATGGGCGTGATCGACTTCATGCGCAGGACCGAGCGCGGCCTGCCGCCCTCCGTCCGCCTGGTGGTCCTCGGCAGCGAGCCGGTCGCCCGGCCGCTCGTCGAGTGGGCCCGCGAGCGGCTCTCCGGCGTCAAACTGCTGAACGCCTACGGGACTTCGGAACTCGCCCCGACCTGCTTCGTCTTCGACTTCGACGAACTTCCCAAGGCCACCGCCCACCCCGAGGACGTGCCCGTCGGCGCCCCGTTGCCCTTCATGCGCTACGAACTGCGGCCCGAGGCCGGGACCGACGGACGGGGCCGGCTCCTGCTCGGCGCCCGGCCGGCGGCCGGCGCGGCCCCCGCCCACGACACCGGCGACCTGGCCTCACTCGCCTCCGACGGCTACGTCTACCTGCACGGACGCGCCGACCTCACCCGGCTCAAGCGCGGCGGGGTCACCGTCAACGGGGAGTCCCTGGCCGCGGCCGCCCGGGAGTGCGCCGGGGTGCTCGGCGCCGTCGTCCGCCTGGACCGGAACTCGGACGCGCTCCTGGTCGTCGTCCAGTCCGCCGACGCCCCCGAGCAGGTCCGCGAGCGCGTCGCCGGCCACCTCGCCGCGGTGCTGCCGCCGGCCTGGCAGCCGGACCGCATCCAGGTGACCTCGGGCCTGGAGCACGCCCAGGGCGCCAAGCTCGGCGTCCTCGCCGCACCGGACGTCGCCACCTCGGTGCGCGCCGCGTGGATCCGCTGGACCCCGGCCGAGGAGGTGGACGCCACGACCGACTTCTTCGACGCCGGCGGCACCTCCATCGCTGCGGTCCGGATGTGCGCCCAGCTCTCCGACGCCCTGCTCCGCAAGGTGCCGGTACAGCTCATCTTCGCCAACCCCCGGTTCGGCGATTTCACCCGGGCCGTGGACAAGCTGCTGAAGTCCGCCTGACCCACCGCCGCCCGGACGGCACGGCCGCGCGCCCGCCCCGCGGCCGCCCCGCCGCGTCCGCGCGACCGGCCCGGTCTCGGCACGTTCCGCACCGGCCCACGGCCCGGTTCCACCCTGTTGGGAACTACGGAGGACAACTCCCCTATGACAGACCGACCCGCCTTCGCCCCCTCACTGAAGGTCCTCTGCGACCAACCCGGCGAGCTGACCGCCCCCGACGTCTCCCTGGCCGGACTGCTGGCGCAGTTCCCGGGCCTCGCCGAGGCCAAGGCGATCTGCCTGACCGGCTCCACCGCGGCCGGCTGGGCCAACCCGTTCAGCGACGTCGACGCCTACGCCTTCACCGACACCGACCTCGACCTGCCCGTCGACGACACGATGGAGATGTGGCGCAGCACCGACGAGAGCGGCCTGACCTGCCTGACCTGGATGGGCCGCTACGGCGACTCCCGCATCGACCTGAAGATCTGGCCGACGGACGCGCCCGCGCAGGCCCTCGCCCCCTACCTGACGGCGGAGGAGCCCGAGTTCTGCGAGTCCGGCACCGTCGTCAAGGACTTCGTGTACCGGCTCTCGATCGCCAAGCCCCTCAAGGGCGAGGAGTTCTTCGAGGAGACCAGCCGCCTGATCGCCTCCTCCTCGTACCAGCGGGCCCTGACCCGCACCCTCAAGATCGACGCCGAGAACCGGCTCACCGACGTGGCCGGCATGCTGCGCAACGACGACGTCAAGAGCGCCCGCATCGCCGCCATGACCGCCGCGGCGTGGATCGCCGACGGCGCCCTGGTCCTCGCCGGTTCGCTGTGCCGCAGCGACAAGTGGCTGCTGCGCCGCATCGAGGAGACCCCGGCGTCCGGCCTGACCGTCGACGGCTACCGCACCCAGGTCCTCCAGGGCCCCGGCCCCGGCGAGTCGGAGCGCGACTGCGTCCTGCGCATCGCGAACTGGGCCCGCACCACCGTCACCAACCTCGAAGAGGCGGCCCTCGGGTGAGCGGCGACCGACCCGTGACGGGGGACACGATCTCGGCGCCGCTCGACCCGGTCCTGGCCGGCTACCTCAGCGGGCACGTGCCGTGGGGCGTGGGCGACGAGATCGTCTGGCGGGTCCCCGAACCGCGCTTCTACCTCGACCTCGCCCACGCCCGCTTCCCGGACAGCGTGTGGAAGCGGACCCGCCGGCTCGGCTGGACCGGGCGGATCAACAGGGACTTCGAGCAGGTGCTGCAGGGCGTCGCCGAAACCCCGCGCAGCAACGACACCGAGTGGATCACCCCGGCCATCGCCGACCAGTACCGGGCCCTGCACCGGGCCGGACTCGCCTCCTCCTTCGAGGTCTGGAACGGCGATGACCTGATCGCCGGCGAGCTCGGCGTCCTGGTCGGCGGCGTCTACTTCTGCGAGACCAAGTTCCACCGGGTCGCCGAGTCCGGCAACTTCCTCTCCGGGATGGCCGTGCTCACGCTCGCGAACGCCGGCTTCTCGGTCTACGACGCCCAGTACGGGCCCGCCTACCTGGAACGCTTCTCCACCAAGGGACTCGAACCCTTCGACGCGGACACGTTCCCGGACCTCGTCGCGCGGGCCGCCGCCCGGCGCTACCGGCACATCGGCGCGGGCGCGCCGGCCGTGCTGACCAAGCCCGTCCTGCCCGAGTAATGACCGCCCCGGTCACGGCCGTTCGAGGCCGTGACCGTTCGAACGAAGAGGACTCCCAAGCCGTGACAGGCGATGTCATCACAACGGCGACCCCGATCGCGATCATCGGAATGGCCTGCCGCTACCCCGGCGCGGACAGCGCGGAGGCGTTCTGGGCCAATCTGACGGCCGGCGTCGAGTCGATCGAGCGCGGCCCCGCCGAGGGGAACCACGTACGGGCGGTCGGCAGGGTCGGCGGCATCGAGGACTTCGATGCCGAGTACTTCCGGATCCCGCCGGCCGAGGCCGCGGCGATGGACCCCCAGCACCGGGTGCTGCTGGAGGTGGCCGCCGCCGCCCTGGAGGACTCCGGCTACCTCGGCCGCGGCGGCGACCGCGTCATCGGCGTCTTCGCCGGTTCCGGCGAGAACACCTACCTGCGCGACCACGTCGCCCCCGACACCGCCGCCGTGGAGAACCTGGGCGAGCTACGCCTGGCCCTGGCCAACGAGAAGGACTTCCTCGCGCCGCGGATCGCCTTCAAGCTGGGCCTGCGCGGACCGAGCCTGACCGTCCAGGCCAGCTGCTCCACCGGACTGACCGCGATCGCCCTGGCCTGCCAGGCCCTGGCGGCCGGTGACTGCGACATCGCGGTCGCCGGCGCGGTCAGCCTGCTGATGCCCGACGTGGACGGCTACGAGTACGTCCAGGGCGGCATCAACTCCGCGGACGGCCACTGCCGGACCTTCGACAAGGGGGCCTCCGGCACCGTGCCCGGGTCGGGCGCGGGCATGGTCGTGCTCAAGCGCGACGGCCAGGCCCGCACCGACCGCGACCGCCGCTACGGCGTGATCCGCGGCTGGGCCACCAACAACGACGGCAGCTCCCGGGCCGGCTTCACCGTGCCCAACGTGGAGGGCCAGCAGGCCGTGGTCCGGGCAGCCATGCGGCGGGCCGGCGTGGAGCCGCGCGAGGTCTCCTACGTCGAGGCCCACGGCACCGCGACCCCGCTGGGCGATCCGATCGAGGTGGAGGCCCTCAGCCGGGTGTTCGCCGACGACGACCGCGGCCCGGGCGCCGTCGCCCTCGGCTCGGTGAAGACCAACATCGGGCACACCGACGCCGCGGCCGGTGTGGCCGGGCTGATCAAGGCCACCCTCGCCGTCCGGCACGGGGTGATCCCGGCGAGCCTCCATTTCACCGAGCCGAACCCGGCGATCGAGCTCGACGGCACCACCCTCTACGTCAACACCGGCACGCGGGCCTGGCCCGAACGGGACGCCAGGCGCGTCGCGGGCGTCAGCTCGTTCGGTCTGGGTGGCACCAACGCCCACGTGATCGTGGCCGACACCGACGAGGCGGACACCGACCCGGCCCCCCGGGACCGGCAGGCCGTGGTCCTCTCGGCGCGCACCGACGACGACCTCGCGCGGGCCAAGGCCCGCCTCGCCGACCGGCTGGAGGCCGGGGCCCGGCTGTCCGAGCGGGAGTTCGCCGACACCGCGTACACCCTCGCCGTGGCCCGGCCCGCCCACGCGGCCCGCTGGGCCGGCTCCTACGCCGACGCCGAGGACCTGGTGACGGCCCTGCGCGCACCGCACCGGCCGACCGGCCGCACCACCCGCATCTCCCTCGCGGTCGAGGGCCGGCCCGACGAACTCGTCGCCATGGCACGGCGCGAGACCGCGGCCGAACCGCTGGCCGCCGCGGCGCTCGCCGAGTACACGGCCCTGCTCGACGCCAAGGGCGGACGGGCGGACGGCACGGTGTTCGACACCCTGCCCGAGGAGGCCGCCGGCGCCCTGGCCGTGCTCGTCCCGCTGCGCGCCCTGCAGCTGGCCGGGGTGAGCCTGGCCCGCGTCGACGTCCCGCCGTTCGCAGCGCCGGCGGCGGACTGGCTGCTGGCCGGCGGCCCCGCGCAGGAGCTGGGCCGGGTCCTGCACGCCGGCGCGCAGTCCGCCGGGGCACCGAAGGCGCCCGTCGCCCCGGACCGCCTGCGCCTGGGCCCCGACCACCGGCTCTCCGACACCGTCGCCCTCGCCTGGGCCCGCGGCGCGGCGATCGACTGGGCCGGGTACTACGGGACCGAGACGCGCCGGGTGGTGTCGCTGCCCGCCTACCCGTTCGCCGCCCAGCGCCACTGGATGGAGAAGCAGGCCCCTCAGCAGCACCCGGACGACACGGACACCGCGGCGGCCGGCCAGGACGCGGCGACCGTCGCCGAGGTGGTGACCACCGCGTGGTCCCAGGTCCTCGGCCTGACGAGCACCGACCCCGAGGCGGACTTCCTCGACCTTGGCGGCGACTCCCTCACCGCGGTGGAGATCGGCGCGCGGGTCAACGAGGAGCTGTGCCTCTCGCTGCCGCTCGACCTGGCCTTCCAGACCCCGACCATCTCGGCGATGACGGAATTCATCGAGAACCACCAGCAGACTGGAGCAGACGCATGACAACCCTGATGGACGAGGTGCTCGTCCGTGCCCTCGACGTCACCGTGCGCCGCGGTGAGGACGACGGCCTGCTGGTCGAGACCCTGATCGGGCGCTACCTGTTCGACGCCGAGGCCCGCGACGTGTGGCGCCAGGTCGACGGCAGCCGTCCGGTGCGCGAGGTCGTGGCGCGGGTCGCCGAGGTCACCGGCCGGCCGGTGGACGAGGTCCGCGGCCCGGTGGAGGACTTCCTCGCCCGCCTGCTCGACCTGCGACTGCTGGAGCGGGTGTGACCGCAACACCGTTCACCCGGGTCGGTTTCCAGTTCGCGAGCTACGCCTTCCCCCAGGTCCCGGACAGCCGGCTGTTCGACCACGTCGTCGCGGTCGCGCGGACGGCCGAGGAGTCGGGCTTCGACAGCATCTGGGCGATGGACCACGTGCACCAGATCTCCAGCGTGGGCGAGGCCGCCGACCCCATGCCGGAGGCGTACACCACGCTCGCCGCCCTCGCGGCGCTGACCTCGACGGCCAAGCTCGGCGTCCTGGTCTCGGCCGTCGGGTTCCGCAACCCGGCCCTGCTGGCGAAGATGGTCACGAACATCGACGTGATCAGCAAGGGCCGCGCGGTGCTCGGCGTCGGCGCCGGCTGGCACGGCGAGGAGTACGAGGCGTACGGCATGCCGTTCCCCGAACTCGGGCAGCGGATGCGGGAGTTGCGGGAGGCGGTGAAGATCTGCCGGGCGATGTTCACCGAGCACGCCCCGTCCTTCGAGGGGACGTACCACCGCGTCAGCGGCGCGCTGAACGTGCCGCAGCCGACCACCCCCGGCGGCCCGCCGATCCTGATCGGCGGCAGCGGCGAGAAGACCACCATCCCGATGATCGCCAAGCTGGCCGACGGCTGTAACTTCTTCGGCGGCCCGGCGACCGTGCGCCACAAGATCGGCGTCCTGAACCGGGCCTGCGAGGCCGTCGGCCGGGACCCGGACACCGTCACCAAGACCTGGCTGGGCACCGCGATCATCGGGGACTCGGAGGCCGAACTGGAGCGCGGCGCCGAGGCGTTGGCCAAGCTGCACGGCATCCGCCCGTCGGCCGTCCGTGCCATCTCCCTGTGCGGCACCCCCGACCAGGTCGCCGAGCGGGTCCGGCAGTACCGGGACTGCGGCATCGACGGGGTGATCGTGAACATGGACGACGCCGGCGAGCTGGACCGGGTCGCCCGGGCCGGCAAGGTGCTCTCGGAGGCGATGGCATGACCACCACCCAGGAAACCGCATCCGAGACCATCGCGGAGGTCTTCGCCGAAGCCCTGGGCCTGCCGGCGATCGACTGGGAGACCGGATTCTTCGACCTGGGGGTGGACTCGGCGATGGTCGTCCGGGTCACCACCGAGCTGCGCGCGCACTGGCCGGGGCTGCGGATCGTCGACGTGTTCTCGCACTCCACGGTCAGCAGCCTGGCCGCCCACCTGACCGCCACCCAGCCGCAACCCGCCGGCTGACCGGTCCGGGCCCACCTTCCGACGGGGGCGACCCGCCGCGGCTCCGGCCCGGTGGGCCGCCCCCGTCCGCCGCTCGGCCCGGACGCCGACCGGCTCCCCTCCCTTTCGCGCACCGCCGCTCTGCACACCGCCCCTTCGCGCACCGCCGCACGCAGTGGCACGCCCACCAAGCAAAGGAATCCCGATCATGCCGCTGGTCCCCACCGCGTCGATCGTCGACGCCGCACGCGCAGCCGGTGTCGGCGCACTGGCCTTCAACGTCATCCACCTGGAGACGGGCGAGGCGATCGTCGCCGCCGCCGAGGAGACCGGAATCCCGCTGGTCCTCCAGATCAGCAAGAACTGCATCGACTACCACGGCGGCATGATGCCGCTGCTGCGCGCGACGCTCGCCCTGGCCGAGGACTCCGCCGCCGGGCTCTCCGTCCACCTCGACCACCTGACCGACCCGGACATGATCCGCGCGGGCGTCGAGGCGGGCGCACGGTCCGTCATGGTCGACTACTCCGACCTGCCGTACGAGGAGAACGTCCGCGCCACGGCGGAGCTGACCGCCTGGTGCCACGAGCGCGAGGTCTTCGTCGAGGCCGAACTCGGCAAGGTGGGCGGCAAGGGCGGCGCGCACGCGTTCGGCGTGCGGACCGACCCGGACGAGGCGCTGGCCTTCGTCCGGGCCACCGGAGTCGACGCGCTGGCCGTCGCGGTCGGCTCCTCGCACCGCATGCGCGAGCGGACCGCCGTCCTGGACAAGGACCTGGTCACCACGCTGAGCGAGGCGCTGCCGGTGCCGCTGGTGCTGCACGGTTCGTCGGGCGTGGCCGACGAGGAGCTCGCCCAGGTGATCGCCGCCGGCATGACGAAGATCAACATCTCCTCCCGGCTGACCACGGTCTTCACCGGCGTCGTCCGGGAGATGCTGGCCGCCGACCCCGATCTGACGGACTCGCGCAAGTGCTTCGAGCCCGCGCGCCGGGCCGTCACGGACGAGGTGGCCCGCCTGCTCACCTCCCTGGGGGCCTGACAGCGGGCCGCTTCGCAATCCACAGGGCCGGGCCGGCTCCGGGGGATCCCAGCCGCCAAGCAGGCCGCCGAGGCGAAGCCGAAGGTGTCCCGTACGGACCGGTTCCAGCAGCACCTGGCCGCGCTTGCGGCGTTCGTCG